>NZ_JBFEFL010000001.1:2160000-2460000 GCF_040717445.1 Qipengyuania sp. JC766 | reverse complement strand
GTCACCTGGCCGGTCTGGGTCAGCGGCGGCGCCATCGCGATGTTGAGGTACGGGAAGTACGAATTGTAATACAGGCCTTCAGGCGTGTTGAAATTCGGGAACTGCGCCTTGAGCTCTTCCGGCACCGGTTCGTAGCCCGAAAGCAGCGATGCGACGTAGTCAGAACCGTTGTGCCGCGCCTTGGTCATGAGCGAAAGGTCGGGCGGAATGGCGTTGTTGTTCGCCGCGGCGGCCGCGACGGCATTCGGATAGACATCCGGAAAATAGTCCGTCGGCTCGCCCGGGCGCAGGACGGATTCGCCGGTGTCCGGATTGATGCCGGGGACCTGCCATTCGGCCGCAAGGGCGGCGACTTCGGCTTCGGAGTAACCGAGCTCGCCCAGATCGCGGAAAGCGACGTATTTCAGGCTGTGGCAGGCCGCGCAGACTTCCTTGTAGACCTGGTAACCGCGCTGCAGCTGCTGCGTGTCCCAATGGCCGAACGGGCCTTCATGCGCGAAGGCGATGTTCTGCGGATGCTCGTGGAAGCTGTATTCCGGCCCCTTCTCCACCTCTTCCGTCGACCAGGTGATGAACCCGGTGACGAAGGAAATGAGAACGACCAACGTAAAGCCAAGGCCGACAAGAATTGCACCGATACGGATCATTGCGTGTGTCTTTCCTTGAGCCTTATTCTGCCGGGAGCGCGTCGCCGCGCCGGTCCGCCGGTACCGGATCCACGTCCGAATATTCGCCGCGAACCTCGTCCTTGTCGGATCCGAGCACCGCCTCGGTGATCGAATAGGGCAGCGGTTCGGGCTTTTCGATCGAGCTGATGATCGGCAGGATCACCAGGAAGTGGAGGAAGTAGTAGGCCGTGAAGATCTGGCTGAACATAACGTACGGCTCCTCCGCCGGCGCACCGCCCAGATAGAACAGGGCCGCCATGGTCGGGATCAGGCCGAACCAGAAGAACTTGCGGAACAGCGGACGGTAGTGGCCGCTGCGCACTGGCGAACGATCCAGCCAGGGCAGCAGGAACCACAGCAGGATCGACGCGAACATCGCCAGCACGCCCCACAGCTTGGCCGGGAGGATGAAGTCGAAGGTGAAGGCGCGCAGGATGGCGTAGAACGGATAGAAATACCATTCTGGCACGATGTGCGCGGGCGTCGAGAGCGGGTTCGCCTCGATGTAGTTGTCCGGGTGGCCCAGCACGTTCGGCATGAAGAACACGAACACCGCGTAGATGATCAGGAAGACGCCGAGTCCGAAGCCGTCCTTCGCCGTGTAGTACGGGTGGAACGGAACGGTGTCGCTTTCCTTCTTCACTTCCACGCCGGTCGGGTTGGACGAGCCGGGAATATGCAGCGCCCAGATGTGCAGGATGACGACACCCGCAATCACGAAGGGCAGCAGGAAGTGCAGCGAGAAGAAGCGGTTCAGTGCCGCGTTGTCGGGCGCGTAGCCGCCCAGTAGCCACACCTGCAGCGGTTCGCCGACCAGCGGGATCGCGCCGAACAGGCCGGTGATGACCTTGGCACCCCAGAAGCTCATCTGGCCCCATGGCAACACGTACCCCATGAAGGCGGTCGCCATGGCGAGCAGGAAGATGACCACGCCCAGCAGCCAGATCATCTCGCGCGGCGCCTTGTAGGACGCGTAGAAGAACCCGCGGAAGATGTGGAGATAGAGAACGAGGAAGAAGAAGCTGGCGCCGTTGGCGTGCATGTAGCGCATCATCCAGCCCCAGTTGACGTCGCGCATGATGTGCTCGACCGTCGCGAATGCCACTTCGCCGTTGGCGGCGTAGTGCATCGCCAGGACGACCCCGGTGACGATCTGCAAAACCAGGCAGAAGCCGGCGAGCACGCCGAAGTTCCACATGTAGGACAGGTTGCGCGGGACCGGATAGCCGGCGCCGACAGCATTGTAGACGAGACGCGGCAGCGGCAGCTTTTCGTCCACCCACTTGGTGAAGCCGGTGGCCGGAGTGTATTGGCGGGCCCAGGGGAAGCTCATGATCGCTCTCTCTTACTTATCCGACACGCAGCACGTCGCCTGAGAAACTGTACTCGGGCACTTCGAGGTTGGTCGGTGCAGGGCCTTTGCGAATGCGTCCGGCCGTATCGTAATGCGAGCCGTGGCAGGGGCAGAAATACCCACCGAACTCGCCCTTGTTCTCGCCTTCGGCGGCGCCCAGCGGCACGCAGCCGAGATGGGTGCACACGCCCATGGTCACGAGAATGTCCGGATGCGAAGGATCGGTGCGCTCTTCCAGCGTCTGCGCGTCGCGCAGCGACGACGTCGGCACGGCATTCGCCGCCTCGATCTCCGCCGGGGTCAGGCGCTTCACGAACAGCGGCTGCTTGCGGAACACCGCCTTGATAGACTGGCCCGCCTCGATCCCGGCCGTATCGACCTCGGTCGTGCTTTCGGCCAGCACGTCCTCGGACGGGGCCATCTGGCTGATCAGAGGGTAGAGCACGGCAAGGCCGCCGACACCGGCAAAGCTGACCGCGGCCACGTCCGCCGGAATTCCGAGGACGTCACGACGGCGCATGCCCGGCGCGGTCTCCGTTGCCGGATCGCTCGCCACGGTTTCTTCGGGTTTGGTGCCTGTCGTGTCAGCCATCGATCTGTCTTGTCCTGCAATCGCCCGCGCAATGCGGGAATTGGATTTCGCCGAACCGTCGGACCTGCCTCTGCCCCCTGGACGGTGCATGCCGCGCCTTTTGCGGGTATGCGTGGAGAGGCCCCTTCAGGTGCCGGTTTGGTCGGGCTGATAGACAGGATCGACCGATGTGCCAACTGTGTTTTTGGCACTTTCCGTACGCCGCGGCGCAAGTGTCCCCGCAAATCGCGCGCGGGTCAGCGCGGCAGGCCGATGACGCTGATCTGCCGGCCGTAAGTGCTCTCCCCCCGATGGGTGGAGAGGCGATAGGAATAGAATCGCTCCGGATCCGAATAGGTGTCGAGCGCCAGGTCCGCGATGGCACCCGCGCCAGCGTCGGACAGGGCGCGGCACACGAAGCCTGCCAGATCGAACTGGTAGTGGCCCTCCCGCCCGCTCTCGAAGAAGGCGTCGAAACTCCCGTCCTTATCCAGGAAACGGTCGCGAAAGCCGCTGTCCACCTCGTAACTCCGCTGCGCGATCGCCGGCCCGATGACCGCCGCCACGCGGCTCCGCTTCGCGCCCAGCGTCTCCATCGCGTCAAGCGTGTTGGCTAGTACGCCGCCAAAGGCCCCGCGCCAGCCCGCATGCGCGGCCGCGACCACGCCCGCTTCCCGGTCCGCAAACAGGACCGGCGCGCAATCTGCCGTCAGGATGCCGAGAAGCAGGCCCGGGCGATCGGTGACCAGCGCGTCCACGCGCGGCCTCTCGCTGCCTTCGTAAGATTGCCGGACGATCGCGACATCGGGCGAATGAACCTGGTACGGTGTCAGCAAGATACCGCCCGGCAAAACCGCGTCCACTACCGCCGCGCGGTTCGCCCGGACGTTGTCCTCCTCGTCATCCGCGCCGAACCCGCACTGCAGGCCGGCGACCGATCCGGCGGATTTGCCTCCCCTGCGGGTCATGAACCCGTGCGGGACCGGGTCCAGCAGGTCAGATCGGAGCGCCTCAGCCAAGGCTGCGGGTCACCTGTTCGTACGTATCGCGCGACAGGCTCGGCGCTTCGGCGATCCGCTCCAGCTCCGCGCGCATCTTCGCGGCACGGCCCGGTTCGATCCGCCGCCAGCGCCCCAGCGAAGGGACGAAGCGCGCCGCGGTCTGCGGATTGATCGGATCGAGTTCCAGCACGAGGTCGGTGACCAGCCGGTACCCCTCCCCATCGGCGGCGTGGAAGCCATGCGGATTGCCGGCGAACGCCATGTAGAGCGAGCGCACGCGGTTGGGATTGCGCAGGGTGAAGTCTGGGTGCTCGGCCAGCGCCTTCACATGCTCGATCACCTTGGGGTGCAGCGAAGTCGCCTGCAGCGCGAACCACTTGTCGATGACCAGCGGATTGTCGCGGTAACGCTCGTAGAAATCGAGCAGCGCGCGGGTCCTCTGCGGTCCTTCCAGTCCGGTCAGCACCATCAGGGCGCCCTGCCGGTCTGTCATGTTGTCCGCGGCTTCGTATTGCCGCTCGGCACGCTGCGCGCCGTCCGCCGGATCGGCGGCGGCGAGGAAACTGAGAGCAAGGGTTTTCACCTTGCGCGCACCGCGGGCCTCTGCGTCGAGGCTGTAGGGCACCGACGAAGCGCGATCGTGCATCGCGCGCAGTTCCTCAACGAACCGTTCGCCCAGTGTGCGCTTCAGTGCTTCCCGCTCCTCGAAGACACGCTGCGGATCGGCCTGGTCGAACTGCTCCGTGACGTAGGTCTGGGTCGGAAGCATCATCAGTTCGCCGCGCATCTGGTCATCGAGCGCTTCATCTGCGAGGATCGCGCCGAAAGCCTCCCCGATGAAATCCCGCGCCCGGCTGCGCGCATCGTCGGAAAGCTCTCCCTTCGCCGCGGCGACCAGATGCCCGGTTACGAGTTCCTGCATGGCTTCGTAGCGCGCGAAGGGATCGTCGTCCTTCGCCGCCAGGAACACGAGATCCGCCTCCTCGATGCGCCGTTCGATCGACACCGGCGCGGAAAAACCGCGATTGATCGACAGGACGGGCGCCCGGTCGAACCCTTCGAAGGTCCATTCGCCTTCCGCTGCGTCAAGCACGACCACTTCCTCGCCCCCGTGCCGCCCGGTCTCCCGGTCGAACAGGGCGATCCTGAGGGGGATCGGCATGGGCTTCTTGTCGGACTGGTCGGGGGTCTGCGGCACCACCTGGCGCAGCGCCAGTGTGGCCGTGCTGCCGGAGTGGCGGAGATCGACCGAGACCTTCGGAGTACCGGCCTGCGAATACCACAGGCGGAACTGCTGCAGGTCGAGACCGGCGCCATCCTCGATCGCGCTGACGAAATCCTCGCACGTCGCCGCTTCGCCGTCATGGCGGTTGAAATAGAGATCGGTGCCCTTCCGGAACCGCTCCTCGCCCGCCATGGTCCGCATCATTCGGATGACCTCGGCCCCCTTGTTGTAGACGGTCGCGGTGTAGAAATTGCTGATTTCGCGGAAGGAATCGGGCCGGATCGGATGCGCGAGCGGCCCGCTGTCCTCCGGGAACTGAACGCTGCGCAGCACGCGCACGTCCTCGATCCGCTTGACCGCCTCGCCCTGCATGTCCTGGCTGAAGAGCTGGTCGCGAAGGACGGTGAAGCCTTCCTTCAGGCTCAGCTGGAACCAGTCGCGGCAAGTCACCCGGTTGCCGGACCAGTTATGGAAATATTCGTGCGCGATCACCCCTTCGACCGCGTCGAAGTCGCCGTCCGTCGCGGTTTCCGGATCGGCCAGCACGTATTTGGTGTTGAAGACGTTGAGACCCTTGTTCTCCATCGCGCCCATGTTGAAGTCAGACACGGCGACGATGTTGTAGAGATCGAGATCGTACTCGCGCCCGAAAGTCTCCTCGTCCCATTTCATGGCACGTCGGAGCGATTCGAGCGCATGATCGGTCCGGTCCAGGTCGCCTTCGCGCACCCAGACGTTGAGTTCCACCTCGCGTCCGCCCATCGTGGTGAACGTGCCCGACTTCGCGACCAGGTCACCCGCCACCAGCGCGAAAAGGTAGCTCGGCTTCGGCCAGGGATCGTGCCAGTCGGCCCAGCGCAGGCCGTCCTCGGTTTCGCCGCTCGCGGTTTCGTTGCCGTTGCAAAGCAGGATCGGGAACTGGTCCTTCGGGCCGCGCATCGACACGGTGTATACGGACAGCACGTCGGGCCTGTCCGGGAAGAAGGTAATCCGCCGGAACCCTTCCGCCTCGCACTGGGTGCACAGCATGCCGCCCGAGGCATAGAGGCCCATGAGCTGGCTGTTGGCCGAAGGATCGATCTCGGTGACGATCCTCACCTCGTGCTTCTCGCCCGGGAGCGACAGGAGGAGGTCCCCGTCCTCGAGCGACCATTCGAGAGTCGGCGTTCCGTCGATTTCGACTTCCAGCGGCTCCAGCCCGTCGCCATTGAGGTGGATCGTGGCGCTCGGCTCGGCGGCCGGATTGCGCTCAACGGTGAGGCGGGCGACCACTTTCGTGCGCTCCAGCCCGAGGCCGAAGTCCAGCGCGGTTTGCGGGACGAGCCAAGGGAAGGGCTCGTAATCCTCCCGCCGGATGACGGGCGGCTCCTTCGGTTCGGGCGCGGCGTCTGCCAGTTCCGGGTTGCCTTCGGGGGTGGAGGGGGTGCGGGCGATATCCATGCTTACCTTCTTGGTGCTTTCCCTGCGGCGATCAACCGGTCACAAGCACCGGATGGCAAAGATGTTCATTTTCGGCCTCGGATACACGGCCGGCCGGATCGCCGATGCGCTCACCGCGAAGGGCTGGCAAGTCGAAGCGACCGGGAGCAACGGAACGATCGATTTCGGAGATACGGACGCGGTTCGCACCGCTGTTGAGCGGGCATCGCATGTTCTGTCCAGCGTGCCGCCAGCCGACGAAAGCGACCCGGTGCTCGATGCCTATGGCGATTTGCCGGGCGGACGGTGGCTCGGATACCTGTCCTCGACCGGCGTCTTTGGCGATCAGGACGGTGCGTGGGTGGACGAGAGCGCGCCGATCGGCGGCGGGCGGCGCGGGGCCCGGGCCCGGTGCGATTCGCGCTGGCTCGATGCGGGCGCGCATGTTTTCCGTCTGCCGGGGATCTACGGCCCGGGGCGCAGCGCGCTCGAGCGGGTAAAGGAGGGCAAGGCGCACCGGATCGACATGCCCGGGCAGGTCTTCAGCCGCGTCCATGTCGAGGATATCGTGTCCGGTGTTCTCGCGGCCATCGAAACGCAGGCGCTGGCAGGGGCCTACAACCTGGCGGACGATCTACCGGCGAGCGGCAATGAAGTGACCGAAGAGGCCTGCCGACTGCTCGGCGTCCCGCCGCCCCCGCTCCAGACCATGGACGAGGCGGGCCTGTCCGAGATGGCGCGCGGCTTCTACGCGGAGAATCGCAGGGTCGCGACCGGCAAGGCGAAACGCGTGCTCGGCTGGCAGCCGCGCTTCCCGACCTATCGCGAAGGGCTGCGCGACCTCATGGCTCGGGCGTAGCGCGCGGTGGCGGGGCCGCCTTGCGCCCGCGCAGTGCGACCACCATCCCGGTCAGCGTGAGGACCGCCCCCGCGGCGGGCAGCCAGTCCCAGCGATAGCCTTCGAAAAGCGTGGACAGGATCATTGCGACGACGGGCACGATAACGGACGAATAGGCCGCCTGCCCCGCCCCAACCTTGCGGACGAGCCCGTAATAGAGCGGGAACGTAACCACCGATCCCAGCAGGCCGAGATAGACGATCCCAAGGAGGTAGGACGGCCTCGGATCGAAAGTGGGCGGCCCGGCGGTCACCAGCGCCATCGCGCCATTGATTCCGACGCCCCACAGCATCGACCATGCCAGCAAGGTGAGGAACGGCTGGCGCTTCGCCCCCTCCATCGCCTGCGCGATATTGGCGAAGCTCGCCGCAAGGATTCCCCCCACCGTCAGCCCGGCCCCGAGCAGGACCTCGGTCAGCGTAGCGGGCGAAGCGCGCCATTCCTGGAGAAACAGCAGCCCCACTCCCACGGCTGCGACGCAGGATCCGGTCACGAACGCCCGCGTGATCGCCTGACCCAGCAGCAGTCGCCCCAGGACCGCGTTCGGCACGACCAGCAAGGCGAACATGACCGCGACCAGACCCGAGGTGATGAACCGCTCGGCGTTGTAGACGAAAGTGAAGTTGAGCGTGAACTGGAGCACGCCCAGCACCAGCGCCCAGCCCTGCCCTTTGCGGTCGAGTACCAGTCTCTCGCCCCGGAACGCGGCCAGCAGGAACATGCCCGCGGCCGCGACCACGAAACGGTAGGTGATCGACCATTGCGCCGGAACGGTGGCCAGCTGGTCGCGGATGACCAGCCATGTTCCGCCCCAGATGACGCTTACCAGCAGGAACGGCAGGAGGTTGCGCGGCTCCCACAGGCTCGCGCCGTCGCTCGTGGTCATAGGTTCGCGATCGCGAGACCCAGCGCCTCGGCATCCTCGTGCCGGGTATCCCAGGCGGTCACGAACCGGGCCGCCCGCGCACCCCAGTCGTAGAAACCGAAGCCCTGCGCGCGCAGGGCATCCCGCTCGGCGGGCGTGCAGGCGAGGAAGACCTCGTTCGCTTCCACCGGATGCAGCAGCCGTTCGCCGGCGTGCGCGCTCAGCGCCTGGGCCGCGGAATTGGCCGATCGTGCATTGTCTAGCCAGAGATCGTCCCCCAGCATCGCCAGCACCTGCGCCGCCAGAAACCGTCCCTTGGACTGCAGGTGCCCTGCCCGCTTTCGCCGGTAGCGCGCCAGCCCGGCAGCCTCCGGATCGAAGAATACGATCGCTTCCGCGTTCATCGCGCCATTCTTGACGAAACCGAAGCTGAAGGCATCCGCCCCGCCGATCGCGTCCGCCGCGCTGCATCCCAGGAACGCCACCGCATTCGCGAAGCGCGCGCCGTCGACATGGAAGCCGAGACCGCGCTCGTCGCACGTGTTGCGCAATGCGCGCAGTTCCTCGGGGCGATAGCTGCAACCGTACTCGCTCGCCTGTGTGACGCTGACGGCATGGGGCTGGACCTGGTGCACGTCGTCCCGGATAGGCTCCACCACGCGGCGCACCGCATCCGGAGTGAGCTTGGCGTGCTCGCCCTCGGCAAGCAACAGCTTGGCGCCGTGGAGGAAGAAGCCGGGCGCACCTGCCTCGTCCATCTCGATATGTGCCTCGCGATGGCAGACGACCGCGCCATGGGGTGGACACAGCGTCGCGAGCGCCAGGCAGTTGGCCGCAGTGCCGGTCGCCACCCAGAGCGCCGTGCATTCCCGGCCGAAGAGGTCGGTCATCGCCTCGTCGAGCTGCTGGCTAATTGCATCGCCGTCATAGGGCGAATCGGCCTCGTCGGCCCGCCGCAATGCCTCCCACACCTTCGGATGGACGGCCGCGGCATTGTCGGACAGGAACTGGGCTCTTGCACTCATGGGAACGGCCCTAGCGGGACGCTCGTTCTGCGCAAGAAGGAGGATCGCCATGGTCGACGTCACCATCCGCCACGAAGTTCGCGACAACGGGGGCCGCTACGTCGCAGAGCCGGCCGACAGCGACAGTCGGGGCCATCTCGACTGGGAGCCGCGCGGCACCGATGTCCGGATCGCCACGCATACCATCGTTCCTCGGGAAATCGGCGGGCGCGGCATCGCCGGACAACTCGTCGATGCGCTGGTCGCCGATGCGCGCGAGCAGGGGTTCAAGATCGATCCGCAATGTTCCTACGTCGCGGCCAAGTTCGACGACAATCCGGAGTGGGCCGACCTCAGGGCCTAGACCAGCTCGGAAAAATCGGTGCGCGAGATGCTCGCGAGGACCGCGTCGCGCAATTCCCGTGCCCGCGCAACGGGCAGGCCCTGAAGGTCGAAGCTGCCACCGGCGAGGCCCAGATGAAGCGTCGAGTATCCCCGCTTGCGGGCCAGCGGTCCTTGCGAAATCTCCACCGATTGCAGCTTCACGCGGTTGGCGATCCGCGTATCCGGCGCCAGCCAGCCGCTGCGCTGGAAAAGCTGACGTTCGCACAGCGCGTTGCGCTCGTATCGCCAGACGAAGGCTTCGCGAAACGCAATGAAGACGCCGACCGCGAGCGGGATGAGCGCGATCCAGAAGAATGGTGCGAAGACCCAAGTGACCGCGGCGACTACAGCCATGGAAAGAAAGCCGAGAAGCGCCTTGTCCACGCGATAAGCCCCGCTCGGCCTCTGCCAGGCGAGATCACCAGCGGGTGGTTCGAACCCGGCGGCCCGGATGATCGGGTCGATCTCCGCGAGCTTGGCGAATGGCGCGACATCGTGACTGGAGGATCCGCTGTCCTGCGCAAGGCTTACGAATTTGAGGCCGTGCCAGCCGAACTGCCGGCGCAGGATGCGAGTCCCGATCTGGACCGCCTGCACCCGGTGGACGGGCATGACGACATCCGTCTTGGTCAGCAGCCCACGCCGGCGCCGGAAGCCCTTGGCGGTCCGCTCGAGCCGGAATTCCCAATCCCTCAGGAAGGTGCGCACGATACCGGTGACGAAGCCGACGACGATCAGCGATAGAATGGCGATCGCCCCGCCCACGATCTGCGCGGTGGGTCCCAGACCGGACAGCCATGCGCCCGACCCCGCCAGCCGGTCTTCCCATGCATCGAAGTCCCACAGTTCGAACGGCAGCACTGCTTCGAATTGCTGCGTCAGGCCGAACAGGACAGCGACCACCGCAAGCGAAAAACTGAAAAGGCCATAGACCAGCAACCTTCCGGGTCCCATCGAGAAGAGGACCGGATCGGGCTCGCCCGAGGCTTCCCCGTCCGCCGTCGCTGGCACCACTTCCCTGTCCCGCCGTTCGCGAACGACTTCCCGCAGCGCTTCGGCCTGTTCCTCCCGCAGATAGGCAAGCGTCAGGTCGTCACCGCCGCCGGCACCCGTCTCGAACTTCACCTCGACCAGGCCCAGCAAGCGCGGCACGAAGCTCTGCTCGAGGCTGACGTCCTGAATCCGCTCGTACGGTACGGACCGGGCCGCGCGGGACAGTATCCCGCTTTCGACCCGTATGTCGTTGGCCCCCAGCCTGTAAGTCAGCCGGGTCCAGCGCAGGTAGCTGAACAGGATACCGAGGCCCACGATCACGAGGGCGATCAGGACCGCGAAACCGATTCCGAACGGATTGTCACGCTGGCTGAAGGCGATGAATGCGAAGGGCAGGATCGCATTCTGAACGGATTTGGCAGAGCCCGCCAGAACGCTGAGCGGTGCGGTCCGTTGCGGCAGCACGTCGTCCGCGTCATCGGCCAATGCGGTTTCGCCTCCGCGGTCGCTTGCGATCGGGTCGTTCACAGGGTCTCGCGCTTGATGTGCGCCCTGATCGTCTCGCGCATCGCCAGCGCGTCTTCATGCGCGAGCCCCGGCAAGTGCACCGAAGCGTTATGGACCCCGGCGGTGTGGACCGTGAGCGTGGCGAGATCGTAAGCGCGTTCCAGGACGCCCTGATCGACGTCGATATGCTGTACCCGCCCGAAGGGCACGATCGTATCGGACCGCCAAAGGATACCCCGCACGACCCGCAGCCGGTCCTCGCCCATCTGGTATCCGCGCGCCATCCACCGACGCTGAGGGACGCGCAGCACGAGCAGGAGCACGATGAGCGCGACCGGACCCAGGACGATACCGGGATAGAATGGCTGGAAGATTTCCGCGACGGCGGCGCCGATCAGGAACGGGATCGATCCGAGCGCGGTGGATATGCGCGAGACGGTCACATAGCGCGGATCGAGTTGCGTCAACGCATCGGGATCGGCAGGTTCGACGGCGGTTTCGTCCATGCACATCCGCATGGGGTCTGCAATCCGGCACCGCAAGCGGATTTTGGCCGCCGGGATGCGGGATTTTCGCGGCTAGATGATGGTGCTGCTGGAGAGAATTGAACTCTCGGCCTCACCCTTACCAAGGGTGCGCTCTACCACTGAGCTACAGCAGCACGGGAGCCCCGATTGCGGCAGGCGCGCGCTATTGGCGCGGGGCGGACAAAAGTCAACCGGAGAAAACCGGACCCGCTTGAGCGCGGCGCGGTTTGGCGGCATCCTGTCACCCATGAGCGACGCAAACGACAAGACCGGCCGCGAGGAACGACTGGCGGCCAAGCTGCGCGAGAACCTGCGCCGGCGCAAGGCGCAGCAGCGCGCTACCGCGACTCCCGAGGCGCAGAGGCTTCCCAAGGACGACAAGCAAGGCTAACGGACCGTGCTCCCGCAGCCAAAGGAGCAGAGCTTGCCGACACTCATCCTCGTCCGCCACGGCCAGAGCGAATGGAACCTCGCCAACCGGTTTACCGGCTGGTGGGATGTCGACCTGACGGACAAGGGCGTCGACGAGGCGCAGGCCGCCGGCGCGCTGCTGCGCGATAAGGGCGTTCTGCCCACCGTTGCCTTCACGTCATTCCAGACGCGCGCGATCCGCACGCTGCACCTGGCGCTGGAAGCGTGCGACCGGCTCTGGATACCCGAAACGAAGGACTGGCGCCTGAACGAGCGGCATTATGGCGGGCTGACGGGCCTCAACAAGCAGGAGACCCGCGACCGTCACGGCGACGAGCAGGTTCATATCTGGCGCCGCAGCTTTGATACGCCGCCGCCCGGCATGGAAGCGGGAAGCGAATTCGATCTTTCCGCCGATCCCCGTTACGCCGGTATCGAGGTACCGAAGGCGGAAAGCCTGAAGCTGACGATCGAACGGGTTCTGCCCTATTGGGAAGAGGCGATCCTGCCCGTTCTCGCCAGCGGCGAGACGGTCATCATTTCCGCTCACGGCAATTCGCTACGCGCGCTGGTCAAGCATCTTTCGGGCATTTCCGACGACGCGATTACCGATCTCGAGATTCCGACCGGCCAGCCGATCATCTACGAATTCGATGACGCGATGCAGCCGGGCGAACGCTCCTACCTGAAGGACCGCTAGGCGTGGGGAACCCGATGATTGCCATCGTGATGGGCAGCCAGTCCGACTGGCCGACCATGAAGTGTGCGGCGGATGTGCTGGACGAGCTCGAGATCGCACACGATGACCGCATCGTGTCCGCCCACCGCACGCCCGATCGCATGGCGGACTTTGCCAAGGGCGCGGCGGACGCCGGCTTCAAGGCCATCATCGCGGGCGCAGGGGGCGCGGCGCACCTGCCGGGCATGATCGCCGCCATGACACACCTCCCCGTGCTGGGCGTTCCGGTGCAGTCGAAGGCGCTTTCGGGTCAGGACAGCCTTCTTTCCATCGTGCAGATGCCCGCAGGTATTCCCGTGGGCACGCTCGCGATCGGCGAGGCCGGCGCGACGAATGCCGGACTGCTGGCAGCTGCGATACTCGCGACGTACGACGATGCCATCGCCGGACGCCTCAAGGCCTGGCGCCAGGCGCGCAGCGAAGCCGTGACCGAGAGGCCGGCAGGGGCATGATCGTCCCGGGCAGCACCATCGGCATCCTTGGCGGAGGACAGCTGGGGCGGATGCTGGCGATGGCCGCGATTCAGCTCGGCTATCGCTGCATCGCCTATACGCCGGAGAAAGACCACGTGGTCGGCGACGTGTGCCACGACGTGTTCCAGAACAAGTGGGACGATGCGGCGGCGATGGCGGCGTTCGCGCAGAAATGCGACGTCATCACCTGGGAATTCGAGAACGTCCCGGTCGAGCCGATCCAGCCCATGACAGAACGTCTCGCCCCGCATCCCCGGGCGCTGGAAACCGCGCAGGACCGGCTGGCGGAAAAGCGTTTCGTGGAGCAGTTGCGCGGACGCGCGGCGCCGCACGCATCGGTCGAGACGCGCGCCGATCTTGAGGAGGCGGTCGAGCGGATCGGTACGCCGGGCATCCTCAAGACCCGGCGGGACGGCTATGACGGCAAGGGCCAGTGGCCGCTGGACAGCGCGCACGATGTCGAAGGCCTTTCGATGCCGGCGGCGCCTTGCGTTTACGAGGGCAAGGTCGAGTTCGACGCGGAATTCTCGGTCATTCTGGTGCGGGGACGGGACGGGGAGGTCCGCTTCTGGGACAGTTCCTGCAATACGCATGAGGACGGCATGCTCGTCAGTTCGGTCCTGCCGGCGCCTGCGAGCGTCACGCGGCACGTGGCCGAGGCGCGCGAGATCGCGAAGCAGACCGCCGACGCGCTCAATTACGTGGGTGTGCTGACGCTGGAGTTCTTCGCCACGCGGCAGGGGCCGGTCTTCAACGAGATGGCGCCGCGGGTCCACAATTCGGGCCACTGGACGATCGAGGGCGCGGCGACGAGCCAGTTCGAGAACCACATCCGGGCCATTTGCGGGTTGCCGCTGGGGGATACCCGGACGATCGCGCCGCGGGTCGAGATGGAAAATATCGTGGGAAAACAGTCGTATACGGCGCATGAACGGCTTTCGGACGGGCTGGTGCACCTGCACCTGTATGGCAAGGCGCGGGCGCGGGAGGGGCGCAAGATGGGGCACCTGACGCGGCTGGGCTGGGACGAAGCGCAGGCGTGAGCGGGCACATATTCCTGGTCTATGCCCGCGCGAACAACGGCGTGATCGGCAGGGACGGCGACATTCCGTGGCGGATTCCCGCCGATCTCAGGCGGTTCAAGGCACTGACCATGGGGCGCCCGATGATTATGGGCCGCAAGACCTTCGAGAGCCTTCCCGGCCTCCTGCCCGGGCGCCGGCACATCGTCCTGACCCGGCGCGAGCGGTGGGACAGCACCGGCGCGGAGGTCGCGCGAAGTGCGAAAGAAGCGCTCGATCTTGCACGGCGAAACAATGAAACCGGAGAAATCGCGGTTATCGGCGGCGCGGCGGTCTACGACGTGTTCCGCCCGCTGGCCGACCGGGTCGAACTGACCGAGGTCCATGCCGATTTCGAGGGCGACACCTTCATGAAGCCGCTGGGCAGCGAATGGGAGGCCCGGGCGCGCGAGGACTTCCCGGCCGAAGGCGACACGCCGGCCTATTCCTACGTCACCTACCTGCGGTCGACAGGCGGGAGCGACGCGCCGTGAGGTGGCTCGACCATCGCGAGCCGGTTCCCGATTCGCTGCGCGGCGCGATCATCGCGCTCGGCAATTTCGACGGATTCCACAAGGGCCACCAGGCCGTGGCGGGCGCAGCGATCGCGTGGGCGCAGGCGGAAGGCCGCCCCAGCATCGTCGCCACTTTCGATCCGCACCCGGTCCGCTTCTTCCGGCCCGAGGTCCCGCCCTTCCGGCTGACCACGCTGGAGCAGCGGCAGGAACTCTACCTCGCCGCCGGGGCGACCGCGATGCTGGTGTTCCACTTCGACGCGGAACTGGCGGGGACGAGCGCGGAGGATTTCATCGGCCGCATCCTGTGCGAACGGCTGGGCGCGCACGGTGTGGTCACCGGCGGGGATTTCACCTTCGGGCAGGGCGCGAATGGCGATGTGGCGCTGCTGCGCGAGCATGGCGGCGCGCTCGGCCTCCAGACGCAGGTGGTTGACCCGGTGGCGGACGGCGAGGCGCCGGTATCCTCCAGCCGCATCCGCGAGGCGCTGCGCCAGGGCGATCCGCAGACCGCCGCGCACCTCCTCACCCGCCCCTTCGCCATTCGCGGGATCGTGGAGCATGGCGACAAGCGCGGGCGCGAGATCGGCTACCCGACCGCGAACCTCGCGATCGAGAACTACCTGCGCCCGCGCTACGGCATCTATGCCGTCACCGGGCGCATCCTCGCCACCGGGCAGGAGCTGGAAGGCGCCGCCAATATCGGCCTGCGCCCGCAGTTCGAGCCGCCCAAGGAATTGCTGGAGCCGTATTTCTTCGACTTTTCCGGCGATCTCTACGGCCAGGAAATCGAAGTCGCGTTCCATCATTTCATCCGGCCCGAAGGGAAATTCGACAGCATCGCAGCGCTGGTGGCGCAGATGGACCGGGACTGCGCCGAAGCGCGCCGGCTGCTCGGTTCCTAGTTCCGGCGCGCCTTCGGACGGGGTCGGGCGAAACTCTTTCCTACACGGCACAATTCGCCTAACGGCGCTCGTTCCATGAGCGACGACCAAGCACAGCGAGATTACCGGGACACCGTCTTCCTGCCGAAGACCGATTTTCCCATGAAGGCCGGCCTTCCGCAGAAGGAGCCGGGCATCCTTGCGCGCTGGCAGCAGGAAAAGCTCTACGAACGGCTGCGCGAGACGCGCAAGGGCCGCGAGAAGTTCATCCTCCACGACGGCCCGCCCTACGCCAATGGCGACATGCATATCGGCCATGCGCTGAACCGCATCCTGAAGGACATGGTGGTGCGCACGCAGAGCGCGCTGGGCAAGGACGCGCCCTTCGTGCCCGGCTGGGACTGCCACGGCCTGCCCATCGAATGGAAGGTGGAAGAACAGTACCGCAAGAAGAAGCGCAACAAGGACGAGGTCCCGCCGGCCGAGTTCCGCGCCGAGTGCCGCGAATATGCCGCGCACTGGGTGGACGTGCAGCGCGAGCAGCTGAAGCGCCTCGGCCTGATGGCCGATTTCGACCATCCCTACCTGACGATGGATTTCGACAGCGAGGCGACCATCGTGGGCGAGCTGATGAAGTTCGTCGAGGCGGGCAACATCTATCGCGGCGCGAAGCCGGTGATGTGGAGCCCGGTGGAAAAGACCGCACTGGCCGAAGCCGAGGTCGAGTACGAGGACATCACCTCCACGCAGATCGACGTGGCATTCGAGATCGTCGAGAGCCCGATCCCGGAACTTGTCGGCGCGCACGCGGTGATCTGGACCACCACGCCGTGGACGATCCCGGTGAACCAGGCTTTGGCCTATGGGCCGGACGTTCAGTATGTCTTGCTTGATGCATTCAGCGATGACCTGGGCGGAACGCTAGGACGTTACGTTGTAGCAGAGGCTTGTATCCCACACGCAGAAAAGTTCGTGAAAAATCAGGCTGAAGACGG
Source organism: Qipengyuania sp. JC766 (assembly GCF_040717445.1). NCBI lineage: Bacteria > Pseudomonadati > Pseudomonadota > Alphaproteobacteria > Sphingomonadales > Erythrobacteraceae > Qipengyuania > Qipengyuania sp. JC766. The sequence continues at coordinate 2,443,506 of NZ_JBFEFL010000001.1, read as the reverse complement.
TCGAGTCGAGGTGCGATCACGCTTCAGCGGTGCGGACCTTGAAGGCAGCCTTGCCCGGCATCCAATGCACAATCTTCAAGCGCAGTCGGATTTTTATCGTCGCCCCCGCCCGCTGCTCGCCGGGGATTTCGTCACCACCGACAGCGGCACGGGCCTCGTCCACATGGCGCCCGACCATGGCGAGGACGACTTCGCGCTGTGCCGGACCGCCGGGCTGGAACCTGTGTTCGCGGTCATGGACGACGGGCGCTATCGCGACGACTGGCCCTGGCTGGGTGCGGACGATCTGGATACGGACGGCAAGGAACGACGCCGCGCGGTCATCAACCCCAATTTCAACGCGCCGGACGGGCCGATCTGTTCGGACCTTGCCGACGCGGGCGCGCTGCTGAGCGCGAGCGCCGATTACAAGCACTCCTACCCGCATTCCTGGCGGTCCAAGGCCAAGGTCATCTATCGCTGCACGCCGCAATGGTTCGTGCCGATGGACCGCGAACTGGATGGCGGCGGCACGCTGCGCGGCCGGGCGCTGGCGGAGATCGACCGGGTCGATTTCGTGCCGCCGCGCGGCGAGAACCGCCTGCGTTCCATGCTGGAAGGCCGCCCGGACTGGGTGCTGAGCCGTCAGCGCGCATGGGGCGTGCCGATCACGCTGTTCGTCCGCGCGGACGGTTCCTACCTCCAGGACCCGGCCGTCAATGCCCGCGTGGTGGATGCCGTGCGCGCCGAAGGCGTCGATGCCTGGCGCGAGGACCGCAAGGGCGAATTCCTCGGCTCCGATCATGATCCGGCCGAGTTCGAGATGGTGTCCGACATCCTCGACGTCTGGTTCGATTCGGGCTGCACCCACGTCTTCACGCTGGAAAGCGGGCGCTGGCCCGAACAGCGCTGGCCCGCCGATCTCTACCTCGAAGGATCGGACCAGCATCGCGGCTGGTTCCAGTCGTCCCTGCTGGAAAGCTGCGCCACGCGCGGCCGCGCGCCTTACGACCAGGTGCTGACCCACGGCTTCACCATGGCGGCGGACGGACGCAAGATGTCGAAATCGCTCGGTAACACGGTCAACCCGTTGACCGTGATGGAGCAGTACGGCGCGGACATCGTGCGGCTGTGGGCGCTGAGCGTCGACTTCACCGAAGACCACCGCATCGGGGACGAGATCCTGAAGGGCGTGGGCGACCAGTACCGCAAGCTGCGCAACACGTTCCGCTACCTGCTCGGCGCGCTGGGCGGGTTCGATTACGAGGCCGAAGCGGTCGATCCGGCGGACATGCCGGAACTGGAACGCTACGTCCTCGACCGGCTGGCGCGGCTCGACGCGCATCTGCGCCACTGCATCGCGGCCTACGATTTCGACGCCTATGTGCGCGCGCTGGTCGATTTCGCGAACGAGGACCTCAGCGCCTTCTTCTTCGATATCCGCAAGGACCGGCTGTATTGCGATGCGCCCGGCAGCCTGGAGCGGCGCGCCACGCGCACGGCGTTCGACATCGTGTTCCAGGCGCTGGTCCGCTACGCCGCGCCGGTGCTGGTGTTCACGGCGGAGGAGGTGTGGAACACCCGCTTCCCCGATCGCGGCAGCATCCACCTGGAAGAATGGCACCCGATCCCAGCCGACTGGCAGGACGATGCGCTGGCGCAGAAGTTCGCGGCCCTGCGCGACTTGCGCGAAGACGTGATGGAAGCGATCGAGCCGCTGCGCCGGGAAAAGACCATCCGGTCCGGGCTGGAAGCCGAAGTCACCGTGCCCGCGGGCGCGGTGCCGGACGGCTTCACCGACGAACAGCTCGCCGAACTGTTCATCACCGCGTCAGTCGCCCGCGAACAGGGAGAGGCCGTGAGCGTGACCCCGACAGACAATGCCAAGTGCGGCCGGTGCTGGCGCCTGCTGCCCGAAGTGCCGCAGGACGGCGCGCTGTGCGACCGGTGCGAAAGCGTGGTCGCCGGAATGGACGCCGCATCGTGAGGATCCTGACCCGCAACCGCATCGTCGGCATCGCCATCGCGCTGGTCATCTTCGCGGTCGACCAGGTGATCAAGAACCTCGTCGACGGGCCGCTCGGCCTGAAGCAGGAAGGCGACAAGCTGGACCTGCTGCCGTTCTTCGACTTCACCCGCGTCCACAATTACGGCGTCTCCCTCGGCATGTTCGAGGCGACATCGCCCGAAACGCGCTGGCTGCTGATCGCGGTGACCGGACTCATCGCGCTGGTCGTGACCGTGTGGATGCTGCGCGAAAAGGCGATGGGCGACATCTTCGGCCTCGCGCTGATCCTGGGCGGGGCGCTGGGCAATATCGTCGACCGCTACCAGTACGGATACGTGCTCGATTACGCGGACCTCCATATCGGGGAGTTCCGCCCGTTCCTGATTTTCAACGTTGCCGATGCGGCCATCACCATCGGCGTCCTCATCATCCTTGCCCGATCCTTCCTCACACGCGATAAGGCGGGCGAGAAAGCAGAGACGGCGGACCTTTCCGCTGCGGAGAGCTGAACCATGCGTACCAAAGCCACCCTACTGATCATCGCCGGGCTCGCGCCCGTGCTGACCGCGTGCGGCGCGGGCAACGGCATCATCGGCCGCGAACGGCCGGACGAATTCGCCGTGTCGCGCCAGGCGCCGCTGGTCGTCCCGCCCGATTTCAACCTGGTCCCGCCCGATCCCGGCGCCCCGCGTCCGACCGAAGGCACCGCTTCGGAACAGGCGCTGGAAGCGCTGTTCGGCCCTGTAGAGCGCAGCGACGTGGAAGAAGCCGCGCTGGAACGCGCCGGCACCGCCGATCCGGGCATCCGCAGCGAAGTGGGCGATCCGCAGACCAACACCGTGTCCAAGGGCGCCGTGACGCGCGACATCCTGGCCGCGCCCGAAGGTGACGGCGCGAACAGCCAGACGGCGATTCCGGGCTAGGCAAAGGCTCCGTTAGATAGAAGGCCCCGTTAGATAACGGGGTCCTCGGGCACGAGGCGGGTCGCCAGCAGCTTGTCGATCCGCCGCCCGTCCATGTCGATCACCTCGATCCGCCAGGACTGGTATTCGAACCGCTCGCCCTCCACAGGCAGCTTCTTCAGCACCGACAGCACGAAGCCGGCCGCGGTCGCGAACTCGCGGTCCTCGTCGTAATCGAGGCCGAGCGCGTCGGCGAGGTCCTCGGCCGCCATGTTGCCGGAGATCAGCAGCGTGCCGTCGGGCCGCTCCAGCACGCTGGGCGCATCGCCCTGGTCGCGGTCGCTCTCGAAATGGCCGACCAGCGCGGTCAGCAGGTCCACCGGCGTGACGATCCCGTCCAGGTGGCCGTATTCGTCGTGCACCATGGCCATGGCGACATCCGACTGCTGGAGCACGCGCAGCGCGTCCATCGCGTCCAGCTGGTCCGGCACGACCTCCGCCTTGCGCATCAGCGATTGCAGGTCGACCGCCTCGCCCCCGACCATGCGCGCCAGCACCTCGCGCACCTTGACCACGCCCAGGATCTTGTCCGGCGAACCCTGCGCCACCGGCAGCAGCGAATGCGGGCTCTCGTCGATGGTGGTTCGCAGCTGTTCGAGCGAGGCGTCGGCGTCGATCCAGTCGATTTCCGTGCGCGGCGTCATCAGCTCGCGCACCGGCCGTTCCGCCAGCCGGACCACGCCGGCCAGGATCTGGCTCTGCTCTTCCTCGATCACGCCCGAGCGCGTGGCTTCCGCGAACAGCATGTGCAGTTCCTCCGCCGTCACGCTCGACTGGCCCGAGGGGCGCAGGCGCAGCAGGCGGATGAGGAAGTTGGACGAGGCATCGAGCAGCCAGACCAGCGGCGCGGCCACGGTGGCGAGGAACGCCATCGGGCGCGACATCAGGATGGAGATCGGCACCGCCGCGCGCAGGGCCAGCTGCTTGGGCACCAGCTCGCCCGCCACGACGCTGAAATAGGTGGTGAGCGCGATGACGCCGATGAAGGCGGTCTCGCCCGCATATTCCTCCGGCACGCCGAGGGCCGCCAGCCGCTCGCCCACCGGGCCTTCCAGACTGGCGCCGGAGAACGCGCCGGTCAGGATCGCGATCAGGGTGATGCCGATCTGGACGGTGGACAGGAACTTGCCCGGGTTCGCCGCCAGCTCCTTGGCGATGCGCGCGCCGCTGCTGCCCTTGTCCGCCGCCGATTCGAGCAGCGCGGTGCGCGCGGAGACGATCGCGAGCTCGGACATGGCGAAGATGCCGTTGAGCACGATCAGGAAGGCGATGATGAGGACGTCGGTCCAGGGAAAAGGTGTCACGCCCGCCCCGCTAGCACATCGCCGCGGCTTCGCGCGGAAAAATTCGCCATGCCCGCTGCCTTCCGGAACGCTCCGCCCGATCGCGTGTTGATCGTGGGCGCGGGTGGGCGTGCCTGTTCGCAAATACAGATTCGGGGATTTACCTATGATAAAATCGAAAATGCTCCTTTCCGGCGCCGCGGCCATGTCGCTGGTCAGCCTCTCGGCCTGCGTCACCGATCCCAATACGGGTGAGCGCACCTTCAGCCGCACCGCCGCAGGCGGCGCGCTGGGCGGTACGCTCGGCTACCTGCTGGGCGACCTCATCGGCGGCAGCACCGCCGCCCGCATCATCGGCGCCGGCATCGGCGGTACCGCGGGCGCGGTCATCGGCGACCAGTTCGACGACCAGATCCGCGAGCTCGACGAAGCGACTGCCGGTACCGGCGTCGATGTCGAGGAAATCGGCGACCAGGACGCGATCCTGGTGCGCATGCCGGACATCACTTTCGCCACCGGCTCGGCGGCGATCGGCGGCAACTTCCAGTCGATCCTGAACGACGTCGCTTCCAGCCTCCAGCGCTATCCGAACAGCCTGATCGACGTGTACGGCTTCACCGACACGACCGGTTCGCCCAGCACCAACCAGGCGCTGTCGAACCGGCGCGCGCAGGCCGTGGCCGATTACCTCGCCTCGCGCGGCGTCAGCCGGGCCCGCATGGCGACCCAAGGCTTCGGCGAACAGACCGAATATTTGCGCGTCCAGACCGCCGACGGCGTGAACGAGCCGCTCAACCGCCGCGTGGAAATCAAGATCACGCCGATCAGCCAGGACGACGTTCGCGCCGCCCAGAACTGATCCAGTCTTTGATGAGCTAACGGAAAGGGCCGGCGGCGACGCCGGCCCTTTTTGCGTGCGGCATCCTCGTCCCGAAGGGTCAGTCCGGCACCTTGGCCGAAAGGCTCGCCGCCCGCTCCGCGAAATGCGCGATCGCGGCTGCATGGATCCGCGGCGCACTGACGAGGAGTCCGAAGGCGCGCGGCACCGGCTTGTTGTAGGAAAATCGGTTGCCGAAGGCATCGCTCACTTCCGCCCCCGCCTCGCGCGCGATCAGCGTGGCGGCGGCGATGTCCCATTCGAATCCCCAGCGCAGCGTCGCGAGGATGTCCGCCTGCCCGGCCGCCACCATCGCCACGCGCAGCGCGATCGAGTTGAGCTTTTCCACCGGCGCGAGGATCCGGTCCGCCTTCGCCAGCGAATCGGCCGGAATGCGCGCGCCCGCCAGTTTCTCGCGCGTCGATGCCGCCAGCTTTTCGCCATTGCGCAGCGCGCCCTGCCCGGCTTCCGCTTCCCAGCGTTCCTCGCGCGCGGGCGCTTCCAGCAGGCCGATGAGCGGCCGCCCCGCGCTGATCAGCGCGACGGACACGGCCCATCCGGACCGCCCGCGCAGGTAATCGCGCGTGCCGTCGATCGGATCGACCAGCCAGATCAGCCCCTTGCGCAGCCGTTCGGCATTGTCCGCCGCTTCTTCCGACAGCCAGCCTGCCGCCGGCAGCAATTGCGATAGCTCGCGCTTCAGGAAGGCGTCGACCATCAGGTCCGCCTCGCACACCGGGCTGCCCGGCTCCTTCTCCCAGCTTTCCACCGAATTGCCCGCCCCGGGCCAGCGCGACATCGCGATCCGGCCTGCCTCGGCAAGGATTTCACGAAGTCGGGAACGGTCGATCATGTCGCAGCGCTGTTGGGATGAACACAGCCACTTTGCAAGCGCGGCGATCCATGCTTACAGGCGCGCCGACTTCCCCTTCTCTCCAGCCAAGGATCGAGATTCGATGAACATCCACGAATACCAGGCCAAGGAACTCCTGTCCGAGCACGGCATCGCCGTTCCCGCCGGGCACGCCGCTCTCACCGTGGACGAAGCGGTCGCCGCAGCCGAGAAGCTGCCCGGACCGCTTTACGTGGTGAAGGCGCAGATCCACGCCGGTGGCCGTGGCAAGGGCAAGTTCAAGGAACTGGCGGGCGATGCCAAGGGCGGCGTACGGCTGGCCCATTCGCTGGACGACGTGCGCAAGGATGCCGAGGAAATGCTCGGCAACACGCTGGTGACGATCCAGACCGGCGACGAAGGCAAGCAGGTCAATCGCCTCTACGTCACCGACGGCGTCGACATTGCCGAGGAATACTACCTTTCCATGCTGGTGGACCGCGCCAGCGGCGAAGTCGCCATGATCGTCTCCACCGAAGGCGGCATGGACATCGAGGAAGTGGCCCACCACACGCCCGAGAAGATCGCCACCATCACCATCGACCCGGCGCAGGGCTTCATGCCCCATCACGGCCGCGCGGTGGCTTTCGCGCTGAAGCTGGAAGGCGACCTCAACAAGCAGGCGCAGAAGCTCGCCAAGCAGCTCTATTCCGCCTTCATGGCGATGGACTGCGAGATGCTGGAGATCAATCCGCTGGTCGAAACCAAGCCCGACGACAGCGGCAACGCCAAGCTGCTGGTGCTCGACACCAAGATGAGCTTCGACGGCAACGCCCTGTTCCGTCACAAGGACATCGAGGAACTGCGCGACGAGACCGAGGAAGACCCGGCCGAAGTCGAAGCGAGCGAATACGACCTCGCCTACATCAAGCTGGACGGCAATATCGGCTGCATGGTCAACGGCGCCGGCCTCGCCATGGCGACGATGGACATCATCAAGCTGAACGGCGCCTTCCCGGCCAACTTCCTCGACGTGGGCGGCGGTGCCACCACCGAGAAGGTCACCGCCGCGTTCAAGATCATCCTCAAGGACCCGGCGGTCGAGGGTATCCTGGTCAACATCTTCGGCGGGATCATGAAGTGCGACGTGATCGCCAACGGCATCGTCCAGGCGGCGAAGGACGTGAACCTGTCCGTCCCGCTGGTGGTCCGCCTGGAAGGCACCAATGTGGAGCAGGGCAAGGAAATTCTCGAGAATTCCGGCCTCCCCATCGTCAGCGCCGACGATCTGGGCGACGCCGCGAAGAAGATCGTGGCCGAGGTCAAGAAAGCGGCCTGACCCGTCAGGGACATTTTAAAAGGGGGCGGGGCCGCGAGGTTTCGCCCCTTTTTCGTGTCCGGCCTCAGCCGCCCCCACCTCCGCTGCCGCCCAGCAGGGAGTAAGCCGCCAGCACGAACACGGCGGCGCTGCCGACGAAGGCGATCAGCATCAGCAGCCCGTCACGCACCAGCAATGCGAGGCCGAATGCGGCGACGACGGTCATCGGGGCGAAAACTGCGAAGGGCAGCAGTTCGAGCGGCGGCACGGACACGCAGATCAGGGTCACGATGATGGCGGCGATCCGCGGCGCCGGGTCCGCCGTGACCCATTCGATCCGTTCGCGAAACACCTTGTCGAGCCATTTGCCCACGCCGCGCATCTTGTCCGCCGCACCGGCCAGCTTCTCGCCGTCCACCGCGCGATCCTTCAGCACGGCCGGCAGCCAGAGCTTCCGCCGGCCGAACACCATCTGGACCGCGAACAGGCCGACGATGATCGCCAGGATGGTGGGAACCCCGGGTATGCCGCCGACGGGCGAGACCCCGATCAGTGCCGGGACGAGCAGGAAAGGCCCGTAGGACCTGTTGCCGAAGGTTTCGACCACGTCGCCGATCGAAACCTCGTCCTCGCTTCCGGCCTTTTCCTCCAGCGCATCGAGGATTTCGCCGACTGTTTTCGGGTTCTCGGACATGGTTTGCGCACCCCTGTTGCGGGGACAGCGCCCCCGATCCGATCACCTAACGCTACGGCACGCGCGTTTGCTCCCGCCACGCCTCGCGGAAGGCTTGACCTGCGCCGTTCGGAACGCAATGTCTGCCCCACGCATTCGTTTAGAAAGGCGCAGCTTCGCGCCGATTTTTGCCCTGAAGAAAGGACTTTCGCCCCATGAAAATCCTCGTGCCCGTGAAGCGGGTGATCGATTACAACGTCAAGCCGCGCGTCAAGGCCGACGGCACCGGCGTGGACCTTGCCAACGTCAAGATGAGCATGAACCCGTTCGACGAGATCGCGGTCGAGGAAGCCATCCGGATCAAGGAAGCCGGCAAGGCGGAAGAAATCATCGCCGTCAGCATCGGCCCGGCCAAGGCGCAGGAAACGCTGCGCACGGCGCTCGCCATGGGTGCGGACAGGGCGATCCTGGTGGAGACGGACGAAGAGGTCGAGCCTCTGGCCGTCGCCAAGATCCTGAAGGCCATCGCGGACGAGGAACAGCCCGGCATCGTAATGCTGGGCAAGCAGTCGATTTCGGACGACAGCAACCAGACCGGCCAGATGCTGGCCGCGCTGATGGAGCGCCCGCAGGGCACCTTTGCTAACAAGGTCGAGATCGACGGCGACAGCGTCACCGTGAAGCGCGAGATCGACGGCGGCCTGGAAACGGTCAAGCTGACCATGCCGGCCATCGTCACCACCGACCTGCGCCTGAACGAGCCGCGCTACGCTTCGCTGCCCAACATCATGAAGGCGAAGAAGAAGCCGCTCGATACCAAGGCGCCGTCCGATTACGGCGTCGACATCGCGCCGCGCCTCACCACCACAAAGGTCGCCGAACCGCCCGTGCGGCAGGCCGGCGAAAAGGTCGAGGACGTCGATGCGCTCGTCGCCAAGATGAAGGCGCTCGGCATCGTCTGAGCCAGCATTTGGATCACGGGGATCGCCCGCAGGCGGCCCGGCATGAAGGAATGAACCGATGAAGACACTCGTTCTGGTCGAACACGACAACGAAACCGTCGCCGACGCGACGCTGGCGGCGGTGACCGCTGCCGGCAAGCTCGGCGATGTCGACGCGCTGGTCGCGGGCGAGAACTGCGGCGCCGCCGCGGACGCCGCAGCCAAGATCGCAGGCGTTGGCAAGGTACTGAAGGCGGACGATGCCGCCTACGGGCACCAGCTGCCCGAAAACGTCGCCCCGCTGGTGGCCAAGGTGATGGAAGGCTACGACGCGCTCGTCGCGCCGGCCACGACCACGGGCAAGAACATCGCCCCGCGCGTCGCCGCCCTGCTCGACGTGATGCAGATTTCCGACATCCTCTCGGTGGAAGGCGACAAGACCTTCACTCGCCCGATCTATGCCGGAAACGCCATCGCGACCGTGGAATCCTCGGATGCCAAGCTGGTCGTCACGGTGCGCGGCACCGCCTTCGACAAGGCGGAAGCGGAAGGCGGCTCCGCATCGGTGGAGGACGTCTCGGGCCCCGGCGATGCCGGCACGTCCAGCTTCGTCAGCCAGGAACTCGCGGAAAGCGACCGCCCCGAACTGACCAGCGCCAAGATCATCGTCTCCGGCGGCCGCGCGCTCAAGGATGGCGAGACCTTCGAACAGATCATCAACCCGCTGGCGGACAAGCTGAATGCCGGTGTCGGTGCCAGTCGCGCCGCAGTCGATGCGGGCTACGTCCCCAACGACTACCAGGTCGGCCAGACGGGCAAGATCGTCGCCCCGGAAGTCTACATCGCCATCGGCATTTCCGGCGCGATCCAGCACCTCGCCGGCATGAAGGATTCCAAGACCATCATCGCCATCAACAAGGACGAGGACGCCCCGATCTTCCAGGTCGCCGACATCGGCCTGGTCGCGGACCTCTACAAGGCGGTCCCGGAGCTGACGGAGAAGCTCTGACAACTTGAATACCGCAACTCCGACGCGTAATCTTGTCGGATGATCTATTTATACAGACTTATTGCGACGGCGGTATCTATGGGTGCCGCCGTTTCTTTTTCCGCACTCGCCAATGCTAAGACGGAAAAACATATGGAGCCGTCTTCCGAGTGGGCTTTGGACTACGCCGAGGGGGCCTGCCGTCTCGCGCGGATGTTTGGCGAGGGTGATGAGAAGGTTTTATTTTATCTCGAACGATACCAACCTGGAGACAACTTTTCCATCGTAGTCGCGGGCGCACCATTCGAGAAATTCGCTCGCTCTGATGTCAGAATACAATTCGGTGAAAGCGGTGAGCTGCGAGAAGAAGATGTCATCGAGGCCGATTTAGGCCGGTTCTCACCGGCACTCATGATTTCCAGATCTACCTTGGACGAGGTCGAAGACCCGGAAAGCCGCGATGCCAAGACCGCCAAAACAGACGCTGATCTGGAACCGAGCAATCCCTTCGACCTGTTTGGCCAACAAATTTCGCCGCAATACGAAGCGGCGGTAGAATTTGTCGCCATTGAATCAAAACGTCGTGGTCGCGTGGTACTTGAAACCGGTTCTCTTGGCGAGCCTATGAAGGCGATGAGGAAGTGCACCGATGATCTCATATCGACGTGGGGTATTGATATCCAAGCCCATCGATCGCTGACCCGTCGTGTCTTGATTAAAGGTGACAGTCTCGGCTGGGTTCGAGATAGCGACTACCCCACCGACCTGATCCGAAAAGGAATGCAAGGGCTGATTTATTTTAGGCTGAATGTCGACGAGGAGGGCAAACCGACTAGTTGCAATATTCAGCGTTCGACCCGTCCCGAGGAGTTCGATCGGATCGTTTGCGACCGGTTGTTGGAAAGGGCCGAATTGATTCCCGCGCTAAACGCTGAGGGAACTCCCATAGAATCGATCTTCCAAGGTGCGGTTTTCTTCACGATTCCCAATTGATCAGGCGTGCAATCACTACCCCCACACCAGCCGGTCGATCAGGTGCAGGGTCATGCCGACAAGGCCGCCGACAAGCGTGCCGTTGATGCGGATGAACTGGAGGTCGCGGCCGACGGCGTTCTCGACGCGGTCGGTTATCGTTCTCGCGTCCCAGCGGCGCACCGTCTCGGACACCAGCCGCACGATCTGTCCCCCATAGCGTGAGGTGACGCCGACGGCGGTGCGGCGGGCGAAGCGGTTGACCTGGCGCTGCATGCGCGGGTCGCCCGAGAGGGCGAGGCCGAGTTCGCGTACCATTTCGCCGATCTGGCCGCCCATAAGGTCATCCGGGCGACGCGCGAGGTCGATGAGGCCGAGGCGCAGCCGCTCCCACACGCCCTGCCACCAGTCCGCCACCGCCGGGTTTTCCAGCAGCTCGCGCTTCATCCGCTCGACCTTTTCCCGCGTCGCCGGGTCGTGCTGCAGGTCGCGGGCGATGCTTTCGAGCCCTTCCTCAATCTTGTTTCGCAAGGGGTGGTCCTTGTCCACCAGCACTTCGGCGAGAAGCTTGTAGAGCCCGTCGAGAACGGAATTCGCCAGCCGCTCGTCGAGCCCGGTGAAGCGCAGCAGGGCGTTGGCGCGTGCGTGGATCATGTCGCGGACCATCTGCTCGTTATCCTCGAGCGTCAGGCCCGCCCAGCGCACGAAACCATCGATCAGCGGCAGGTGCCGCTTGTCCGCGATCGCCGCTTCCAGCATCTGGCCGAGCAAAGGTGCGATCTCGAGCCGGGCGAGCTGCGTCTTGAGCCCGGCACGCACCTGCCCGCCGAGCCGTTCCGGATCGAGGGCTTCCAGCACGCCGGCCATCAGTTCGGCCGCCCCTTCCCCGATCCGCGTACCAGCCCCCGATTGCGGCTGGGACAGGAACTCCCCCGCGGCGCCCGCGACATTCATCGCCTGCATCCGGCGCGCTACGACCGCTGGCGTCAGGAAGTTTTCGCGCAGGAACTGCGCCATCGTGTCGGCGATGCGGTCCTTGTTTTCCGGGATAATCGCGGTGTGGGGGATCGGCAGCCCGAGAGGGTGCCGGAACAGCGCCGTGACCGCGAACCAGTCCGCCAGCCCACCGACCATGGCAGCCTCGGCAAAGGCGTGGAGATAGCCGACAGCCGGGTGTGCTTCCAGAAAGGGGCGGGAGCCGAAGAACAGCACGGCCATCGCCACCAGCATGAGCGTGGCGGCGATGCGCATGCGCCGCGCGCGGTCAGGCGGAAGCGGGGCACCGCCGAAGGCGGAAACCTGTTGCGCGGTTCGGGTCACTCGGCGGGATGCGGCCCCGGATCGTCCCGCCGCGCTGCGGGCACGGCCGCGCCGCCCTGCTCATCCGAGGTGCCGGACGGACCATCATGCTTTCCGCCGTCTCCCGGACGGTAGGTCAGCATGCGGGTGCGCAGCCACGGACCAAGCCGCTTCTCGATGCCGTCCGCCAGGCTGAAGCCGGCCGGGACGATCAGCAAGGTCAGCAGCGTCGACATGATCAGGCCGCCGATCACCATGGTGCCCATGGGCGCGCGCCAGGCGCCGTCGCCGGAACCCAGGACGCCGGACAGGGCGATCGGGACCATCCCCGCGGTCATCGCGACCGTCGTCATCACGATCGGCTGCGCACGCTTGTGGCCTGCGTCCATGATGGCGTCGAACTTGCGGGTACCCTTCTCCATCTCGACGATCGCGAAGTCAATCAGCAGGATCGAGTTCTTCGACACGATGCCCAAGAGCAGCAGGACGCCGATATAGACCGGCATCGACTGCGGCTGGCCGACCAGCCAGACCAGGAAGATGCCACCGAGCGGCGCGAGCGCCAGCGAGGTCATGTTTACCAGCGGGCTCATCAGGCGTTTGTAGAGCAGGACGAGCACGGCGAAGACCAGCAGGATGCCCGACAGGATCGCGACAGTCAGGCTGTTCATCAGTTCCTGCTGCCATTCGTCTTCGCCCACGACATCGCGAATGACGCCCTGCGGCAGGTCCTGCAGGATCGGCAGCTGGTCGATCCGCTGCTGCGCCTCGCCCTTCACCACGCCCGATGCAAGGTCCGCACCGACGAGCACGCGCCGGTTCTGGTTGTAGCGCTGGATCGAGGTCGGGCCGGACCCGAAGCTGATTTCCGCGACGCGCGCGAGTGGCACCGAGCCACCGCTCGCCGTGGGGACGGGCAGGTTCTCGATCGTCGTCAGGTCCTCGCGCGACTGCTCCGGCAGTTTGACGCGGATCGGGATCTGGCGGTCCGAAAGCGAGAACTTGGCCGCGTTCTGCTCGATCTCGCCCAGCGTCGCGATGCGGATCGTCTGGCTGAGCGCCGCGGTGGTGACACCCAGTTCCGCCGCAAGGTCCGCGCGCGGCTCGATGATGATTTCCGGCCGGTTCACGTCCGCGCTGATGCGCGGAGCGACCAGCATGTCGATTCCCCGCATCTGCTCGACCAGCGTCGCGGCGGTTTCTTCCAGCAGTTCGGGGTCGGACCCGGCCAGCATCACGGTCATGTCGCGGCCGCTGCCGAACCCGCCCGACTGGGACTGGAAGCGCACCCGCGCGTCCGGGATCTGCGCCAGCGTAGGGGCGAGGTCGCGTTCGAATTCGATCGAGGTCTTTTCGCGATCCGCCTTCAGCGTCACGAAGATGGTGGCCGCGCCTTCGCGCACCCGCTCCAGCGCGCGCTCCACCTCGGGCTGTTCGTAGAGGATCGCGGCCACGCGGTCGGCAACGCGCTCGGTCGTCTCCAGCGTGGTGCCGGGCACCATCTCGATCTCGACCCGGCTGTTGTCGTCGTTGATGGTCGGCTGGAACTGCGGCGGCACGCTCATGAAGAGCAGCACGGTCAGCAGCAGCGCGAAATAGCCCACCATGAGCATCCATGCCCGGTGGTCGTAGAAACGCGCTTCCAGCCAGCGCCAGGCGTCCATCCGCCCGAACAGCAGTCCGATCAGTTTCAGAAAGACGAGCCCGGCGAGGAAGGCGACGAGAATGGTCGCACCGAATTCCAGGAACTCGAAGGTCTTGAGGAAGAAGCCGTGCAGCCAGCTGTCCGGAGCGCCCCCGATCGCGCCCGCGACCTGTTCGGGCACGGAAAGGGACTGGATCGCCTGCAAGGCGCCCGGGATGCCCGGGTTCTGGTCGTCGCCGGGCAGGCCGAAGGACACCAGCATCGGCAGGATGATCAGGGCGATGACCACCGCGGTGAAGGATAGCCCGTAAAGGAACCGGTTCCGCGGGGCATCCAGCCCCTTGCGGCGGGCGTACATCTTGCCGCGATCGAGCGACCAGCCGAGCACGCCCATGTACCGGTCCATCATCGGCCCTTCGCCATGCGAGGCATGGCCCTTGGCCTTCAGGAAATAGGCCGCGAGCATCGGCGTGATCATCCGCGCGACGGCCAGCGACATCAGCACCGCGATGACCACGGTAATGCCGAAATTCTTGAAGAACTGCCCGGAAATGCCCGGCATCAGGCCCACCGGCAGGAACACCGCGACGATGCAGAAACTGGTGGCGACGACCGGCAGGCCGATCTCGTCCGCCGCATCGATGGACGCTTGATAGGCGGACTTGCCCATTCGCATGTGCCTGACGATGTTCTCGATCTCCACGATCGCATCGTCGACCAGCACCCCCGCCACCAGCGCCAAGGCCAGCAATGACAGCTGGTTCAAATTGAACCCCAGCAAGTCCATGAACCAGAAGGTCGGGATCGCGGACAGCGGAATGGCGATCGCGGAAATGGCGGTGGCGCGCCAATCGCGCAGGAAGAAGAACACGACGATGACGGCCAGGATTGCGCCCTCGATCATCGCGGCCATGGAGGTTTCGTACTGTTCCTCGGTGTATTTGACCGTGTTGAACAGCGGGATGAAGGTGATGCCCGGATTGTCCGCCTCGATCTGCTCCATAACCTCCATCGCCTCGTAATAGACGGTGACGTCGGACGCGCCCTTGGCGCGGGAGATGGCGAAGTTGACGACTTCCTTGTCGCGCACCTTGCTGATCGAGGTACGCTCGCTGTAGCCGTCGCGCACGGTCGCGACATCGGCCAGCTTGACCGTATTGCCGTTGCCGAGCTGGATCTGCCGCTGGGACAGTTCGTAGGCGGTTTCCGTGCTGCCGAGGACGCGGACCGACTGGCGCGTCCCGCCGACTTCCGTGGCGCCGCCCGCGGCGTCGACGTTTGTCTGGCGCAGGACGGCGTTGATCTGGCTGGCCGTGACGCCGAAGGCCTGCATCTTGGGCAGGTCGAGGATGACCTCGATTTCGCGGTCGACGCCTGCGAACCGGCTGACTTCGGCCATGCCCTCGATCGCGAGGAGCTGCTTGGCGATGGTATCGTCGATGAACCAGCTGAGCTGCTCGATCGTCATGTCGTCCGCCTCGACGGCATAGACCCCGAGGAAACCGCCGGCGATTTCCTCCTTGGTGACGCGCGGCTCCAGAATGCCGTCGGGCAGGCTGCCGCGAATCGTGTCGACGGCGTTCTTCACTTCGGACACCGCATCGTTCGGGTCGATGCCGATCTCGAACTCGATGAAGGTGTTCGAATTGCCTTCGCTGGCGGTCGAATTGATCGTCTTCACGCCGTTGATCGAGCGCACCGCGGATTCGACGCGTTGGGTGATCTGGTTCTCGATTTCCGTGGGCGCGGCACCGGGCTGCGAGATCGAGACGTTAACCGCCGGGAACTCGATGTCCGGATTGTTCACGACGTCCATCCGCGCGAAGCTCAGCAGCCCCGCCAGCAGCAGCGCCGTGAAGAAGACCAGCGGTATGACCGGATTGCGTATCGACCATGCGGAAATCTGGCTGAAATCCATGAGGAATCAGTTCTCCGCTTTCTGCGGATTGACGGTTTCGCCGTCGGTCAGGAAGCCGCCCGCCCGCAAGACCACGCGCTCTGTCCCGGTGAGGCCGGTGGTGATCGCGACGCCTTCCTGCGTCACCAGACCGGTGGTGACCGCGCGGCGACGGGCCTTGTTCTCGCTATCGACGACATAGACGAAGCTGCCTTCGTCGTCCGAGAGGATGGCGGATTCGGGCAGCCGGGGCGCGACGACCGTCCCGCTCTGGATGCGGGCGGTGGCGAAGCCGCCGGGCCGCAGTTCGGGGGCGTAGGACAGCGCGATGCGGGCGAC
Organism: Qipengyuania sp. JC766; assembly: GCF_040717445.1. NCBI lineage: Bacteria > Pseudomonadati > Pseudomonadota > Alphaproteobacteria > Sphingomonadales > Erythrobacteraceae > Qipengyuania > Qipengyuania sp. JC766. Next base: position 2,427,493 of record NZ_JBFEFL010000001.1, on the reverse strand, counting down.
GCCCTGGCGCGACTGTTCGTCGATGACCGGCGCCAGCTGCCAGATCTGGCCGGTAAAGGCCTCGTCGGTGCCGGCCGGCTGGACGGTAGCCTCAACACCGACGGACAGCCTGGCGAGATCGGTTTCGCTGATCTGCGCGTTCAGTTCCATCTCGCCTCCGCGTGCGATGGTGAACAGCGCACCGGACCCGGCGGAGACGACCTGCCCGGGTTCGACCATGCGCTCCAGCACGTAACCCGATGTCGGGGCGACCACGTTCAGGCGGGCATTGCGTTCGCGCAGTTCGCTCGCCTGCGCCTGCGCCACGCGGACGCGGGCGACCGCGGCATCGCGCGTCGCGGTCAGGCGGTCCACGTCCGCCGTGGAAATGAAGCCGCGATCGACGAGCTGCAGCGCGCGGTCGAGATTGGACTGCGCCAGGTTCGCGTCCGCACGCGCGACTTCGATCTGCGCGGTGGCGGCCGATGCCTGCTGGTTCTGGACGGCGCGGTCGATGGACACGAGCACCTGCCCCGCTTCCACCCAGTCACCGGCGTCCGCGGTGACCGAGACGACGCGGCCGCCCTCGCCGACGACGCCCACAGGCACCGACCGACGGGCGGCAAGGGTGCCGGTGGCCGTGATGGTGCCTTCGATCGTCGCGCGACCGGGCGTGATGACGCTGATCGTCGGGGCCTGCTCGGAATCGCCGCCGGCCGGTGTCGCGGTTTCGCCGCCACCGGTCATGTAGGCGAACGCGATCGCGCCCGCGATAAGGATCGCGATTACCGCGCCGATGACATAGAGCCGGCGCCGCCCGCCCCGGGCGTCCGGATCGACCGTATCGTAGGTGGATTCCCCGAGAGGCTTGGCCGTTTCGGCGTGAACCGGCGTTTCGTAATTCATCGTCTGCCCTTCTTGCGAACAGGTGTATTACGCGGCTATGTCACCTTTCGCAAGCATCTCCTACACGCGCGTCACCGGGCAGGCAATGCGCGGTCGACGGGCGGCGGATTGCGCCGGACCAGCGAATATCGGACCGGAACGAAAAAGGGCGGGAAGCCGAAACCTCCCGCCCTTCGGGTACCAAACAGATCCGTGTCCTTACCGGACGCGACCACGCTGGATCAGGTTCACGATCGCGAGCAGCACCACCGCGCCCACGAAGGCGATGATGAGACCCGTAAGCGAGAATTCCTGCACGCTGCCGCCGATGCCGAGCAGCGGACCGGCAATCGCGTTGCCGATGAGCGAGCCGACGCAGCCGACGACGATATTCCAGAAGATGCCCATAGAGGCATCACGATTCATCACCATGCTGGCGAGCCAACCGGCGACGCCACCTACGATGAGAGCGATAATCCAACCCAGCATATATTCCTCCTGTTTCCCCGCTTCCGGTGCATCGACAACGGATGCCCGGAAGATACGGTTCCCCGCAGCGGGCGGGGTAGTGGAGGAACAGGTCTTCAGCCGACGAAAGGTTCCCGGGAAGTGCGGTGGTCAGTATTTCAGCTGGCGTTCGTAGAGGTCGCGATAATGCTGGATACGCGTGACCCGCAGGCCCTGCATGCCGGAACGGTCGACGGCGCGCTGCCAGGATGCGAATTCCTCGAGCGTCAGATTGTAGCGCTCCAGCACCTCGTCGATCGTCAACAGCCCGCCATTCACGGCGGCGACGACTTCGGCCTTGCGGCGCACGACCCAGCGACGCGTCTTGGGCGACGGCAGATCGGCAAGCGTCAGCGGCTCGCCAAGCGGCCCGATGACCTGGTCGGGTCGGATATTCTGGTTCTCGATCATCATGCGCCTCTGTGGCCGGGTTCGACGCAGTGGGGTGCGCCTTCGTCTCCGGAAGGCTTTGCGCGATCGGCTTTGCCGTGACCTAAATCGACGTGGTTAACAGACCGTTCGTCACACCTTTTGTCCTGCCCCGCGAGCCGCGCGAAGCTTCCGGCATGGCCATGCCGATGGCGCGCCAGAGTGCTGCGCAACTCCCTGATGGCTGCAAATCGCGCCGCGAGGTCGAGCCAAGTCAACGCGCGCAAACCCGACGAGTCGCGGTCGGTCGCCTGACCGGTGTCGAAGGTAGGATTCTCGAACATGCGGGCCGGTGTAGAAGAACATGGTCAAGATCGCGTAAATCACCGATTTACCGGCGATTAGGATTACGGAAGGTGCCGCGGATCGGGGATGGAAAGGCGGGGCCGCCTCCTGTATGGACGCAGTCATGCCCGACATTCTGGACACCCTGACCGCGCAGGACGCGGAGCGCCTGTTCGACCTGCCCAGGCCCGCCGCGGACAGCACGATCGTCGTCGCCATGTCGGGCGGTGTCGACAGTTCCGTCGTCGCGGCACTGGCCGTGGCCAGCGGTGCGAAGGTCATCGGCATCACGCTCCAGCTCTACGATTACGGTGCCGCGACCGGGCGCAAGGGCGCCTGCTGCGCCGGGGACGACATCGCGGATGCCCGCGCCGTCGCCGACCGGTTGGGCTTTGCGCACTATGTCTTCGATCACGAAAGTGCCTTTCGCGAGGACGTGGTCGAGCAGTTCGCCGACGATTACCTTGCCGGACGCACCCCGGTGCCCTGCATCCGCTGCAACATGGGACCCAAGTTCACGGACCTGTTCGCCATGGCGCGCGAGCTGGGCGCGGATTGCCTTGCGACCGGGCATTACGTGCGGCGGGTGATGGGTCCCGTGGGACCGGAACTGCACCGCGCCCACGATCCCGCACGCGACCAGAGCTATTTCCTCTACGCCACGACCGAAGACCAGCTCGCCTATCTGCGCTTCCCGCTGGGTGGACTGCCCAAGTCCCAGGTGCGCGACCTTGCCGGCGATGCAGGCCTGCGCAACGCGGCCAAGCCCGACAGCCAGGACATCTGTTTCGTGCCCGACGGCGATTACGCCAAGATCGTGAAGTCGCTTCGCCCGGAAGGCGGCCGCGCGGGGCGGATCGTCCATGCGCAAACGGGCGAGCATCTGGGCGATCATCGCGGCGTCATCCATTACACGGTCGGCCAGCGGCGCGGGCTCGAAATCGGGGGCCAGCCCGAACCGCTCTATGTCGTCGAGCTCGATGCGACGAGCGCCGAAGTTCGCGTCGGCCCCAAGGCGATGCTCGCGACCCGGGCCGCGCGGATCGTGGAGACCAACCGCATCGGTCCGCTTCCGGACGCGCCGCTGACGGCCAAGGTCCGTTCGCTGGCGAAGCCTGTCCCGGTCGTGCTCGACGGTCCGCTCGGCGATAACGCGGCAGTCACCTTGCGGTTCGAGCAGCCGGAATACGGCGTGGCGCCCGGCCAGGCGGCGGTCATCTACGCCGGGGAGAGGGTTCTGGGCGGCGGCTGGATCGACACGACCGAGCCAGCGGCCTAGCCTTCCCACTCCTCCAGCACGCATCCGTATCCGTCGCGCAAGGTCGCGCGGCTGGTCGCGATCAGCGGGAAACGGGCCGTGACCGTCTTCGTCTCGTCGTCGTCGGAGAGGGTGACCAGTTCCATGCCCGCCAGCTTGTCCTTGGCGCAGTCCTCCAGCGACCGGTCCGCGACATAGCGGCACGAACAGGCCACGCGGGCGGCATAGGCGGTGCCCGCCTCCGCATTGCCGTAGATCATGGTGCGATTGAAATAGAAGGCGGCGGCAAGCACCGCGAGGACGGCCAGCGCGACCCAGCGCCATGCTTTCCATCGTGACGTGCCGCGCGCTGTTCCGGATTTACGCATTGAATTTCGGGACCCCTTCGGCGACTGACCTGCCATGATTTCGCGACTCCCTATCGCCTTGCTCCTGTCGCTGCCAGCCCTCGCCGCGTGTGGTGGGCAGGATCCCGAGCCGGACCCCCTGACCCCCGAGGCGCTCGAGGCGGTGTCGCAGGATCCGGGTGCCGCACGTGACCAGCTCGCTCGGCAGGTCGACGACCTGTTCGCGATGGAAGACGCGCTGGGCGAAACGCGCGCGGTGGTCGTCTATCACGCGGGCGAGATCGCGGCGGAGCGATATGCACCCGGTTACGGACCGGACACCCGCTTCATCGGCTGGTCCATGTCCAAGACCATCACGGCAGCGCTGATCGGACTGCTGGTTTCGGACGGGCGCCTCAATCTGGACGACCGGGCGCCCGTTCCGGCGTGGCAGCAATCGGGCGACCCGCGCGGCGAAATCACCCTGCGCCAGCTGCTGCAGATGCGGTCCGGCCTGCGCCACACCGAGGCGGGCGATCCGCCGTACGATTCGTCCGAGGTCCGGATGCTGTTCCTCGACGGGCGCGACGACATGGCCGCCTGGGCGGAGGAGCAGCCGCTGGAGGCGGAGCCGGGCGAGAAGTTCGAATACTCCAGCAACACGACCGTGATCCTGGCGGACATCGCCGCGCGCGCGCTGACCGACAGTAACGATCCCGATGTGCGGCGGCAGGCGGTCGATCGCTATCTCAAGGAACGGCTGTTCGAACCGCTCGGCATGACCTCGGTCGTTCCCGAATACGATGCATCGGGCACGCTCATCGGTGGCAGCCTGATCCACGCGACCGCACGGGACTGGGCGCGTTTCGGCGAATTTCTGCGTACCGGCGGATCCTATCGGGGCACGCAGATCCTGCCCCGCCGCTGGGTGGAACTGATGCGGACGCCGAGCCCGGCAAGCCCGCAATACGGCCTGCAGACCTGGATCAACCGTCCGACCGGGGAAGAGCAGCATCCCCTGTTCCCGGACCGGGCGGACGAGAACGTGTTCGCCATGATCGGCCACATGGGCCAGTACGTGCTCATCTCGCCCGAGCGCAGCCTGACGGTCGTGCGCCTCGGCCATTCGGATGCGGAAGAGCGCCGCGTGCTGCTGCAGCAGCTGGCCGACGTCGTCGAGCTTTATCCCGGCAGGTAGAAGGTCCCTTCGACCACCGTGGCGCACTGGCCGCCGAGCCAGGCCCGGTCTCCGTCAAGGCGGCAGACGAGGTTCCCGCCGCGCTGCGATGCCTGGTGGGCCGTGAAGCGGTCCCTTCCCAGCCGCCGGGTCCAGAAATGAGTCAGCGCCGCATGGGCCGAACCCGTGACGCTGTCCTCGTCGACCCCGCCGCCCGGGACGAACACGCGGCTGACGACATCGGTGCGCGTCCCCGGCGCGGTGCAGATGAACTGGTCCGGGCCGAGCCTGCCGAGCCCGCGAATGTCCGGATCGAGCGACCGGACCGCGGCCTCGTCTTCGAAGAGGAGGATCCCGTAGCCGTCCGGATTGAGCCAGACCTCGGCAGGCTTTGCGCCGAGCAGGGCGACCGCTTCCGGCCACTCCCCGCGCTCGGTCGGTATGGCGGGCAATCCGACCTCGTAGCCCGCATCATTGCGCCGGACCTCGAGCGTGCCGGCGCGCCGCGTGCGGAAGGTCACCCGTTCGCCCCCGTCGCGCCCCAGCAATACGTGGCCGCTGGCCAGCGTCGCGTGCCCGCACAGCGCGATCTCGCAAGTGGGCGTGCACCAGCGCAATTCCCAATCCGCATCCGGCCCGTCGTCCTTCACGAGGAAGGCAGTCTCGGCGAAGTTGTTCTCCTCGCCGATCGCGATCAGGCGCTCGTCGGACGGCCAGGCGTCTAGGATCATGACCGCCGCCTGATTTCCGGCGAAAGGCGCATCGGCAAAGGCATCGACGTGCCAGTAGGGAATCGGTGTCATTCTTCCTCCTCCAGCCTGGCGAATTCGTCCTGTTCGACCAGCGTATTGCCCGGATTGTCGACATGGCCGGCCGGATCGATGTGGATCAGCAGCTCCATGTCCGGGAAGTGGGCGCAGAGGTCTTCCTCGACGCGCTCGATTACCTCGTGCGCAGCGGCCACGGACATGGTCCCGGGCAGGTCTACATGGAACTGCACGAAATCGCGCGTGCCGCTCGTCCGCGTGCGCAGGTCGTGGAGCTTGCTCAGTTCCGGGTGGCGGGACGCGACTTCGACGAAGCGCTGTCGCCGGTCCTCGTCCCACTCGCGGTCCATCAGGTGGTCCACCGCTTCGCCCGCCGCCCGCCAGGCACCCCAGGCAAGCCACGCCGCGATGCCGAGGCCGAACAACGGGTCGATTCCGGTGAGGCCGAGATACTGGTCGAGCGCCAGCGCCGCGATCACGGCGAGATTGAGCAGCAGGTCCGACTGGTAGTGGACATGGTCCGCGCGGATGGCGACCGATGACGTCCTTGCAAGGACGAAGCGCTGCCACGAGAGGAGCGCAAAGGTCGCCGCGATTGCCACGAGCGAAATGGCGATGCCTTCGTCCGCCCGCCCGACCGCACTCCCGGCCAGCAGGCGCGCGATCGACTGCACCGCGATGGCCCCGGCGGACAGGGCGATGAGCATGACCTGGAAGATCGCCGCCAGCGCTTCCGCTTTCCCGTGGCCGAACCGGTGGTCGTCATCGGCCGGCCGGCTGGCGATCCAAACCCCGGCGAGTGTCGCGAGGCTGGCTATCAGGTCCAGCGCGCTGTCGGCCAGGCTCCCGATCATGGCGCTCGACCCGGTGCGCCATGCGGCCCAGAGCTTCAGCCCGACCAGCAGCGACGCGACCGAGATCGAGGCGATCGCGGCGCTCCGCCGGAGCCTGTCGGTCCGGGCGGGATCGTTCACGGGTAGAGCAGCGTGTCGGCCCAGCCCGCGCCGTCTCGCAAGAACCGGCGACGGTCGTGGAGCCGGTTGGTCCGGTCGAGCCAGAACTCGAAGGCCTCGGGCACCAGCCGGAACCCCGTCCAGTACGCGGGCCGCTCGACTTCCTCGCCTTCGAACCGGCGTTCCGCCTCTTCGAACCGATCGACGAATTCGCCGCGGTCCGGCAGCGGCCGCGACTGGTCGGACGCAACCGCACCCAGTTGCGACTTGCGCGACCGGCTGTGGAAGTAATCGTCCGCCTCGCTGGCCGAAACCTCGCTCAGGCGGCCCTCGATCCGGATCTGGCGGCGCAGCGACTTCCAGTGAAACAGCAGGCTCGCCTGCGGATTGGTGCGAATTTCGCCACCCTTCCGGCTCTCGGCATTGGTATAGAAAACGAAGCCGTCGGGACCATGGTCCTTCAGCAGCACCATGCGAACAGACGGCGCACCTTGCGCCGTGGCAGTCGCCAACGCCATCGCATTGGGGTCGTTGGGTTCGGACGCTTCGGCTTCGGCCAGCCAGTGCGCGAACAGGGCGAACGGATCGCTCGCCGGTATCTCGCTTTGACGCGGTGTCGACATGGCCCCTCCCCTAAGCCTGCGAAATCGGGCAGTCCAGCGGGACGATGGCCGATAGCGATGCGGCTTGCGCCGGGGGACTGTTGCACCTAGCTGATACGCCCGATGGCAGCCGCTTCCGATCCCTACGCATTGCTCGGCGTTTCGCGAACCGCGACCGAGTCCGACATCAAGAGCGCCTATCGCAAGCTGGCCAAGGAACTGCACCCGGACCGCAACAAGGACAATCCGGACGCGGCCGATCGCTTCTCCAAGGTCACGCAGGCCTATGACCTGCTCTCGGACAAGGAAGCCCGGGCTCGCTTCGACCGGGGCGAGATCGATGGCGAAGGCAACCCTGCGCATCCCTTTGCCGGTCAGGGCGGATTTTCGGGGGGCGGAGGTGGCGGCCGCACCTACCGGTCGCAGGATTTCGAGGGCTTCGGCCGCGCGGAGATGGACCTCGGCGACATATTCGAAGGCCTGTTCGGCGGCGGCGGACGCGGTCCGCAGGGCGGCTTCGGGCAGCAGCGGCGCCCGTCCGCCCCGCCACGCAAGGGTGCGGACATCGGATACCGCCTGCGGGTGCCCTTCACCGATGCGGCCACCCGGGCGGACCAGCGGATCACGCTGGCGGACGGCAAGACCATCGACCTGAAACTCCCTGCCGGCGTCGAAGACGGCACGCAGATGCGCCTCAAGGGCAAGGGCGAGCAGGGTCCGGGAGGCGCCGGCGACGGCATCGTCACGATCGCGATCGACCGCCACGCCTTCTTCCGGCGCGACGGCGACGACGTGCGCATGGACCTGCCGATCACGCTGGACGAGGCGGTCGAAGGCGCGAAGGTTCGCTGCCCCACCGTGGATGGTCCGGTCATGCTGACCATCAAGCCCGGCACCGGCGGGGGCACGGTCATGCGGCTCGGCGGCAAGGGCTTCACCCGCAAGTCCGGCGGGCGCGGCGACCAGCTGGTCAATCTGGAGATCCAGCTGCCGGACGACCTGGCGACCCTTGCAAAACGACTGGAAGGCTGGAAGGACACGAGCGAACCGCGCAGCAAGCTCGGGGTGTAAGCCTTTGGCAAAGAATATCATTGCCGACCCTCAGGCTCGGCGCCTCCCGACGCATACGCCGGAGGGGCGGCGCGACGAGGCACGCCGGGGCATCAAGGCCCGGGTAAAGGGCCGGGTTGGGCCCGGCACGCGCATCTACCAAGTCGTGAAGCGCGTCGTCCTGGGGGTATTCGAATCCGGCCTGATGCATGCCGGCAACCTTGCCTACATGGCGATGTTCACGATTTTCCCGTTCTTCATCCTCGGCGCCGCGATCTTCTCGGCCGTCGGAGAGGAAGGCGAACGGGCGGCCACGATCAATGCCGTGCTGCTGGCCCTTCCCCCGGTGGTCGTGGACGTCATAGAGCCCGTCGCGCGGAACGTCGTTGAGGCCCGCACGGGCTGGGTCCTGTGGGTGGGCGGGCTGATCGGCCTGTGGAGCGTTTCCAGCCTGATCGAAACCATCCGCGAAATCCTGCGCCGGGCTTACGGAACGGAAGCGACGCTCGCCTTCTGGCGCTACCGGCTGTTCTCCTTCGCGATCGTGATCCTGGCGGTCGTCCTCCTGATGGCCAGCCTCATCGCGCAGGTCATGATCGGGATCGCGCAGCAATATATCGAGGCCTATTTCCCCTGGCTCACGGACGCGCTCGCGGAACTGTCGCTGTCGCGGCTGGTCCCGGCCGTCGGGCTGTTCGGATCGCTCTACCTGCTCTTCTACACCCTGACGCCGCACGACTATCGCAGCCGGCGCTACCCCAAATGGCCCGGCGCGCTGCTGGTTGCGGGCTGGTGGATCGCCGTGACGCTCGCCCTGCCGCCCATCCTGCGCAGCTTCTTCACCTACGACCTGACCTATGGCAGCCTTGCGGGGATAATGATCACGCTGTTCTTTTTCTGGCTCGTGGGCCTTGGCATGGTATTCGGCGCGGAACTGAATGCGGCGCTGGCCGAAACGCCCGAGGAAGAAGAGGCGGACGAGGTGCCACCCGATCCCGCCGCACGGATTTGATACGACAGGAGCATTTGCGATGGGCGATCTGATGAAGGGGAAACGCGGGCTGATCATGGGCCTCGCGAACGACAAGTCCCTCGCCTGGGGCATCGCCCAGAAGCTGGCTTCCGAAGGGGCGGAGCTTGCCTTCACCTACCAGGGCGAAGCGCTCGCGAAGCGGGTCAAGCCGCTGGCCGAACAGCTGGGATCGGATTTCACCTTCCCATGCGACGTCGCCGACATGGACGCGCTGGACACGGCTTTCGCCACGCTTCGCGAACGATGGGACACGATCGACTTCGTCGTCCATGCGATCGGCTTCTCGGACAAGAGCGAACTGCGCGGCAGGTATGTCGACACCAGCCTCGACAACTTCCTGATGACGATGAACATCTCCGCCTATTCGCTCGTCGCGGTGACTAGGCGCGCCGCGGACATGATGCCCGATGGCGGATCGATCCTGACGCTGACCTATTACGGCGCCGAAAAGGTCGTGCCGCACTACAACGTTATGGGGGTCGCCAAGTCGGCGCTGGAAACCAGCGTTCGCTACCTGGCCAACGATCTGGGGCCGCAGAACATCCGGGTGAATGCCATATCCGCAGGCCCGATCAAGACGCTGGCAGCCAGCGGTATCGGCGACTTCCGCTACATCCTCAAATGGAACGAGCTGAATTCGCCCCTGCGCCGGAACGTGACCATCGAGGATGTCGGCGGATCGGGGCTGTACTTCCTGTCCGACTTGGCATCGGGCGTGACGGGCGAGGTCCATCACGTCGACGCGGGATACCACACGATCGGCATGAAGCAGGAAGACGCACCGGACATTGCGCTCAGCTGATACGCTCAGCCGGACGGGGTCAGCCCCTTTCGGAGCCGTCTGCCCAAGCCGTCAGAGGCGCGTGAACAGAGCCAGGATTGGCACGAACCGGACGAAGTCGAGCGTGTCGAGACCCGGTCCGCTGCCTTCCAGGATGACCACGTCGCCCGGTCGCACGAAGGGATTGGGTTGCTGGCCAAGCTGCATCTGCGTCAGATCGAAGCCCGCCACGTAGCTTTCCCCGCCCGATCGCCGCAGCACGACGACCTTGCGCGTGGCGGTCTCCGGGTCCGCGCCGCCAGCCAGTGCAACGGCATCGAGAAGCGTCAGTGTCGGCTGCGAGGTGAACATGCCCGGACGGCGCACCGCGCCTTCGACCGAGAATTCGCGCCGGACGGTTTCGGTGACCTGGACGTTGATCGAGGGATTTTCGAGGTAACGCTGGCCGTAACGGTATTCGAGATTGCGGGCGAGATCGCTGGGCGAAAGGCCTGCTGCGGGCACTTCGCCGATCAGGGGCAGGCTGATGCTGCCGTCGCCGTCGATCCGGTGGTCGCCCGACAGGTCCGGCGCGCGATAGACCCGCACTTCGACCTTGTCACCGACCGTCAGGGGATAGGGCCTTGCGAGAAGTTCTTCGGCGGCCGATCGGTTTTCCGCGTTGAATTCGGCGGTCGGAGCCGGGACCTCGTAGTCCTTGAATTGCGGCGAAGCGCAGGCCGAAAGCTGGAAGACAATCCCCGCCAGCAGGATCAGTGATTTGGCGTTCAGCAATTCGTATCTCGCAAATTGAAGTGTCGTTGACCAACCAGCGTCAATTCGCCGCTCCATCGCAGCAAGCTCCGGCGATGGCAACCGCTTTCGGGGGTCGGACGGCAGGGCGAAGCGACCGTCCGACGGGCAGCGGGCCGGGGACCGGTGGCGCCCTGCCGACACCCGGCGAGGCGCATGACAGGCTCGTGCCGTCGCACGCGGGATAAAAAGCCTTTTGCGCGGGAACATTCTCCGCTACCCCCTTTGCTGTCTCCACAGACATTTGGAAGTGCAGGGCCAGGACCAGGATTTCGCACCCAAGGGTGGACAGATCGTGCAATGTGCTTTCCAGTTTATCTTCAGCATGCAGCTTCGCCCGGAAATCCGAGATATCGCATCTCGGCTCCGGAAGCACGAAGCGCAAACCAGTCCGCGATGACGAAGGGATCGGCAGTTGGTTGTTAACAATAATGGAATTGGCGAAAACGTGCCGTTCCGCGCCGGCCAGTTGACGACGGGGAACGGTGCCGCGGCGGATGCGCCCGGCCATGCCGCCGGCGGCGGATTTTCCAGCCTGTCCCTGCCCGTCCTGCTGGTCACGATCCGGCGCCAGAAATGGACCATTGCGGCGCTGGCCGTGCTGGGCCTGCTGGCAGGCCTGCTGATCACGGCCCTGACCACGCCCGTCTACGAGGCTACCGCGCGGATCGAGGTGAACCCCGAAGCGCAGGCACTGGCGGAAGTGGACAGCCAGTCGCCGCAGGGCGCCAGCATCGATGGAACCTATCTCCAGACGCAGGAAGAGCTGCTGCGCACCCGGACCCTGCGTGAGCGGGTTGCACGCGAGCTGCGTCTCGACGCCGCGCGCGGCGGGGACGAAGCCGGCGCGCCGCGCCAGAGGCTGGAAATGGCCGTTACCGAGCTGGAGCGTGCCGTCACGATCAACAACCTGCCGGATACGCGCCTGTTCGAAATCGTGGTCGAAAGCGCCGATCCCGAGCAGGCGGCGCAGGTCGCCAATGCCTATGCCAGCGAGTTCATCGAACTGAACATCGAATGGCAACTCGAAACGGATGCCTATGCGCGCGACGTGCTGGCGAAGCAGATCGCCGAGACACGCAGCAATCTCGAGGATTCAGAACGTGCGCTCGTGACCTATGCGCGCAACCGCGAGATCATCACTCTCGCTTCCCCCGACCAGAGCGGCGAAGGGGAATCGCTTGCCACGCGCAGCCTCGCGGAAGTGAACGGCGCACTGATCGAGGCCCGCGCGCGCCGCATTGCCGCGCAGGAGCAGCTTCGCTTCGCCACCAACAACACGCCGTCGACGAATGCCGGTTCGGCCGCGCTGACGACGCAGCTCGCGCAATTGCGCGCCGAATACCAGCAGAAGCGGGACCTGTTCAAACCGGACTACCCGGAAATGCAGGCCCTGCAGCAGCAGATCGCATCGCTCGAATCCTCGTTGCAGAACATTCGCAACCAGGACCGCAGCCAGTCGCGCGACGCGCTCCAGTCCGCCTACAATGCGGCGCTGGGTGAAGAGCGCCAGCTGGAAGCACAGCTGGACAGCCTGACGTCTTCCGCGCTCACCGAACGCGGGGAATCCATCCAGTACAACATTCTGAAGCGCGACGTGGACACCAACGCCGCGCGGTACGATGCCCTGCTGGAGCGGTTCAAGGAAATCGGCGCGGCCGGGACGGAAGTGCAGAACCTGATCAATGTCGTCGATCCGGCGGCGGTCCCGCGTTCGCCGGTCCGGCCGAACATGGTCATCAACCTGCTGCTGGGCCTTATCGCCGGCCTCGCCATCGGTATCGTCGTGGCGGTCCTGTCCGGGCTCCTGAGCACGAAGATCCGCGGCCAGCGGGACGTCGAACAGCTGCTGCAGCAGAAGTTCATCGGCGGCATCCCCTTCGGCGAAGACGGCGAAAGCGTGGCGATCGCGCTCAACGATCCCAAGACGCCGATCTACGAATCCTTCGTATCGGTCGCCAACCGCCTGCGGTTCTCGACCTCGCAGGGCTTCCCCAAGCTGCTCTCGCTCACCAGTACCGTCCCCAACGAAGGCAAGTCCTCGACCGCTTACGGCATCGCGCACATCCTCGCGCGCCAGGGCCGGCGCGTGCTGCTGATCGATGCCGACTTGCGCATGCCGACTTTCCTCGGCTTCGAGCGTGGGGAAGGTGTCGACGCGGTGCAGGACCAGGTTTCCTCCAACCAGGGCCGCGGCCTGACGGACGTGCTGGTCGGCGAAGCGCAGCCTTCCGAAGCCATCGTCTCCATCAACGACAGGCTGCACCTGCTCCCGAGCGGCCAGGTGCCGCCGAATCCGGCCGAACTGCTGTCCAGTGACCGCTTTGCGAACCTGCTGTCGGAAGAACTCGAATCCTACGACAACATCATCGTTGATGCCCCGCCCGTCTTGGGGCTGGCAGACGCGCCGATCGTGGCTTCCGTCGTCGGCGCCACGCTGTTCGTCGTGCAGTTCAACAGGGCGACGAGTTCTGGTGTCCGCAGCGCGATCCAGCGCATCCAGGACAACAACGGCTCCATCATCGGCGTCGTCCTCGCCCAGACCAAGCCGGAAGAAACCGACGAAGCCTATGGCTACGGCTACAGCTACGCCTATTCGTACGGACAGGGCAGTTCGGAACCGCGCGGTCTTGCCAAGGTGTTCGGATCGCTGAAGCGCTGATCCTGCCGACCGACCTTCGCGAAATACCCTGCGGTTTGAACGAATGACGCCAGACGCCAGTTCGACGAGAAGGCCCGTGACCGCGTGGGTCGCCGGCGCGCTCGCTATTTCCGGAGCTGCACTCGTGCTGTTCAACATGCAGGCGCAGGTCATCTCGCGCCTGTCGGGTGAAGCAGCGGCACAGGCACTCAAGCCGGTCCCGGCCAGCGGAATTGCGGAACTGCACGCGAACTTCCGCCGGGACGGACGGGCAATGGTGGGCGGTGGCGCGCCCGATCCCTCGCTGGTCCGGTTCGTCAACGGGCGCCTTCCCTTGAACCCCGTGCCCTACACCTCCGCCGCGAATGCGGCCCTCGCCGCGAACGAGACCGACCGGGCGATCGGGCTTCTCGAATTCGCCCTGCGGCAGGATCCGCGGAGCAAGCCTGTCCGCCTGGCCCTCGCCCAACAATACCTCGCCATCGGCCGAACCAAGGACGGGGCGCGGGAGGTGTTCGCGCTTGCCGAATTGCCCGGCTCCATCGGCGAACTGATGATGTCGGTCGTGCGCCAGGGCAGCGTGGACCCCGTCTTCCGCCGCAACATCCTCGAACTGGTCGAAGAGCGGCCTGAGCGGGCCAATTCCTACTACCGCTACCTTCGCGGGGACGACGCGGTGTCGTTGCCCCTCAGTCTCGCGCTCATCCGGCAAGCCCCGCCGACCGGTTCGAACGCACGGGCGATCCTTCCTCTTCTTATCCGCGCCGGGCATGTCGAGGAAGCCCGCCTCCTGTACCGTCATAACAATCCGAGCCGAGCGGGTGGCGCAATCGCATGGCCGGTCGACCCATCCTTCGCCGAGGGTTTCGGCAACGGCATCTTCAGCTGGAAGGACGTGGCTTCGGACCGCGGCCGTGCCGCGCCGATCGGCCCATCGGCATGGGGTGCGCAGCGCGCCCTCGCCGTCAGTTTCGAAGGCGGGCCCGAAACTCTTCTGCTGCAGCAGACGACGGCTATGCCGGCCGGAACCTACCGCTGGACGCTGCCCTACCACGTCGATCTCGTCCGGGGCGGCGCCAGCACATTGACCTGGCGCGTGCGGTGCGAAGGCGGGGACGTCGTCGGCACGGCAGCGATCGAAGCGCCCGACGAAGGCGAAGGCAGCACCGGCCTCTCGGTCGTCGTTCCGGACGGCGAGGCATGCCGCACCCAGACATTCGAATTGCTCGCCCGCTCCGAGGATGAAGGCGCCGAAATCGACATTCAGTTCCGCGGTTTCGAAACCCGCGAAGGGGCAAGTCGATGATTGCCCGCCTGTTCGAACCGCGTCTCATGCTGCCTGCCTATCTCGCGCTGTGCGTGGTGCTGGGCGGATCGAGCAGCGGGGGTGCTGTCGCCAATGCCCTGCTCCAGTTGCTCGGCCTAGCGATCCTGTGGTTTGCCGCGACCCAAGAGCGCGCGGTTCCGGTCGCCGGGGATATTCCGGGCCGGTATTTCAAATGGCTGATCCTCGCGACCTGCGGCTGGATCGTGGTCCAGTTCGTCCCGCTCCCGTCCGGCCTGTGGTCGGCGATACCGGGACGGGCGAACGTAGCGCAGGGCATGGAACTGCTGGGCAACGAACCGGGCTGGCGCCCGCTTGCGATCGAATGGGAACGCGCCATCGCATCCGCCCTGTCCTTCATACCGCCCTTCGCCGTACTGGCGATGGCGCTCCGGGCGGAGCCCGATACCATCACCAGGGGCATCCTCGCCATCCTTGCGGCCACGGTCCTGGCAGCCGTTGTCGGCGTCGCGCAGATCGCGGCGGGCGACGGATCGCCGCTCTATTTCTACGATATTACCTCGGTCGCATCGTCGGTCGGCTTTTTCGCCAACAGCAACCACTTTGCGACACTGTTCATCGTCTGCGCCGCGTTGGCGATCGTGGGGATAGAGCCGGACCGCACGGGCCGTGGCGGGGGATCGTTCGCCTGGCTCGCCTGGCTCGCCTTTACAGGTTTCCTGCTGGCGAACGTATTCCTCAACCGCTCCCTTGCCGGCCTTGCGCTCGGCATGATGGTCGCGGCCTACTGCGCGACCTTCTTCATTGCGCGCCTCGGCAGCCCCGCGATGCGCTGGGGCGGCATCGGCATCATCGCCCTTGGGGGACTGGCCGCGATGATGTTCGCCGTCTTCGCCCCACGCAGCCTGACGGAAAAGCTGTTCGTCCAGACGACGGACGTGGGATCGCGGACCTATATCTGGGACGGCACCTACCAGGCGATCGTCGACACCTTCCCATATGGCATAGGGCTCGGGAATTTCCGCTGGTTCTATCCGCAGTACGAAGACCCGAACGTCATCCTGTCGGTCTATATCAACCACGCCCACAACGACTGGCTCGAATTCATTCTCGAAGGCGGGATATTCGCCGTCGCGATCCTTGGCCTGCTCGGTATGGTGCTCGCCCGGTCGGCGCGCCGCCACCTTCGCGGAAACCTGACGCAGATCGTGCGCCGGGCCGCGCCCTACGTGGTGCTGCTGGTAATCGCGCTCCACAGCCTCGTGGACTATCCGCTCCGCACGGCAACCATCGCCGCCGTCGGCACGCTGGCCCTGGTGATGGCGATGCGCGGACTGACCTTCGAACCGGACAGGCTGCTTAGAGGCGAGCGCATCCGCGGCTGAGATCGCGTCAGCCGGACGCGGTTAGGGATCGCATGGCGATTCCCTTGACCGCGCGCAGTTTCCCATTGGCCCCGCGTTCGAGCGTGTCGACCTCCTGTACCTCGATCTCCATCCGGCCCAGGCGCGCCTCGAGTTCGTCGATCACGCTGGCAAGCTGATCCCTCCGGTACCCCGCCGTCATGTCGGGAACGACCCGCAGGGCGACCCGGCTTTCGGAAACCTGTTCGATCTGGCTTTCCACGATGGTGGAGGGCATCTTCTTGAACACCGGATCCAGCCGGCCGACCGGGCCGCGGTCGGGACTGACTATCAGGTCTTCCTGCCGGCCGGTAATCGCTTTCACCACCGGCATCGCCATTGAGCGGGCCAGTCGCCCCGGCTCGAACGCGATTGTATCGCCTATGCGATAGCGGATCAGCGGAAATGCGTGGGTCGTGAAACTCGTGACGAGCATTTCCCCCTCGGGCGATCCATCAGCCGTCTCGATCAGGCCGGTATCGGTATTGAGGATCAGTTCGCCGAATTCGTCTTCGGTGACGAAAGGGGCACCTTCGCTGGAAGCGTACTGGTTCCCGATACGGCTGCCCGGAAAGGCGCACGTGATCTCTTCGCGCTGGAAATCCTCCAGCGTTTCCGCCGTTGTCATGATCAGGCGCGGCGCGATCGTACCCGCCATACCCCGACGGTTCACATGGCGCGCCAGCAGGAAGATGGCCGACGGATAGCCGTCCAGCATTTCCGGAGCGAAGGACTGCAGCTTCTCGACATACGCGTCCAGGTTTGCCGGGGTCATGTGATAGGTCGACATCAGCAACTGGTTGGCGGCATGATTATGCCGCCAGAAAATCCCGTTGCGCTCTGCCGAGGGAAATAGCGTCCGTCCCGAGAACCGCACCGAGCGGGAACTAGGCTGGATGCCGAACCGCCGGAGCATCCGGTAGAGATAGGCGAAGCGGCGCTGGGTGTCCTCCGGCGTATAGGCGACCCGGATGGGCGTCCCGGTCGTACCGGACGTGGACACGGCCTGAAGACCCTGCATCCCGATCGTGGAGCGCGCCTGGATCTCGGAGGTGTGGCTGCGCAGCTCCTCCTTCTCGAGCGGCGGAAATCGCCGGATGTCTTCGAGCGATACCAGATCGCGGGGATGCACGCCGGCCGCATCGTATTTCGCCCGGTAGAAAGGGGACTGGTCGTAGGCATGGGCGACGAATGCCTGCAGGCGCGAAAGCTGAAGCCGCGCAAGGGCGCCCGGATCCAGCTTCGCGTCGCGCTCCGCTGCGGCGAGATGATCGCGGAAAGCCCCACCGAACCGCGCACGTCGGAAGCGCCACCCCTGCACGCTGATCGCCAGGTCCTGCGCAAAGACCGGTAGTCGCGCGTAGATCCGATCTATCCTGGAAGCCACCCGAAACCCTTGCGCCTGACCGTCATTGGAGCCATTCGCGTAGTCCCCGCCCGGCGAGGCAGCAACCGCAAATCAGAAGTCCTCCATTGGTAACGCTGGCAATCCTCGAGAACCATTGTCCGTCAACACTAAGGGCAAGGTGGATTGAGGAATTAAGCCGAGCGTGCGAAAACGTTGCCTGTTTGATAGATCGATGGGCCAGTTCGTTGGGCCGGAAGCTTAATTGATGACTGTCTCTGGTAGCGTTTGATCAGAAACGCTCCGAACATGATCACCGCGTAAGCTATCCAGAATTCACGCTTTCGGACGTGATAGGTATAGCCCCAACTCACTATCAAACCGCAGACCATGGGAAATGCCAGCCGCATGAAGCGATTTTCCATGAGCCGGCCGGCGCCCGCCTTCCAAATTGTCCAAAGAAGGTGACCGAGAAAGAGCAGATACACGAGAAACCCAAGAATTCCCGTGGACGACAAGATCGACAGGGGTGTCGAGTGTATTTCGTATTTTTCGGTGTACTCACCGACGATGTTGTTCGGTCCGACGCCTAACAAAGGACGATCTTGGAAAGCGCGCAACGCAGCAGCCGAATTCTCACCGAAAAACTTCGTCATGAATTCGTCTACCGAAAAATTCGTTACCTTTCGCTCGAAACGACTTTCGAGACCGGACACATTCTGGACAGCAAAGTCATAGATTTGGAATACAACTGGCGTAAGCACCAACGCTATCACGAAGAAAGTCAGGTTGCGCCTACGGTCCTCCAGAGATCCGGTCAGGGCGGCGGCGAGTAGCAGCCCTACCAGTCCAACGGAGAAGCCAAGCAACGCAGCGCGCTTTACCGTGAGGACGAGACACATGACGATGAGCAGCATCGCCATCACGTTGAAGGCAGATCGGCGGATCAGACCGACCACCATTGCGGGGAGTAGTACGGCCAGTGCTGTCCCGAAATAGGTGCCAGCCTGGCCTGTGTTACGGAACGTACCGACAAGGCCGCCGACTTGGCGCCCACCAAACCAGTTGGGAAACACGAAGAATTGGAGCAGACACAGGACGGCCACCACCGCCGCAGCATAAAAGAACGCGTAGAGCACGTCCGACAGGCTGAAATCGCGGGCATTAACGCACAGATTGAACAGCGCGATGCCAACCACGAAATTGAACAGGTGGACAACATATTCGATAATGCCGTCGCCGGGCCTCGTCGCGAGCAGCAGGGATGCAAGCATCATTCCCATGAAGGCGAGGTAAAACCAGAAATTGGCTTCCAGCCTGATCCTTCCGCTCATCAGGAAGGCCGGCAGGAACAGGCCCAGGGCGAGCAGGTCGGCTTCGATGACGCGACCTGCCACGCCCTGACCGGCTTCGCCTTCGACAGTGGTGAACGCTGCCATCAGACAGTAGAGCGAAATCAGGAGCAGGGTCGGGATGCGAGGCATGATCTGGTTCGCGCCTAGAGCCGTTACCCCGACTGGGCAATGAACGATTCCGGCGGGCAGTTCTCGATTGCCCTTAAGGGCCCGGCTCCTCTAGGGCCGGGGCGCCCCCGAAAGACCAGCAAGAGCCGAACAGCATGCCGTCCTGCTTGATCATCAGCTATGGCTATCCACCCTCGTCGTCACCCGCAGCAGTACGAATGTCGCGACTTGTGCGAGGCTTGGGCGAGCGCGGCTGGACGCCCGCGGTCCTGACGGTCGGAAAGGCTGCCATGGTCCGCTCGCGCGGGCTGGACGACCCCCTTGCCGGTGAACCCGATCGCGTCCTGCGCTACGACGATCCGCTTGCAGCGGTCGCAGCGAACGCGTCCGAAAATACCGCGGACAGCAGGCGCAAAGGCTTGGGAGGCATGCTGAAGGCTTTTGCCAAAGGACTGCTTTTTCCGGATCGTACCGTGCTCTGGGCAATGCGTCTAAGGGCCGCGCATTCGGAACCGCTTGTGGCCAAGGCGCAAGTGATCCTGTCCACGTCCCCGTCCCTCGCATCGCACATCGCGGCCTATCGCATTGCCCGGAAGACCGGTGCGGCCTGGGTGGCCGAGTTTCGCGACCCGGTCAGCTGGCTTCCCGAGAAGGACGAAACCGGACCGGTCCGCCGCAGGTTGCTGGCGCGGCTCGAACGATGGATCGTCGGCAGGGCGGACGCCACCGTCACGATGTCCGACACCTTCACCGAGTATTTCAAAGGACTTTATCCTGACGCGGAAATTCGAGCGGTGCCAAACGGGTCGGATTTCGATCCAGATGCGATCCAGGCAAAAATGAAAGCACGGGAAGCACGGCTGGCCGCTGCTGATCCTGACACTCCGTTGATATTGCTACACGCGGGCGCTCTGTACGGTGGAGCACGTGAACCTGGGCCGATCATTCAAGCCGCAAAGAAGGCTGCCCTGCAGACAACGCGTCCAATCCGCCTGAAATTCATCGGATCGGATTCGTACTTGGCGGCGGAGGAAGCCAGTCGGCTCGATGCGACTGACATCGTGGAAGCGGTCCCAGCGCTCGACCACGCCGCTACTGTTCGCGAAACCGAGCAAGCCGATGCTGTTCTGGCAATGCTGCATCGCGATCCGGTCGGAAGAGTCAGCATCATGAGCAAGTTCTTCGATTATATCGCAACGGGCACTCCGATCCTTGTCGTTGGCGAACGCTGCGCCACTCTATCAAAGATTGTGGAGCAAGAGGGCGCCGGGGCTGCGAGAGAATATGATGACGTGGAGGGGATGACCCAATGGATCGTGCGGCTCGAGAGGGAACCGCAAACGATGTCCTACGATGCCGTTGCCGCCAGCGGGAATTGGTCAGCGGACCGCATGGCAGAACGAATGTCACTGGTCTTTCAGCACGTCCTCGGACGCTAACAACAAACTTGAAAGCGCCAAGTTCGTAGGTTCCAGACAGCAGTCGGCGGAAGATATGCTCCCGCACTTGATATCAAGAGCCAACTGACCCACCGCGATCATCTGCTGGATGCTTTCATCTTCCGCGTTGTTCGTACGCCGCACATCTCGAATACAATCCTTCGTGAGAGAACTGCAGCTTTGATCGTCGGCGACCAAACCAAGGCCGTTTTATGAACCGTCATTCCCTGGCGAAGCTTTTTCAGCGCGACACCATCCTCGGTATATCCAACGGTTATCTGGCGGTCGGAGGCAATTTCCTGCTGCAGATCCTTCTGGTCCGGCTCTTGGGGCAGTCGAGCTTCGGGTTGTTTGCCCTGCTTCGCAATAACAGCCAGATGATCGGCGGTTTCGCTGCTTTCGGTCTCGACTCCGTGGTAATCAACCGGATCAAGGGGGAGCGCGACCAGGCGATGATCCGGGAAAGCGGTCGAAGGCTGTTCTGGTCCTGCCTTCTGATCGTGGCGATGCTTGCCTTGCTCTTTTGGCTGCCGATAACCTTTCTGGCTGACTACGACATCCTATCGTCTCAGGCGCTGTGGCTCACCTTGTTTGCAGGGTGGTGTCTGGGTTCCACGATCATTCTCACCTCGCAGGTCAGGGCTTATGGCAACAGCATCGCCGCGCTTTTCATTCAAAGAAGCGTCGCTCCGATCGCATTGATTGCGTCGATCATGGGATTGCTGTGGGCAGACCTGCTCGACTTGTTTTCGTCCGCTCTGGCTTTCGCGGGGACGAGCCTGATTGTCTTTCTCCTTGCCGTTGCCCTTTTGGTGAAAACGTGGGCGGCGCTTCCCTCCAAAGCTGTTGACGGGGACAGGATCGAGCCAGTTGTTCCCCTCATGAGGGAGGCACTCCCGTATTTTTTCGTGGCCCTGAGCGGCATAGCGGGCAGCCGTATCCCCATTTATGTGGGCGGCTTGATCCTGTCGTTCGCGCAGCTGGGAAGCCTCGTACTCATGACTTCGGTCGCCGGACTGGTCATGATCGGACTGTTCTCGATCAATCTGCTGTATGGCCCCAAGGTAGCCGAGTGCTTTGCGCGCGGCATGACCAGGGAAAGCCACGATGGGTTGATGGGGGAAATCCGCTTTTTCGCCCTTCTTTCGACGATAATCGGGATCGCCGGTGCGGCCATCGCCCTGCCGGCCATCAGATTTCTCACCCAGGAAGAAAACCTGATCCCCCTTTTGCCGTTCAGCCTCATCGTGCTTGCCGCAATTATCGGCAGCTTGGCGAACATACCGTCGACAGTACTCAAATTCGCGGGCAAGCAAGTGATGCTTGCTCGCATCACGAATGTATCAATCCTCGTTAAAATCGCCCTCGCTGTAATTTTGGGCATTCAATTCGGATTGATCGGCTTTGCTATTGCCGAATTTGTACAAGCGATCTCGATCGGGACGCTCGTCAGGCATCAACACGCAAAATTAGTCCGGGACTTACCAAACTAAAAGCGCGACTAGCTGACAAAGCTGAATGGAATGCTCCGCGCAGAAAGGCGGTGCCTTGCGAGAGAGGCCGAGTACCGAAAGTAGGCCGGCACCAGAAGGCCAATTTTCGGAATCGCAACACTGACCTCTTCTTCCAGACCTGAGGTCGAGTACCCCAAGAGTTTCTGTAGTTCGATCGGCTCAGGAGCCGACTCTAAGTCGATTGATCTCAGGAACGGTTCGCTCGGCCGCATACGTTTGAATGCGTCAATCACACGCGGCGGCAACGCCTTACTTCGATCCCATTCGGGTGATGGCGATATCGCGTCGTTCACACCGTGGGACCAGGTTTCAAGTTTCGTAGTGCCCGAAACCTGTCCCGTCTGGCTTAAAATGCTGGCATCGAAATGCTCGTTCAGGAAAGCGAACAGGTTTTCGAGCGTCTCCGCAGGGTTTCGAGTGAAATCTTCGTATCTCACTAGTTCGATATTAATTTTGTCCCTTGCCGAAAGCAGGGCCAAATTACTCAAGTACCACCGCGCGACGGCAATTTCCGGAGAGAAGCCACGACGTATGAGAGAACTTATTACGAAACGTGCATCCCTTGTGATGCCTATAAAGAAAGCGTCAGGGATTGCCCTCGCCAGCCTTGTAAGGGCGAACGCATTTGCAGGAGTTTTTTCAAGCCATCGCTCTTTCCGGTCACGCTCCCGCGCCTGATCTAAAAAAGCGCGAACGATATCGACGTAACTCATTCCTGACCGAACAAGATCAGAGATTTCGGATTTGCTTAGACCGTATTGATCGTAATTCGTGAAACAAGCCCGGTTCTCGCAGGCTATTCGCCTTCTATAACCTTTATCAAGCCAAATCCTGAATTCTTTGTCAACTTTCTCTTCGGGTGCATCTATCCAATCAGGCTTATCGAACGCACTAAGTTCTCCGCGTTGATATATGCTTTTTGATCGACCAAGCACGTTAGCTAGGAGAGTACTGCCAGAACTAGGTGCATTGCCCAAGATTATGGGGTGCTTACTTGTAATCACGCTAAATGTTCTCTCTATTATGAATTACCTGGCAGACAGATGTCGGATTTTCTCCGTACCATTCGGTCTATGAAATAAAGAAGGTTATTGACAGTCAACCGCATTTTCTCGGACGATCGCGTCACAGCCTCATTGCCGCGCGCATGTCTGCATTCACTTTCTCGACCTCGAAACAATCCCTGACAATTTCGAGACTGCGGGATCCCATCGCATCGTAGTCGGCATTACCCGAAAGGAACGCGATCATCGCGTCAGCGAGGTCTATTTCATCCTTTACAGGGACGAGAAAGCCATTCTCGCCCTCCGCAACTGTATCCCGGCATCCGAACGTCTCCGTGGTGATGACCGGGCGGCCGTGCGCCATGGCTTCGAGCACCGTGCGCGGCATTCCTTCTCCGTAGCTGGGAAGGACATAGACATGCGACTGTGCAAACACACCGCGGACGTCCGATTGCGGTCCGAGATAGTCCAGCGATTTCTCGATAAAGGCCCACTCCTCCGGCAAATAGCTTAGTGGATTACGGTCGTAATATCCGGCCAAGAGGAAGCGAGCCTGCGGATATTTCTCCCGAACCCGAGCGGCGGCCTTCGCGTATTCGAGGATGCCCTTGTAACGCACGATCCTGCCGACAAGCAGGAAAGCGATCTCGTGCGGACCGCCGACTTCGGGAAACGGCAGGGGAGCATAGTGATCGAGATCCACGCCCGATCCGTTGACCACCACGGCCTTTCGCGGTTGCCGGAGGATGCCGAGGTCGAGAAAAGTGCGGCGGTTGTCGGCGTTGTGAAAGATCACGGTATCGCAGGCCGCGCAAGCCGCCCGATAGAGGTTTCGCACGAGAGGCGGGACGATTTTCGCCTTCCAGCCTTCTTCGCCGGCCATGAACCCGTATCCGAGGCCAGTCACCATCATGGTCACGTGCGGAACACCGGCGAGCTTTGCAGCCAGGGCGGTGTAGATTGCCGGCTTCGGCGTATATCCAAGAACGACGTCGGGCTTGTGCTCGCGCACGGTCCCAACGAGTTTAGCCAGCGAGGTCAGGTCGCGAAGGGGGTTGAGGCCCTGTCCGTCGATCGGACTGTCGTCCGTCGCGATACCGCGCTCGGCGCACCAGGCCAGCATATCGTGATCGAAGTCCGGCGCGATCGCCACGACCTCGTGCCCGCGCTTCCGGATCGATTCGAGCAGACGCCCGCGAAAATTGCGTAAAGAAAGGGCGACAGAACAGGAGAACAGAACCTTCATCTACAGGCCGTCAGGGCTTGCGACGCTGAAGCTGTGCCGCGGGATTACCGACCCATGTTTCTCCGGCCGGCACATCGCGCGTGACCACTGCACCCATTCCGATGACTGCGCCTTCCCCTATCGCAATTCCCTGCCGGATGATCGCTCCGGTTCCGATATAGGCGAAATCGCCAATCGACACGTTGCCATTGCAGCAGACACGCGGTGCGAAAGTGACGAAATCGCCGATGACGCAATCATGGGCGACATACGAGTAGATATTCGCATGGAAGAATCGGCCGATCTTCGCGTTGCTGGTGATCTGGCTAAAGCCGCAGAAAATCGCCCCTTCGCCAATCTCGTTGTCAGAACCGGAAAGCACGCCGGGGTCGAACAGGCTAACCGCAGAGATGCCGGACTCCCGCAATCGCGTGGCCAGCTTCTTTCGGACGCCCGCGTCGGCGATGGCGAGTGCGACCTGCTTTTCCCCCTCCCGTTCGCGGAAAGCATCCCAGGTAAGTACCGGCTCCGCCGTCCTAGTCTCGGAGTCTCCCTGGTCGTCGATGAAGCAATATTCGGCTTCGCTGCCGAACTGGCGCTTTGCCAGAGGCATGACCTCCCTGCCAAAACCGCTTGCCCCGTATATTCCGATAAGCATCAGTCGCGACCTCCCCTTGCCCCCGTAAACCGCGGCATCGTGGCTTCGCCTGCGGCGTTGATGCCTTCGCGGCGGATCACTTTGAGCGCGGTCAGGACCATGATCCTGGCGTCCAGCAGCAGGCTGCGCCGGTCCACATATTCCACATCGAGCGCGAATTTCTCGTCCCAGCCGATCGCATTGCGGCCGTTTACCTGGGCCCAGCCGGTGATGCCCGGCCTGACTTCGTGACGGCGCGCCTGCTCCTGCGAATATAGCGGCAGGTACTCCATCAGGAGCGGGCGCGGCCCGACGAAGCTCATGTCGCCGCGCAGGATGTTAATGAGTTCGGGCAGCTCGTCGATGCTGCTGGAGCGCAGGAAACGGCCGAAATCGGTCAGTCTGCGGCTATCGGGCAGCAGTTCGCCCTGTGCGTCTCGGCCGTCGGTCATCGTGCGGAACTTCAGGATTTCGAACGGCTTGCCGTGGAGTCCGGGGCGAGTCTGGCGGAAAAGCACGGGCGAGCCGAGGCGGAAGCGCACGAGCAAGGCGACGACGGCCAGCAACGGCGCCAGGATCACCAGCAAAAGGGCGGACAGCACGATGTCAAAAAAGCGCTTCATGCGGCCAGCCCCGGTGTCTGTTCCGCGTCGGACGGCCTGAAGCCCGGGACGAGCTCGCGCAGCTTGGCGCGGATCGCGTCGCCCTCTCCTTCGCTGGCCATGGCATCCAGCCGCGCGATCTCACCTTCCAGTCGGACCCAGGGGAGGAAATCTTCCTGCGCCTGGAAGATGCGCGGGTGTTCCGTCGGATGGGCTTCGGCTCCGATCAGGAGTTCCTCGTAGAGTTTCTCGCCCGGACGAAGGCCGGTTTCCACGATCTCGATATCGCCGTCGGGATTGTCGGGACCGCGCACGGTCCGGCCCGAAAGGCGGATCATCGTGCGCGCGAGGTCCATGATCTTCACCGGCTGGCCCATGTCGAGCAGGTAGACCTCGCCGCCGCGGGCCATGGCGCCGGCCTGAATCACCAGCCCTGCCGCTTCCGGAATGGTCATGAAGTAGCGGGTGATGTCGCGGTGGGTGATCGAGACCGGCCCTCCATGGGCGATCTGTTCGCGAAAGCGCGGGACGACCGAGCCGGAGGATCCCAGCACGTTGCCGAAGCGCACCATGGAGAACACGGTCGGGCATTCGACGCGCGAGAGCGCCTGCAGGATCATCTCGCATACGCGCTTGGACGCGCCCATGACGTTGGTCGGCCGGACCGCCTTGTCGGTGCTGACGAGGATGAACCGTTCCACCCCGATTTCGCAGGCGGCGAGCGCGCAGTTGAGCGTCCCGCGCACATTGTTGGAGACGCCCGAGACGACGTTCGCTTCCACCATCGGCACGTGCTTGTAGGCGGCCGCGTGATAAACCGTGTGCGGGCGGTAGCGGGTCAGGATGCGCCGCGCGCTGGCGGCATTGTCGACCGAGGCGAGTTCGGGGACGATATCGACCTGCAGGTTCCGTTCCGTCGCCAGCGTCCGCAATTCGCCGTCGATCGCGTAGAGCGCCGCCTCGGTCATTTCGACCAGCACGATCCGCTCCGGCCGCTGGACCAGGATCTGGCGCGACAATTCGCCGCCGATGGATCCGCCCGCGCCCGTTACTAGCACGCACTTCCCCTCGATCGTCCGGCTCATCAGGGCCGGATCGGGCTCCACCGGATCGCGGCTCAGCAGGTCGGCCACGTCGATCGGGCGCAGATCGCTGACCGATACCTTGCCGTCGACGATCTCTCCCAGGGCAGGCAGGGTCAGCACATGGATATCGCTGTCCTGCAGCCGCTCCACCAGCTTGGCGCGCGTGCTGCGCGGCATGCTGGGAACGGCCAGCAGCACGATCTCGATACCGTGGCGCTCCAGCGCGCTTTCCATGTCGAGGGTCGAGAAGATCGGCACCCCTTCGAGCTTCCGGCCAGCCAGCGCCGGATCGGCATCGAGATAACCGATCAGCCGGTATTCGCGCTCGTGAGCGATCGAGGCGGCCAGTTGCCGTCCCGCCGACCCCGCACCGTAGATCAGCACGTTGCGCCGCGCGTTCCGCTCCCCGAACAGGTCCACCAGCACGTAGCGCGCGATGATCCGCGACAGCGCCACCAGCGCGAAGAACACCAGCGGGAAGAGGATGCTGAGCGTGCGAGGCACGCCGGATATCGACACGACGCCGAAAATGACGACGGACGGTATCGCCAGGACGGCGCAGCAGAATGCCAGCTGCGTCATGCCGCGCGGTCCGTGGAAGCGGAACAGGTTGGAATAGACCCCGCCGAAATAGAAGATCGGCAGGAACATGGCGACCTGCGCCACGATCATGCCGCCTACCGCGGGAGAAACGACTTCCCAGTAGCCGAGCCGAATGGAGAAGGAGACGAGTACCGCGACGATGCAGCAGAGCACGTCCACCGCGACCGCCAGCAGCCGCTTGGAATTGCGATCGGCACGCAGCAGCGACGCGGAAATACCGCGTGCCACCGAAATCCCGAATTCGGTCGGTCGTGCCTTCATACAATACTCGCGGCTCGCGCCTGGCACCCATCAAACCCGGCAATCTGGAGCGTGCGCATATGGAAGCCGATGCCGGAACGCAAGCTTGGATATGTCATGCCACTGAAAACGCTCGAAATTCCGCAAGCCCGATCGCGCGCCTTGCATTGCGCCGCGCATTGCTGCACTCGCGCCCGGCGTTTGCCTTTGCATTCGAGTTCCCGATAGCAGGACGCCCATGCTCAACACCTCGGTCGCCCCCTGGCCATCCTATACCGAAGAAGAAGCGGACGCCGCTTCGCGCGTGCTGCTGTCCGGCAGGGTGAACCAGTGGACGGGCGAGGAAGTCCGCCATTTCGAGCGCGAGTTCGCGCGCTTCGCCGATTGCGAACACGCCGTGGCCGTCGCCAACGGCACGCTGGCCCTCGACCTCGCTCTGCGCGCGCTCGGCATCGGACCGGGCGACGAGGTGGTGGTGACGCCGCGCACCTTCATCGCTTCAGTGTCCAGCGTCGTGAACGCGGGCGCCGTGCCAGTATTTGCCGATGTCGATCCGGAAAGCGGCAATATCGCGCCCGCCACGATCGCGCCTGTCCTGACCGACAGGACGAAGGCCATCATCCCGGTGCACCTGGCCGGCTGGCCGTGCGACATGAAGGGGATCATGCAGCTAGCCGAGGCGCGCGACATAGTCGTGATCGAGGATTGCGCGCAGGCCCACGGGGCGAAGATCGATGGCCGCTCGGTCGGGTCCTTCGGCCATGCCGGGGCCTGGTCCTTCTGCCAGGACAAGATCATGACGACCGGCGGCGAAGGCGGCATGGTCACTTGCCGGGACGAGGCGCTGCGCCGCCGCATGTGGTCCTTCAAGGACCACGGCAAGTCCTGGGAAGCGGTGTTCGAACGCGAACATCCCCCGGGCTTCCGCTGGCTGCACGACGAATTCGGCACCAACTGGCGGATGCTGGAAATGCAGGCCGCGATCGGCCGCATCCAGCTCGGCCGGATGCCGCAGTGGAGCGCGCGCCGGGCGCAGATCGCCGCCCGCTACGCCGAAACGCTGGCGCCATTCGCATCCGCCGTGTCCGTGCCCCTGCCGCCCGAAGGCATGACGCACGCCTGGTACCGCTTCTACGCCTATGTCCGGCCCGAAGGGCTGAAGGATGGCTGGGACCGCGACCGGATCGTGGCGGAAGTCATGGGCCGCGACGTGCCGCTGATGCAGGGCAGCTGTTCGGAAGTGTACGACGAAGCCGCCTTCGACGGTACGGGCTGGCGCCCGGCGCAGCGCCTGCCCAACGCCCATCGGCTGGGCCGCACGAGCCTGATGTTCCTGACCCATCCCACCCTGACGGACGAGGATGTCGCGCGCATCTGCGATGCCGTGGCCGGGGTCCTCTCGCAGGCGGTCCGCTAAGCGGTTGATGCCCTTCCGGCCGGCGGCTAGAGCGCCGGCCTGCCCCCAGCATATTTTGTAGATGGACGTGTCGATGGCGAATACAGATGGTCGTGTGACCGTGATCGGGCTCGGTTATGTCGGCCTGCCCCTGGCGGTGGCCCTGGCGCGCCAGTTCCCGACCACCGGGTTCGACGTGGACACGCGGCGGATCGCGGAACTGGGCGAAGGGCACGACCGCACGGGCGAGATCGACCGTGACCGCATGGAAGCCTCCACGCTGGAACTGACGGCAGAGCCGGGCGAATGCCCGCCGAGCGACTTCTACATCGTGACCGTCCCGACGCCGATCGATGCCGACAACAAGCCCGATCTCGGGATCGTGCGCGCCGCATCGCGCACCGTCGGCGAAATGGTCGCACGCGCGGTGAAGGCGGGCCTCGAACCGATCGTGATCTACGAAAGCACGGTCTATCCCGGCGTGACCGAGGATATCTGCGCGCCGATCCTCGAAGAGGTTTCCGGCAAGAAGTGCGGGACCGACTTTTTCCTCGCCTACAGCCCGGAACGCATCAATCCGGGCGACCGGGAGCACACGATCGACCGCATCACCAAGGTGGTGTCGGGGCAGACGCCCGAAGTACTGGACAAGGTCGCCGACCTTTACGGCGCCATCACCACCGGGGGCACGTTCCGCGCCGCATCGATCAAGGCGGCCGAAGCGGCGAAGGTGATCGAGAACGCCCAGCGCGACATCAACATCGCCTTCATGAACGAGATCGCGCAGATCTTCGGCCGGATGGATATTCCCGTCTGGGACGTGCTGCAAGCGGCCAAGACCAAGTGGAACTTCCTGCCCTTCACGCCGGGCCTGGTCGGCGGACACTGCATCGGCGTCGATCCTTATTACCTGTCGCACCGGGCGGAAGAACTGGGCCACGATCCCAAGGTCATCCTGGCCGGACGCGGCGTGAACGACGGGATGGCCGGCTGGGTCGCGCGCCAATTGCACGAGGCGCGCGGTGGCACGGCAGGACGGGTCCTCGTCCTCGGGCTCACGTTCAAGGAGGACGTGCCAGACCTGCGCAATTCGAAGGTTGCGGACCTCATCGCCGAACTGCGCGAGCTGGGCCACGACGTCACCGTCCACGATCCGCACGCGGACGCGGAGGAAGCCTCGCACGAATACGGCATCGCGCTGGACGATGGCGCACTGTCCGGCACTTACGACATGGTCCTTCTGGCCGTCGCCCACCGCGAATATCGCGACATGGGATCGGCCGCGTTCCGCGACGCGCTGGTCGAAGGGGGTACGCTTGCGGACCTGAAGGGCGTCCTGCCCGACGCGGACTGGACGCTGTAGGGCGATAGGATGCGCACCGTATTCGTCACCGGGACCGCCGGCTTCATCGGCTTCCATCTCGCCGACCTCCTGCTGAAGGAAGGGTTCCGGGTCGTCGGCTACGACGGCATGACGGACTATTACGACGTGCGCATCAAGGAGCGGCGGCACCAGATGCTGCTGCAGAACGAACATTTCAGCGCCCATGTCGGGATGCTGGAGGATTTCGACGGCCTGCGCGCGCTGATGCTGGAGGAACGGCCGGACGTCATCGTCCACCTCGCCGCGCAGGCTGGGGTCCGGTACAGCCTGGAAAATCCGCGCGCCTATCTCGACGCGAACATCACCGGCACCTTCAACGTCATGGAATGCGCCCGCGAGCTGGGCGTCGACCACCTGCTGATGGCAAGCACCAGTTCCGTCTACGGGGCGAACGACGAGATGCCGTTCGACGAGCGCGAGAAATGCGACACGCCGCTGACCTTCTACGCCGCCACGAAGAAGGCGAACGAGGCGATGGCGCACAGCTACGCCCACCTGTGGGACCTGCCGGTCACCATGTTCCGCTTCTTCACGGTCTACGGGCCGTGGGGGCGTCCGGACATGGCGCTGTTCAAGTTTACCAAGGGTATCCTCGAAGACACGCCGATCGACATCTACAACCATGGCGAGATGTATCGCGACTTCACCTATGTGAGCGATCTCGTCCGTGGCATCCGCCTGCTGATCGACGCGGTGCCAGAACGCCCGGAAAGCCGGGAGGACATTCCCGAATACGACAGCTTGTCGCCCGCCGCGCCGTTCCGCGTGGTCAATATCGGCAACAGCGACAAGGTCCGCCTTCTCGACTTCATCGAGGCGATCGAGGCGGAATGCGGCCGGGAGGCACAACGCAACTACATGGGCATGCAGACAGGCGACGTGCCGGCGACCTGGGCCGATGCGACGCTGCTTCAGGAACTGACCGGGTACCGCCCGCAGACGGACGTGAAGGAAGGCATCCGGCGCTTCGTCGCCTGGTACCGCGACTATTACGGCGTCTGACCGGACGCCCTAGCTGGCGAGGCGCAGACCCGGCCGGCCCGGCTTCTCCTGCGCGTCGGGCCAGATCCCGCGCGTGTCGTAGATCGCAGCATGATTGCGCTCTTCCGCGGGCACGACCTTGAACAGGTCGTGGTCCACCAGAACGATGAGCACGCCGCATGTCTCCAGCGCGGTGTCGATGTCGATCAGCGCCGCGCCGGTATCGGTGAACTCGATCGGCAGTTCGGCCGCATAGGGCTCCACGATCCGGATCCGCTCCCCGAACTCGCGCGCCAGGCTCGCGGCGACCTCGAGAGCAGGGCTTTCCCGGAAGTCGTCGATATTCGCCTTGAAAGCCAACCCCAGGCATCCAACCGGAACGCCCTCGTTTTCCGCGATGAGCTGCCGCGCCTTCTCGATCACGTGATGGGTCTTGCCCACATTGACCTCGCGTCCGGTCCTGATGAGCCTGGACTGCTCCGGCGCGCCGTTCACGATGAACCACGGATCGACGGCGATACAATGGCCCCCGACGCCGGGTCCGGGCTGAAGAATATTCACTCGGGGATGTCGGTTGGCCAGACGGATGACTTCCCACACATCGAGCCCCATCGCGTCGGAGACCATCGACAATTCGTTCGCAAAGGCGATGTTCACGTCGCGATAGGCGTTTTCGACCAGCTTGGTCATCTCGGCGCTTCTGGCATCGGTCGTGATGCAAGCGCCCTTCACGAACCGCTTGTAGAAGGCGAGCGCCTTGCGCGCGCAGCGCGGTGTGATCCCGCCGATCGAGCGGTCATTGTGGGTCAGCTCTTCCAGGATGCGCCCGGGAAGGACCCGCTCGGGGCAGTATGCAATCGCTACATCGGGCTTGTCCTGATCGGCTCCGGGCATTCGGAGGTCGGGCCTGAGATCGGCAAGCAGATCACGCATCGCTTCGGTCGTGCCGACGGGCGACGTCGATTCGAGGATGATCGTGTCCCCAGCTTTCAGCACGCCGGCGACTTCCTTCGCCGCTGCCATGACGTAGGACGTGTCGGGCGTGTGATTTCCGTCGTGCTCGAACGGCGTCGGAACCGCGATCACGAACACATCCGCCGCCTGCATCTCGGTCGACGCCTTCAAGGTACCGCGACGTACCACTGCCTGCACTAGGGCATCGAGATCGACTTCCTCGATATGGATTTCGCCCCGGTTGATCGTCTCGACCACCTTTTCCGACACGTCGATGCCGATCACCGGGCATTCCGCTCGGGCAATGGTCGCTGCCGTCGGAAGGCCGATATAGCCGAGACCGATAACGCAAACTGCGGGCTTCTTGTCGACGAACATGAGATTCCTGTCGTGATGGTTGGCGGGCGAACTACGGCCCGCCCACTGGAAATGCAATGAAGGCCGTTCAGCCGGCCAGCAGATCGACAATGCGCTGTGCAGCCTTCCCGTCGCCGAAGGGATTGTGCGAGCGGGCCATGGCTGAGTAGGCTTCTTGATCATCGAGAAGAAGGCTCGCCTCTTCGACGATCCTGTCGGCATCGGTACCGACCAGCTTTGCCGTGCCGGCTTCGACACCCTCCGGACGCTCCGTTGTCTCCCGCATCACCAGAACCGGTTTGCCCAACGCAGGAGCTTCCTCCTGCACGCCGCCGCTGTCGGTGAGCATGATTGAGCTTATGTCGAGGAGACGGGCAAAGTTCGGATAATCCAGAGGTTCGAGCAGAGCGATGTTGTCTCGTCCTGCGAGACGCTCATTCATAACGGATCGAACATTAGGATTGAGGTGCACCGGGAAGATTATCGCGACGTCGTCACGATCGGCCAACCGACCGATCGCGTCAGCGATGGCATCCATTCCGTCACCGAAATTCTCCCTGCGATGACTGGTCACCCCAATAATGCGCTTGCCGGCGAACCTCTTCTCGACCTCGGACAAAGCCGTCGCAAGCGCAGGCTCCGCGGCAACCTTTTCGGTGATCCAATGAAGTGCATCGATAACCGTATTGCCTGTTACGTGCACTTTCGCGGGATCGACATTTTCCGTCGTCAAGGATTTCGCCGAAGTTTCCGTCGGGGCGAAATTAAGGGCGGCGAAAGTTCCAATGATCTTTCGATTCACCTCCTCCGGCCAGGGATGGTGGATATCGCCGCTACGCAGTCCTGCCTCCACGTGCGCGACCGGAATCTTTCTGTAATATGCCGCCAGTCCACCGCACATTGCAGTCGCGGTGTCGCCTTGGACCACGACCCAGTCTGGACGTTCTTCGTCAAGGACATTCCCTATTCCTTCCAGTAGACGTGCGGTCAGGGCATCTAGCGTCTGGCCGGGCTGCATCAGATCTAGATCGTGATGCGGTTCGATGCCTGCGATTTCGAGGACTTGGTCCAGCATCCCACGATGCTGCCCGGACACACACACCCGGCTGTCAAACCGCTGATCTTCCTGCAGAAGATGGATTAACGGAAACATCTTGATTGCCTCCGGCCTCGTGCCGAAGACCGTCAGAATCTTGAGGGTTTTTGCCATGTGCCGGCGTTACCATGATCGCCTGATAGGGCAACCCAAAGACCTGATCGAAGCCCGACTTAGCCTCCCGTCAAAGCCCCTGCGGATCGGGGAGATCGTCCGGATCGACTGCCACTGGTTCGCCCGATGCGTCCGTTTCGGAGCCCGGAACGGGGCCGTCGCGCTCGGCTTCCAGGCGTTCCATGTACTGGCGCTCAAGTTCTTCGACGCGCTGCTGTTCCGCCGCCGCTTCGGAGTCGATCTCGGACAGGCGCTCCTCGCGCGCTTCGTTGATCAGCTGGCCGAAGCGCACGCTGTTCGAATTCTCGCGCTCGCCATAGGCGGCCGCGATCAGCTGCTGCGTGCAGCCGGTCTCGCCGCCCGCGCCGACCGGCGAGCAGGACTGGATGCCCGAATCGCCGATGATCTCGAGCCGTTCCACCCGGCGCGTCCACGCCATGTTTGACGGATCCTCGCTCAGGCGAAGCACGGGCGGGATGCGATAGCGTTCCGATTCCGGCATGCGCGCGATCACGCAGATCACGCCTTCGGGACAGGGCGGCGCGTCGTCCTCGCCATAGACGATTGCCGTCTGCACATTGTCCGGCACGGCCTCGGTCGTTTCCTGGGCAAGGGCGCTGGCTCCGGTCAGTCCGAAAGCCGTGGCGGCGAGTGAAAGGGCGAGCGTGCGCATCGGATGGTTCCTGTCGGTTGGGCCGTGACGGTTCCTAACTGAACGCCACACCGTTGAATATAGGATGAAGCGCCCGAACGGCTGCCTTGGTTCCGGCCGCCGCCCCGGGTCAGATCCGTTCGGAGAGGCGAATTGCCGCCTTGCAACCCAGCCGGATCACGCCCGACAGCAGCGGATAGGCGGGTGCCTTCTCCGCGCCATGTGCCAGCGCCGCGTCGCGATGTTCGCGCTCGTCCTCGCGGAATTCCTCGATCATGGCGGACAGTTCGGGATCCGCACCCGCTTCCTCCAGCTCGTCGAGCTGGTTGGAATAATGGCGGTCGATTTCCTCCTCGACCGCGGCGGTGCACGCCATCGCCGCCTCCGGGCCGATCAGCGCGGTCACCGCGCCCAGCCCGAAGCCGGCGGCTTTCCAGAACGGCTGCAGCGCCGTCGGCCGGACCCCGCGCTCCGCCATCAGCGCATCGAAGCGGGCCCGGTGGCCTTCTTCCTGCGCGGCCATCGCCTTGATTTCCGCAGAGTGCGGGTGCCTGTCTCCGAGCACGGCGAGCTGGCCTTCGTAGATGCGGGTCGCGCCGAACTCTCCGGCCTGGTCGACACGGATCATGCGCGTGGTGTCGGGTTTGCTCATACCCGGTCCTTTCGCGCGATCAGGGCCAGTATGGCAAGGCCCGCGGCGGTCGAGATGAGAAAGTTGAAGCCCGCCAGGCTGATGCCGAACAGGGTCCATGGGGCTTCGTCGCACCGGACGATCGGCGCGTTCAAGATCGCGTCGAGCGCGCTGCCCTCGCCCGCCGCGACCATGTTGGCGCAGCCGGTGATGCCTTCCCACCAGTCGTATTCGACGCCGGCATGGAAGCCGCCGATCGCGCCCGAAACCAGGATGGCGAGCGCGGCCATTGCGATCCACAGCTTGCGCGGGGGAAGAACTGTGGACGCCAGCGCAAGGCCGACCGCGGCAAAATGCGGCCAGCGCTGCCACCAGCACATTTCGCACGGGTAGAGGCCGAAGCCGAATTCGGAGATGTAGGCCCCGGCTAGCAGGGCCGCCGGAATGCCCAGCGCAAGCCTCTGCGCCAGCCGGGTCGCGGGTGTCATGCGCCTATGCCCGCCGTTACTGGCGACGGGCGAGTGCGCTGGGTGCGGCGCGGCGCAGCGTGTCCAGCGCGTAATGCAGCTGGAAATCCTCGATGCCCTGCTCTTCCAGTTCCTCCGCAGTCTGGGTGAAGCGCGGATCGGTGCGCTCGTCCAGTTCCAGATCCTCGTCCTTCAGGCCGATTTCGTTGACCAGGTGACCGCGCAGGTCGCTCTCGCGAAGCTGGAAGCGGGCGCGTTTCGCCATGTCCGGATCGGACAGCTGCGGCACGCGGATGTCGGGCGCGATGCCGCCTTCCTGCACCGAGTGGCCCGACGGCGTGTAGTAACGCGCCGTGGTCAGCTTGAGCGCCGCTTCGCGTCCGATCGGCACCAGCGACTGCACGCTGCCCTTGCCGAAGCTGCGATCTCCCATGACCACCGCACGGCGATGGTCCTGCAGCGCGCCGGCCACGATTTCCGAAGCGGAAGCGGAGCCGGCATCGATCAGGACGACCATCGGCACGTCCGGCGCGATCTGGCCGCGGAAGATCGATTCGGCATCGTAATTGATCGTCTCGCCGCGCGTACGTCCGCGCTGCGACACGATGCGGCCCTTTTCTAGGAACAGGTCGGACAGTGCGACCGCCTCGTCCAAAGATCCACCCGGATTGGAACGCAGGTCGAGGACGAGCCCGTTCACCCGGCCCGTCGCGTCGCGGCGGATCGATTCCCATGCGGTGTAGACGTCGCGACCCACGTCGCGGGAGAATTCGTTGACCGTGATGACGCCGATATTGCCCTCGGCAATCTCGTAGGTCACCGGCTCCAGCTCTATCACGCCGCGCGTGACGGTCACGTCGAACGGTTCGTCGCGGCCCGGGCGGAACACGGTCAGGCGGATCGCGGTCCCGGCCTGCCCGCGCATCTGCGCCACGGCATCGTCCAGTTCGCCTCCATAGATAAGTTCGCCGTCGAGATGGGTGATGTAGTCCCCCGCTTTCAGGCCGGCGTCCTCCGCCGGGCTTCCGCGGAAGGGCGACACGATCTTCACCGCGCCGTCTTCCTGCACGACCGACAGGCCGAGTCCCGAATAATTGCCATCGATCAGCGTGTTCATGCGCTGCAGGTCGGACCCGTCGAGATAGCCCGAATGCGGGTCGAGCGCCGCCAGCATCCCGTCGATCGCGCCGCGCATCAGCGTCTCGTCGTCGACTTCCTCGACATAGCTGGACTTGATCTTGGCGTAGATCGCCTCGAGTTCCGCGAACCGTGCGCTGGTCGGGCCGTCGACCTGAGCAAGGCCGGCAGTGGTGGCCGGCACGAGTGCGACGGCGGTGACGAGCGCGCTGGCTTTGGCAAGGGCGGCAAATTTCATATCGAGGTCGGCCTTTCGCGTATTCCTGCCGATGGTATCGCCGATCGGGACTTAACGCCAGATGATGATGCGTGCCCCCGCTGTGAAGGGCAGGTCGCCTATCGGATCACTTCCAGCGGGTTCAGGACCGTGCCGTTGCGGCGGATTTCCAGCGTTATCGCCGGATTGTCGATGGTCGCGACGCCCAGCGGGGCACCGGCGACCAGCGTTTCGCCCACCGCGGTATCGGTGCGTGCGAGCCCGGTCACGAGGCTGGTCCAGCCGCCCGGATGCTCGACGATGACGATTCGCCCGTAACCGCGATAATTGCCGGCAAAGGCGACCCGGCCCGGCGCGGGCGTGGTGACGAGTGCGCCGGGACGCGGGCGAAGCGTGATACCGGTGCTGCGGCTGCCGCCCTGCGCCCGCTCGCCATAACCGGCGATCGTCCGCCCGGCCACGGGCAGGCTGAATGCCGGCGCGCCTGCCGCGACAGACGGAGAGGCGGCGATGGTGCGGTTCGAACCCTTGGTCTGTGCCGTATCCTGCGGATTGGCGGGCCGAAGCATGGGCCCAGGCAAAGCGGCGAGTTCTTCGCGCAAGGTGCCCGCCTCGTCGAGTTGTTCGACCAGCGAATCGAGGTCGCGCGCATCTTCCGCAAGCGACAGGGCGCGTTCCTGCTCCCGGTCCGCCGCGCCGCCCGCTTGGCGCGAGGCGAGCCGCTGGCGGCTTTCGAGTGCGGCAAGCCGCTTGCGCCGCGTCTCCAGCGCCTGTTCGCTGTCGCGCAGGCCCGCGAGCGCCTGCTCCGCCTGCAGCTCAAGGTTGCGGCCGCGTTCGATTTCGGCGCGCAGGGCCTCGGTCCGCTTGCGGACTTCCGGCAGCGTGCTTTCCAGCATGGCCTGCAAATAGACGGTTTCTCGCACCGAGCCGGGGCGCAGGGCCGACAGGGCGATCGGCCGACGGGAAAAGCGGGTCAGCGCGCCGGTCAGGCGGATCAGCGGCCCGCGCCGTTCCCCGAGGCGGCGTTCGAGCGCATCCTGCTGCTGCGCGATCAGGGCAAGCCGCGCTTCCGCGCCCGCGATTTCAGCTTCCGACTGCTGGATGCGTGCGGCCAGCGCGGCGCGTTCGTTGGCGGTTTTCTCCAGCGCCTGGGTCGCGCTCTGCGCCTTTTCCTCCAGCGCTTCGCCCCGCGACCGGGCCTCGCGGGCATCGGCCTGCGCCCGTTCGAGCGCGGCGCGCGCATTGTCCGCATCGGTCGGTGCCCCGCCGCGCTGCGCCGCCGCCCCACCGACAATGGCGAAGGGCGCGATGGCCGCGGCGCAGAACGCTAGGGTCAGAAAGGCGGGTCGGGTGAAACGCACGGGGCTCACCCTGCCCGATGATAGGGATGGCCGGCAAGGATGGAGGTTGCGCGGTAGAGCTGCTCCATCAGCATGGCGCGGACCATCAGGTGCGGCCAGGTCGCGTCCCCGAAAGAAAGCACCAGGTCGGCCGTGGCGCGGTCCTCCGGCGCATGTCCGTCCGCGGCACCGATCAGGAAGCGGGTTTCGCGTATCCCGCCATCGCGCCAGTCGCCCAGCGTCGCGGCAAGGTCCTCGGACGAGAGCGACCGGCCTTTCTCGTCCAGCACGACCGATTTCACCGGTGTCTGCGGCTCGATCTCGCGGCCGCCCCGCTCGGGCCATTCGGTCAACTTGAGCGGCCAGGTCATCCGCTTGGCGTAGCGGTCGACGAGCTCCGCCTCGGGACTGCGGCCGATCTTGCCGCGGGCGATGACGTGAAGCAGCATCGGCCAGCCTCTTTAAGCCTGGGTACCGAAGGCACCCGGAAGGTCAGGCGTGCCCGGCGACCGGCGGCGCGTCGCCGAAGGCCCACATCCGTTCCAGGTTGTAGAAGCTGCGCACTTCCGGGCGGAACAAGTGGACGACAACATCGCCCGCATCGATCAGGACCCAGTCCGCGGCGGGCAGGCCTTCGATGCGGACCGATCCGCCCGCTTCCTGCTTGATCCGTTCCGCCAGTTTCTGCGCCATGGAGGCGACTTGGCGGGTCGAACGGCCCGAGGCGATGACCATGTGATCGGCCACGCTCGACTTGCCTTCGAGCGGGATCGTCACGACGTCCTGCGCCTGGTCGTCGTCCAGCTGTTCGTGGACGAGCGCCAGCAACGAGCCGGGCTCGGCTTCTACTTCGGGAAATTCAGGTGTCGTGGTCATAATATGCTGGCCGTCGGCGGCCACAGTTTGCGCCTGTGTCATGGGCGAAAGCGATGCTCCTTGATGAGGGAAGGTCCCTGCGGGAGAATCGCGTCGCCGGCATCACGCCGAACGTTCTCCCCCGGGGTTTGATGGCGAACCGCATGCAGGATCGATGATCCGGTGCGTCACCTGATCGCGCGGCGGTCCGGAAGGCAGGCCGTCCGCCCAATCCGGCGTATCACGGCGTATCGCCGTTGCCGAACGTGGATCGGGATCGAACCGCAAAGTCACCAGCGCCGGTGCGCTCCATCCGCCCCTGTTCCGAAATCGCGCTGCGGAGGTCTCGTGCCGCCGCAGCCAGGCCATCGCGGGGCTTGCGACGGCAGCGCCATCATAGCCGGGCCGCGCGACCACTGCAATCGGCATGCTGCGCGCAATCTCGCGCCACCGCTTCCAGCGATGGAATTGCGCCAGATTGTCCGCACCCATGATCCAGACGAAACGATGTTTCGGATAGCGCATACGGATCGCGCGCAAAGTCTCCACCGTGAAGCGCGTGCCGAGCTCGCACTCCATGGCGCTCACCCGGATCGGGGCGCGCCGCGCCATCGCCTGCGCCGAATGCACGCGCTTCGCGAGCGGCGCCATACCTGCCTTGGGCTTGAGCGGATTGCCCGGCGAGATCAGCCACCAGACCTCGTCCAGGCCAAGCGCCTCGCGCGCGAACAGGGAGATGCGCCGATGCCCGCCATGCGCCGGATTGAAACTCCCGCCGAGCAAGCCGATTCTCATACGTGTCTCGCCAGAGCATCGGCGCACCCAGAAATTCCGCGGATTTCCGCGGCTTGCGATGGTGAACCGATTCTCTTCATATCGATTCGCGATGCGGCGCAACACATGTCGGCATGATTTGTTTCCCCGATCGCCCGAATTTTTTTCGAGCAATTGAACGCTTTATCCCGGCGATGCTTCCATTCGCCCGTTTGTCCGGCCCGCGGATTCGACCCCGCAGCCACCCTTTGATAGCCGGCCGACCACGATTTTCACTTCATGTGGGGTTGTTTTGGACATTTTGAAATCACCAGGCGGGATCAAGGAACGCCTGGCGCAATGGTTCCCCGATCGCGAGTTCTTCATGCGGTCCGGCGGACAGGTTCGCTTCATCAAGATCAGTTCGCGGATGCAGGCCGGCGCGGCCGGCGCCGTGGCCGTCGCGCTCGTCGCGTGGGGCACGTCGATGGGCGTAATGGCGTTCAGCCAGTACCAGGCCCATTCCGAGCGCGTGTCGCTGCTGGAGCGTGAGGCCCTCGTCGCGGCCGAGGAAGAAGGCGTCGACGCCTTCCGAACCGAGATCGAGAGCGCGGCGCGCAGTCTCGAGCAGCGGCAGGATGCGCTGGAAGCGCTGGCCGAAATGCTGCCCGAGGACGTACGCAGCGAAGATGCCGCCGCCACGGCCGAAGATGCGGCGATGGACGACACGATCGAGAAGGTCAGCACGCTGTTTCCCGAAGCCGGTGCGCTGGCACGGATCGAAGCCCGCCAGGTCCGGCTTGCCGGCCGCCTGACCCGCTTTGCCGAGAACCGCGCCGAACGGGCCTCGCAGGCGATCCGCGAGCTGGGCCTCAACCCGTCACAGATGCTCGCGTCGGTGAACGACAGTTCCGCCATGGGTGGTCCGTTCGAAGGCGTTTCGACCGGCCCGAACGGGAAGATCGATCCGCGCTTCGAGAAGCTCGGTCTCAGCCTGACCCGCATGGCCGCGCTCGAGCGCGTGCTAGAGGGCATTCCGCAGGTCGTGCCGACCAGCATGGCGTCGGTATCCTCCGGCTTCGGCTATCGCCGCGACCCCTTCAACGGCAGTGGCGCCATGCATGCCGGCCTCGACTTCCGGGGCCCGACCGGCAGCCCGATCCTGGCGGCCGCCAAGGGCACCGTGACTTTCGTCGGACGCAAGGGCGGTTACGGCAACACCGTCGAGATCACTCATGGCAACGGCATGGTCACCCGCTATGCCCACATGGCGCGGTTCGACGTCAAGCAGGGTGCCCGGGTCGATGCCGGTCAGCGCATCGGCGGCATCGGCAGCACCGGCCGGTCGACCGGCCCTCACCTCCATTTCGAAGTCCGCGTGAACGGGCGGGCCGTAAATCCCAAACCTTTCCTGGAGAGAGCGCCGCATGTTCTCAAAGAAGTCCGATTCCATTCCCGGGATGCCGAGCGTGCCAAAGTCGATGGCTAGCGGCAGCAACACCTTTTCCGTCCTCGGGGCGGACATGTCGATCAAGGGCGACGTCGAAGCGGCGACCGAGCTGCACGTCGAAGGACGGATCGAAGGCGACATCCGCTGCGCCTCGCTCGTCCAGGGCGAAGGGAGCGAGATCCACGGCGCGATCCACGCCGAGAGCGCGCGCCTGTCCGGCACGGTCCGCGGGTCGCTGACCGTGCGCGACCTGGTGATCCTGAAATCCGCCAGCATCGAAGGGGACGTGCATTACGACGCGCTGACCATCGAGCAGGGCGCGCATATCGAAGGCCGCTTCACGCACAGCATGCCGGGCACCGACCGGGCGATCGAATCGCGGCTGGTAGAGGCCCCGGCGCAGGACGACGAGCCCACGCTGACGATCGCCAGCTGATCCCGGTATCCTCCATGAAAATTCGAAGCGGCCCGGACCACCGTCCGGGCCGTTTTTCGTGATCAGTCCAGAACTTCGGCCCGCAGGGCCTTGCGGTCGAGCTTGCCGATCATTGTCTTGGGCAATTCGTCGCGGACGACCACGCTATCGACCCGCTCGTGCTTGCCGATCCGGGCGTTGAGCCACTTGGCGAGCGCGTCCCCGCTTTCCTCGAAACCTTCGTTCAGCGTGACGTAGGCGCGCGGCACTTCGCCGCGATAATCTTCGGGCACGCCGATCACGAGCGCTTCCTTGACCGCCTCGTGATCGACCAGCACGTCTTCCACCTGGCTTGGAAAGACCTTGAACCCGCCGACCGAGATCATGTCCTTGCTGCGATCGACGATCCGGATGAAGCCGTCCGCGTCGATCTGCGCGATGTCGCCGGTGCGCAGCCAGCGCCTTCCCTCCGCCTCTACGAAGGCATCCTTCGCGGTTTCCGGACGGTTCCAGTATCCTTGCATGATCTGCGGGCCGGAAACTACCAGTTCGCCCGGCTCGCCCTCGGGCGCGGGCCTGGAGGGATCTTCCTTGTCGAGCAGGCGCACGCGGGTGCCGGGCAGGGGCTGGCCGATGGTCCCCGGTCGGCGCTCACCGATATAAGGGTTGGTGGAAACGACGCCCGAGCTTTCGGTCAGGCCGTACCCTTCGACGACCCGTGCCCCCGAGATCGCCTCGAACCGCTCGCGTGTCGGGGCGGACAGCGCCGCGCCGCCCGAAACGCACACTTTCAGCGAGGTGAAATCGGTGCGGCCGATGCGTTCGTGGTCCAGCAGCGCCTGGTACATCGTCGGCACGCCGGGGAAGCTCGTCGGCTTGATCCGGTCGACCAGCTTCAGCGTGTCCCCGGCATCGAAGCGCGGCAGCATGGCGATGCAGCCCCCCTTCGCGACCGTCCGGTTGAGGACGCAGGTGTTGGCGAAGACGTGGAAGAACGGGAGGACGCCCATGATGACGTCGCGATCCTCGAACGGATCGATCGCATCGACCTGCATCGCGTTGGCGGTCAGATTGGCATGGGTCAGCATGGCGCCTTTCGGCGTTCCGGTGGTGCCGCCGGTATACTGCAGCAGCGCGAGGTCCGTTTCCGGGTCGATCGTCACCGGCTGCGGCTCTCCGCCGCGGGTCATGTCGGCCCAGTTCAGGACATCGTCGCGCTTCGGGACCGGGGCCAGCTGCTTGCGACCGGCGATCCGCAGCCCCCAGCTTTTCACGAAAGGCAGCATCCCGGCCAGGTTGCCGACGACGAGATGTTCCAGCGTGGAGCCGTTGAGGACTTCGAGCGCGGTCGGCAGGAGCGAAGCGGCATCCATCGTGACCAGCAGGCGCGTCCCCGAATCTTCCACCTGGTGGGACAGTTCGGCAACGGAATAGAGCGGCGAGAAGTTCACGACCGTCGCTCCGGTCATCATCGCCCCGTAATAGGCCGCGATGTAGATCGGGGCGTTGGGCAGGAACAGGCCGACCCGCTCGCCCTTGCTGATCCCCATAGCCTGCAGCGCCGCGGCGAAATGGCGGGCCTGCCCGTGCATCTCGCGATAGGTGTAGGTGCGGCCGAGAAAATCGGCGATCGGCGCGTCCGGCTTCGCCGCCGCGCTGCGCGCGAACATAGCCGGCAGGCTCATGGTCGGGATCGGCGTGTCCCACGGGCGGGGATGGTGATAGGGCGCGTTACTTACATCCATGTCAGCATGGTGGCCGACACGCCGCGTCCCCGCAAGGTCAAAAGACGCCGATGGCGCCGAATAGCGCGCCGGAAAGCCGGCGCGCCACGGACGTTAGATCAGGGCTGGTTGCCGTCTTCGGCTTCGCCCGCGCGCTTCGCTTCCAGCCACGCCGCCGCTTCGGCTTCCTGGACCGCTTCGGCGGCCGCCTTGGCGTTGGCGTCGCGTTCGGCGCGCAGTTCCTCGATCAGCTTGTCCTTCTCGCTCGTCCGGTCGGCGACGGGGACCGCGCCTTCGCCGTCGATGCCGGCCTTCTTGGCGGCCTTCGCCACCACCGCATCGAGCTCGCGCTGCGAACAGAGGCCGAGCGTCACGGGATCCTTCGGCTGGATGTTCTGGATGTTCCAGTGGGTCCGGTCGCGGATCGCGCCGATGGTCGTGCGCGTCGTGCCGATCAGCTTGCCGATCTGCGCGTCGGAGACTTCGGGATGGTTGCGCAGGATCCAGGCGATCCCGTCCGGCTTGTCCTGCCGCTTGGAAACCGGCGTATAACGCGGGCCCTTGGTGCGGGTTACCTCCACCGGGGCCTTCTGCATCTTGAGCGTGTAGGACGGATCGGCCTGACCGCGCTCGATCTCTTCTTGGGTCAGTTCGCCCGAATGCAGCGGATCGCGCCCCGTATACTTGCTGCTCGCCAGGTCGTCGGCCATGGCCTGGACCTCGAGGATGTGGAGACCGCAGAAATCGGCGATCTGCTCGAAGCTGAGACCGGTGTTGTCGACCAGCCAGGTGGCGGTCGCGTGCGGCATGAGGGGGGTGGGCTGGTCGGCCATGGTCGGCGTGTCCTGTAGTCCTGAAAATAGAAGGGCCGCCCCTTTCGGAGCGGCCTTGCACGATCCGATCTAGGCGGAGAATGGTCTTGCGGCAAGCCCTCAGGCGTCGGACGGCACCAGTTCCTCGAATGCGGCCAGTCCGTCGAGGAACTGGCGGGTCGCCGCTTCCCAGCTGAACTGCGCCCCGTATTCGGCGCACCGGGCGCGGTCGCAATAGATCGCCGCCGCGATGGCGCGCTCCAG
Source organism: Qipengyuania sp. JC766 (assembly GCF_040717445.1). Taxonomy (NCBI): domain Bacteria; kingdom Pseudomonadati; phylum Pseudomonadota; class Alphaproteobacteria; order Sphingomonadales; family Erythrobacteraceae; genus Qipengyuania; species Qipengyuania sp. JC766. The sequence goes on along the minus strand of NZ_JBFEFL010000001.1, from coordinate 2,383,184 downwards.
CTCGTCCGACATCGCGCCGACCGTGTCGGTCAGGATATCCATCGGTCCGGGCACCGGGAATGCCGCAACCGGCGTCCCGCAGGCGAGCGCTTCGATCATCACCAGCCCGAACGTGTCGGTCCTGCTCGGGAAGACGAACACGTCGGCATGGGCGTAGCATCCGGCAAGCTCGCGCCCGCTTTTCCGGCCGAGGAAACGGGCGTCAGGAAACTTGGCCTTCAGTTCCTCGGAGGCGGGCCCGTCGCCGACCACAACCTTGCTGCCCGGATAGTCCGCGCGCAGGAATGCCTCGATGTTCTTCTCGATCGCGACTCGCCCGACATAGAGCTGGATCGGTCCTTCCAGCCCTTCGTATTCGGGCGGGCGCGGCGCGTCGGGCGTGAAACATTCCAGGTCCACCCCGCGGCTCCAGTGATGCAGCTTGGTCAGGCCGTGCGCGCGCAGTTCCGCCCGGATGCTCCGCGTCGCCACCATCACGCGTTCAGCGGGGCGATGGAACCAGGTGATATATTTCCAGAACAGGCTCGCCGGCAGGCCGGTCCGCTTCGCGACGTAGTCGGGAAACTGGGTGTGGTAGGCGGTGCTGAAGGGTATCCCGCGGTCGATGCAGTGCCGCCGCGCCGCGAAGCCCAGCGGGCCTTCGGTCGCCACATGGACGGCGTCGGGCTGCAGGTCGGCCAAGAACCGCGAGACGGTGCCGGGGGCCGCGACGGCCAGGCGGATCTCGGGATAGCTCGGGCACGGGACCGAGCGGAACATGTCGGGCGACAGGACGTGCACGTCATGACCCCATTGGCGCAGGATCTCGACCGTGGTGGTCAACGTGCGGACAACACCGTTCATCTGCGGGTGCCAGGCATCGGTGACGATCACGATCCGCCCGGGAAACGGCCCCAGCGCGGCGGCCCGTTCCACGGCGATGGCGGACATGCGGTTCACGCGGCGGCCCTTGCCTCGTCCTGGGCGACGGCCAGTGTCCGGCGGGCGATTTCGGTCGGCCAGTCGAGGATCTCCATCGTACCGTCGAAATGCTCCACCAGCGCGTTGCAGCCTTCGACCCAGTCCCCGTCGTTGTAATACCCAACCGGCTCCCCGTCGTGCTCGAAATCGCGCATTTCGGCATGGTGGATATGGCCGCACACCACCCCGTCCACGCCGCGCTCTCCGGCAGCGCGCGCGACGACTTCCTCGTACCGGCCGATGAACTCGACGGCGTTCTTGACCTTGTTCTTCGCCGCTTTGGACAGCGACCAGTAGGGCAGGCCGAGCGCGGTCCGCGCACGGTTCACCCAGCGGTTGAGGCCCATCATGAAGTGGTAGAGCGTGTCGCCGACGAAGGCGAGCCAGCGGTGAGAGAGCATCACCGCATCGAATTCGTCCCCGTGCAGCACCATCAGGCGCCGCCCGTCGGCCGTGTCGTGGAACGCCGCGCGGCGGATCTCGATGCCGCCGAAATTGAGGCCGGTGAACTGGCGGAACATCTCGTCGTGATTGCCGGGGATGTAGACCACGCGCGTGCCGCGCTTGGCTCGCTTCATGATCCGCCAGACGATGTCGTTGTGCGCGGGCGGCCAGTAGAACTTCTTCTTCAGGCGCCAGCCGTCGATGATGTCTCCGACGAGATACATCGTCTCGCTGTCGGTATGGTCGAGGAAGTCGATCAGCATCTCGGCATTGCAGCCCTTGGTGCCCAGATGCACATCGCTGATCCAGATCGTGCGGAACTTTCGCCGCTTGCCGCCTTCGGGTTCCGGCGTCGCAGGCCGCGTCACGGCGGGAAAGTTCGAAATATTGCCCTGCCGCCCCTCGCCGGGGAAGAGGACGTCCTCGTCACGGTACATGGCCATAAATCGGCTCCCGAAAGCGCGATACTATAGCCACGGGCCTCTGGCAGGCATTTGTTACAGGGGATTCACAGATCCGTGACGGTTTGGAGAATATCCCCCGCTTTTACTTCCGCGGTTCGGCGGCAATCGGGTCAGCCCTTCGCCACATCCAGCACGATCTTGCCCATGTGGTCGCCCGCCTCCATCCGCGCATGGGCGGCGGCCGCTTCGGCGAGCGGGAAGCTTTCGTCCATGACGGGCGCCAGCGTTCCATCCAGGAACAGGGGCCAGGCCTCTTGCTCGATCTCCTCGGCAAGCAAGCGCTTGAATTCGTTGGACCGGGGCCGCAGCGTCGAGCCGGTCAGCGTCAGCCGGCGGCTCATGACCTGGGCCATGTTGATTTCCGCCTTCGGTCCGCCGAGGACGGCGATGGTCACGTGCCGCCCCCCCTCCTTCAGGCAGGCCAGATTGCGCGCCACGTAATCGCCCGACACCATGTCGAGAACCAGTTCGATGCCCTCGCCATCCGCAAAGTCCTTCACAGCTTCCACGAAGTCGGTCTCGCGATAGTTGATCGAGAGGTCGGCGCCGACCCGCTCCGATTCGCGGCACTTGTCGTCGCTGCCGCAGGTGGTGACGACGGTCAGGCCCATCGCCTTGCCCAGCATCGTCGCCATCGTGCCGATGCCGCTCGTCCCGCCATGCACCAGCAGCGTTTCCCCGTCGCGCGCCATCCCGCGCTGGAAAACGTTGTACCAGACGGTGAACAGCGTCTCGGGAATCGCCGCCGCCTGGCGCAGCGGCATAGCCCCGTCCACGGGCAGGCAGTGACCCGCTGGCGCGACGCAGTATTCGGCGTAGCCGCCACCGGGCGTCAGGGCGCAGACCTCGCGCCCGATCCACGTTTCCGGAACACCTTCGCCGACCGCGACCACTTCGCCGCTCACTTCCAGGCCGAGCAGCGGTGAAGCGCCCGGCGGCGGCGGATAAAGACCCTTGCGCTGGATGACGTCGGGCCGGTTCACGCCGGCATGCGCGACCCGGATCAGCAGTTCGTCCTGGGCCGGCTGCGGCACGGGCAGTTCGGCAGGTGCCAGCACCGAGGCATCGCCCGGTGTGTCGAAGGCGATCGCTGTCATCGTCTGCGGAATGGTCGGCATCGGCATCTCCCCCTCGTCGCCGCGCTCTGTGCGAGTGCGCGGGGGAGTAGCGAGCGTGCCGATTGACAGCAAGCCGCATCCTTTGCGAGATTGCAGTCATGGATCCCGACGATCTTCCCCGACCGAAAGGCGACGCCGCTTCCAGGCTGGCGACGGAAGACCTCGGTCCCTACTCCCAAGCAGAGCTCGACGAGAGAATCGCCCGGCTCGAAGCGGAGATCGAACGCGTGAAATCCCACAGGGGCCGCGCCGCCGCGCACCGCGCCGAGGCGGATGCCCTTTTCGGGCGAAAGCCCGGGTGACCCACTCGCAAACCGCGAGTGCGCCACCATATGGATGGCATCGTATAGCGATCGTTCATCGCCAGCTGCCATCTTCACCCGGCACGCCATCATCCGAATGTCTCCGCCGGCCCGCGACACCCGGTTCCACACGAAGGCTCGACCAATGCCCAGTTTCTCGACCAACCTAGAACAGACCCTCCACGCCGCTCTCGCCAATGCGACCGAGCGCCGCCACGAATATGCGACGCTGGAGCATCTGTTGCTCGCGCTCGTCGACGACGACGAAGCGGCGCAGGTCATGCATGCGTGCGGGGTCGACCTCGACGAGCTGGGCGCCGCGGTGCGCCAGTATCTCGACCAGGAATACCAGTCGCTGAAGGGCGAGGAAGACGCCGATCCGCAACCGACGGCGGGTTTCCAGCGGGTGATCCAGCGCGCGATCCTGCATGTCCAGTCCTCGGGCAAGGACGCGGTGACCGGTGCCAACGTGCTCGTCGCCCTGTTCTCCGAGCGCGACTCCTATGCGGTCTACTTCCTGCAGCAACAGGACATGAGCCGTCTGGATGCGGTCAGCTTCATCAGCCACGGCATCGGCAAGGGCGGCCAGCAGATCGAATCGCGTCCGCCCGAAGGTGCCGAAAACGCACCGGGCGAAGAGCCTGCCGAAGCGGCCGGCGGGAAGAAGAAGGAATCCGCGCTCGACCAGTTCACGGTCAATCTCAACGCGCGCGCCGAAGCGGGCAAGATCGATCCACTGATCGGCCGCGGCCCCGAAGTGGACCGCACGGTCCAGATCCTGTGCCGCCGGTCCAAGAACAACCCGCTCTATGTGGGCGATCCCGGCGTCGGCAAGACCGCCATCGCCGAAGGCCTCGCGCGCAAGATCGTCGAAGGCGACGTGCCCGAAGTGCTGGAAGAGGCGGTGATCTACTCGCTCGACATGGGCGCGCTGCTGGCCGGCACGCGTTATCGCGGCGATTTCGAGGAACGGCTGAAGCAGGTCGTGAACGAACTCGAGGGGATGCCCGAGGCAATCCTGTTCATCGACGAGATCCACACCGTCATCGGGGCCGGCGCGACCAGCGGCGGCGCGATGGATGCGTCCAACCTCCTGAAGCCGGCACTGTCCAGCGGTGCGATCCGCTGCATCGGGTCCACCACCTACAAGGAATTCCGCAACCACTTCGAAAAGGACCGCGCCCTGCTGCGCCGGTTCCAGAAGATCGACGTGAACGAACCTTCCATCGAGGATACGGTGAAGATCCTGAAGGGGCTCAAGAGCGCCTTCGAGGAACACCACAAGGTCAAGTACACGCCCGACGCGCTCAAGACGGCCGTGGAGCTGTCCAGCCGCTACATCAACGACCGCAAGCTGCCCGACAAGGCGATCGACGTGGTCGACGAGGTCGGCGCGATGCAGATGCTGGTCCCGCCCAGCCGCCGCAAGAAGAAGATCACCGCTCGCGAGATCGAGGCGGTGGTGGCGACGATGGCGCGTATCCCGCCCAAGTCGGTCAGCAAGGACGACAAGAAGGCGCTCGAAAATCTCGAACGCGACCTGAAGCACGTCGTCTTCGGGCAGGACGCGGCGATCCAGAAGCTGTCGACGGCCATGAAGCTCAGCCGCGCGGGCCTGCGCGAACCGGACAAGCCCATCGGCAGCTTCCTGTTCTCCGGCCCGACCGGCGTCGGCAAGACCGAAGTCGCGCGCCAGCTGGCCAGCGTCATGGGCATCGAACTGAAGCGCTTCGACATGTCCGAATATATGGAGCGCCACAGCGTATCCCGCCTGATCGGCGCGCCTCCGGGCTATGTCGGATACGACCAGGGCGGCCTGCTGACTGACGCCGTGGACCAGAACCCGCACAGCGTGCTGCTGCTGGACGAGATCGAGAAGGCGCACCCGGACCTGTTCAACATCCTGTTGCAGGTGATGGATAACGGGCGCCTGACCGACCATCACGGCAAGACGGTCGATTTCCGGAATGTCGTGCTGATCATGACGACCAATGCCGGCGCCGCCGACATGGCGAGCCAGGGCATCGGCTTCGGCGACGTCAGCAAGGAAGATGCGAGCGAGGAAGCGGTGAAGCGCATGTTCACGCCGGAATTCCGCAACCGGCTCGATGCGATCGTGCCGTTCGGCTATCTCGGCAAGGACACGATCGCCCGCGTGGTCGACAAGTTCATCCTCCAGCTCGAACTGCAGCTGGCGGAACAGAACGTCCACATCCAGTTCGACGACGAAGCCAAGAGCTGGCTGGGCGACAAGGGTTATGACCGTCTCTACGGCGCGCGTCCGATGGGCCGTCTGATCCAGGAAAAGATCAAGCAGCCGCTGGCGGAGGCCCTCCTGTTCGGCAAGCTGTCCGAAGGGGGCGAGGTCAATGTCACCATCAAGGACGGCAAGCCGGATTTCGAACTGACCCCCGCCCCGCCCAAGGCAAAGGCGAAACGCAAGAAACCGGCCGCGAAGAAAGCGACGAAGCCGGATACGTCCAAGCCCGAAAGCGATGCGAACGAGGAAAGCGCGTCCGGCCCCGAAAACGGGAACGGCTAGGACGGATCGAACGGTAGCGATGGCCGGGTCCACCTCCGGAACCGGCCGTCGTGCCCGTCCGTTCGCACATCCGTGAGCGCGCCCTTCTCCTGGATCCAGCCGCATCCGCACGGCATCCATGTCGTGCCCGCCGATGCATGGATCGATCCCTCGCGAGAGGCGGACCGGGCGCTTGTCACCCATGGCCATGCGGACCACGCGCGCGGCGGGCACGGCCAAACCTACGCCACGCCCGAAACGCTGGCGATCATGCGGTTGCGCTACAACACCCGCAAGGGCTCCAAACCGGTGGAGTACGGCCAGACCGTCCGCCTGAAGGGCGGAGTCGATGCGACCTACATCCCCGCCGGGCACGTACTGGGCAGCGCGCAGATCCTGCTCGAACATGCCGGCGAACGGGTCGTGGTGACGGGCGATTACAAACGCCGTGCCGATCCGACCTGCCCGCCCTTCCAGGTCACGCCGTGCGACGTGTTCATCACCGAGGCGACCTTCGGCCTGCCGGTCTTCACCCACCCGCCGATCGAGGACGAGATGCGCAAGCTGCTCGACCGGCTGGCAGCCCATCCCGAACGGTGCGTGCTGATCGGCGCCTATGCCCTGGGCAAGGCGCAGCGCGTTATCGCCGAACTGCGCGCCGCGGGCTATTCCGAACCGATCTACCTCCACGGCGCGATGGAGCGCATGTGCCGCCTCTACGAGGAATGGGGCGTGCCGCTCGGCGAATTGCGTCTGGTGGCCGATGCGACGAAGGACGAGATGCGCGGGCATATCGTCGTATCGCCCCCGTCTGCGCTCAACGATCGCTGGAGCCGCCGCCTGCCCGAACCGATCACCGCCATGGCGTCGGGATGGATGCGCGTGCGCCAGCGCGCGCGGCAGAGAAACGTCGAACTGCCGCTGGTGATTTCCGATCATGCCGACTGGGGCGAACTGACCGACACGATCCGCCAGGTCGACGCGCAGGAAAGCTGGATCACGCACGGACGCGAGGATGCCTTGCTCCGCTGGTGCCAGCTGCACCAGCGCAAGGCCCGCGCACTGGCCTTGGTCGGGCGCGAGGACGAGGACGAGTGACATGGAACCCGCATCTGCCTAACATCGTTGGCCGATAGCCCCGTCACGAGGAGACGTTCGATGAAGCGCGTTCTGGCCCTGACCCTTATCCCCGCCATGGCACTGGCCGGATGCGGCCTCACATCCTCGGAAGAGAAGGCCGCGAGCGAAGACGGCGAAACGCAGGACATGACGCCCGAGGGCCCGTCCCTGACGGCCCAGTTGTTCGGCGGCGGCGAGCCGATGGCGCTCAATATCCAGGAAGCCCACCCCAACCGGGTGGTGCTGCAGCTGACGTCCCTGCAGGTGAAACCATCGGAAACGGTCATCAATGCGATCGTGACCAATGGCCGCGATTCCGAAGTCCGCCTCAACCAGTACGGCAATGACGATACCTATCTGGTGACCGGCAGCGGTACGAAGCTGTTCCTGTCCGCGCCCACCAACAACGAGCAGCTGACGATCCAGCCCGGCCAGAGGATGGAAGCGGAACTGGTCTTCCTTGGCCAGTTGCCGGAAGGCGAGACCGCGACGCTGATCGTCAATGACGGCAACCAGACCAGCAACCAGCACACGAATACGCCGGGCTTTCGCATAAACCTGCCCTTGGAAGAGGCAGCCTTTTCGGACGACGGCTCAAAAAAAAACTGAGCCGTCTGTCTAACGGGCGGCCCGCGCCGCAGTCGTCGATGAAGCTGGCCGCAGGCGCCGGGTCCTCGACCGGCGACGGGCAGCCCAGCCGCAGCTCGGTCACTTCGGTCGAGAACATCCGTTCGGAACTCGGCGCGACCGAAACGGCGCGCGGAACCGTCGTTTCGCTGCCGGGCGATGTCCTGTTCGATTTCGACAAGGCCGAGATCCGCGAGAGTGCGCGCCCCGTCCTCGCCAAGCTGGCGCAGCTGATCGATGCGGAGGAACCGCCGACAATCGCCGTCGAGGGCCATACCGATTCCAAGGGCGACGACGGCTACAACGATCGCCTGTCGCGGGCCCGGGCGCAGGCGGTGCGCGACTTCCTGAAGGACGTGCACCAGGTACCCGGAGACCGGATGGAAGTGACCGGATACGGGGAAGACCGCCCGACCGCGCCCAATGCCAACCCGGACGGGACCGACAACGAGGACGGGCGGCAAAAGAACCGCCGCGTCGAAGTGATCCTGCAGGACTGAGGATCGCACTTTCACCATACATGGAAAATTTCGCCGCCCTCATCGATGCCCTTATCTACACGCGCAGCCGCAACGAGAAGCTGCGCCTGATCGCCGAATACCTGCGCGCGACGCCCGATCCGGATCGCGGCTGGGCGATGGCGGCCCTGACGGACGGTCTGGACTTCCCGGCAGTCAAGTCCGGCACCATTCGCACCATCATGAAGGACCGGATCGATCCCGCGCTATGGACGCTGAGCCGGGACTTCGTCGGCGACACGGCGGAAACGGCCAGCCTGTTGTGGGACACCGCGCAGATGGGTGCCGCCGCGCCCGTCGATCCGGCTCCATCGGTGTCCGAAGCCGTGGCCGCGCTGGAAGCGATGACTCGCAAGTCCGTGACGACCGAACTGCCTGCCCTGCTCGACCGGCTCGACCCGCCGGGGCGCTACGCCCTGCTCAAGCTCGCGACGGGGGGCATGCGGATCGGCGTTTCCACGCGGCTCGCCAAGGTCGCCTTCGCGCAGGCGTTCGACGTGCCGGTGGAGGATGTGGAGGAATACTGGCACGGGATGCGCCCCCCTTACCCCGAGCTGTTCGCATGGGCGGCCGACGGGGCCGATCCGCCCGATATCGGCGGGCTGCCGCTGTTCAAGCCTTTCATGCTGGCCCATCCGCTGGAAGAGACCGTGGTCAGCCTCGAGGATTACGTCGCTGAGTGGAAGTGGGACGGGATCCGCGTGCAGCTGGTCCATGCAGGCGGGGAAACGCGCCTCTATTCGCGCGGCGGGGACGATATCTCGCATACCTTTCCCGAGATGCTGGACGCGCTCGATTTCCCCGCGATCCTCGATGGCGAGCTGTTGGTCCAGGGGGCCACGCAGGGCGGGGAAGCGGGCGGCGCAGCCAGCTTCAACGCCTTGCAGCAGCGCCTCGGTCGCAAAACGGTCAGCAAGAAGATGCTGCGCGAGAGCCCGGCCTTCGTGCGCGTCTACGACGTGCTTTCGCTGGAAGGGGAGAACCTGCGGGAGAAACCGTGGTCCGAGCGACGCGCCATCCTCGAAAAGCTGATGGCACGCCTTCCGGCGGCGCGCTTCGACCTGTCGCAGATCGTCGATGCGCGCGATTTCGAGCACCTGGCACAGATCCGCGAAGGCACCCGCGACGACGCGATCGAGGGGCTGATGCTGAAGCGGCGCGACAGCCCCTACGTAGCCGGCCGCAAGACCGGCCTGTGGTACAAATGGAAGCGCGACCCGCTGCTGATCGACGCGGTCCTGATGTATGCCCAGCGCGGCAGCGGCAAGCGGTCCAGCTTTTATTCCGACTACACCTTCGGCTGCTGGGACGGCGACCCCGATGGCGGCGCGGAGCTGTTGCCGGTGGGCAAGGCCTATTCGGGCTTCACCGACGAGGAACTGAAGAAACTCGACCGGCACGTCCGCCAGAACACGGTCAACCGCTTCGGCCCGGTCCGCGAAACCGATCGCAGCCTGGTCTTCGAAGTCGCGTTCGACAGCGTCCACCAGAGCAAGCGGCACAAGAGCGGCCTCGCCATGCGCTTTCCGCGCATCCACCGCATCCGCTGGGACAAGCCGGTGCACGAGGCCGACCGGATCGAAGCGCTGCGCGCACTCGTCAGGGACTGACCCGACGCGCGGACATCACTCGCGGCGAAGGTGCCGGTTGCCGAAAAGCCGCCCGAGAACACGCCGGACCATCACGAGAAGCCAGACGACGAGCGTCAGCAGGCACACGGCGATCCCGGCGGCGATCCAGGGATATTCGTACGCCACCCAGAGCAGTCCGACCGCCGCGATGTCCTCCACCGTGGAGGCGGCGACATTGCTGACCGGTTCGGGGCTGGTGTTCACGACGGCACGCGCACCCGCCTTTCCGCCATGCGCCAGCAGAGCGCCGCTGCCGCCGAGCAGGAAGGCGACGACCTGCGTCGCGGGATCGGAGGGATCGACGATCGCGAGGGCGAGGAGCGCGCCGCCGACCGGCCGCACCGCCGTGTGCACGGTGTCCCACAGCGAATCGAGCCACATCACCTTGTCGGCGAAGAATTCCGCCGCCGCTGCCGTTGTAGCAATGCCCAGCACCCACGGATTGGCCAGCACGGCAAGGCTTTCGAGATGTTCGGGGAGCGGCAACGCGCCGAACCGCATGGCAAGGCCCGTCGCCAGCACGCACAGATAAAGCCGCCAGCCGGACAGCAGGCTGACACTGGCCGCGATGCCGAGGATCTCGACCGCCCCCATCACGCCGGACCGCCCGCGCCCGCGGCCTTTCCGCGGTCAGGCCTCAGCGCGCGTCGCCCACATAGACGGGCTCGCCGATGCATGCGAAATCCTCCGCCCGTTCGTCCGCCATCGCGCGTGCGCGGGCGTTCGCATCGTCCGTGTTCCCGGCGATCTGGGCGATGCGACAGCCGGCGGTTCCTTCGCCGCCGATCTTCTCCACGGCCAGCACCGTGCGCCCGGCCTTCGCGTTTTCCATCGTGGCGTCGCGGTATCGCACGATAATCGCAAAGGGCTTGCCGTCCTTCATCCGCCATTCGATCGTGTCGAAGAAATCGTTGAACGCGCTCAGCGTCTGGAACCGCTTGTTGTCGGCGCCGGCATCCATATCGAAGCGGCCGTCGCCTTCCTGGACGAAGATCGGGATGCCCTGGTAGCCCGGGCAGCGATAGGTCGCGCTGCTGCCTTCCTCCCGCTCCTCGGTCAGGGTCTCGCACGTGGCGAGATCGAACTTGGTGAAGGCGGAGGTGTATTCCGGGCCGGTTCGCGATTTTTGGGCATCTTCCCCGCCCGTGGCCTTCGCGTCGGGGTCAGGCGCGGCATCGGCGTCCTGCCCTCCCGCATCGACACTCTGCGTGTCGGACGATTCGCTCGGTATCGGGGTCCGCTCGCAAGCGGTGAGGGCCAGGATGAGGGCGGTGGTCGCGACGAAACGCATGCGTTCTCCAATCGCGACCACCGATACCACAGCTTTACAGGATTTCGAACATTCCTGCCGCGCCCATCCCGCCGCCGACGCACATCGTGACGACGACGTACTTCGCACCACGGCGCTTGCCTTCGATCAGGGCGTGGCCGGTGCAGCGCGCGCCGGTCATGCCGTAGGGATGGCCGATGGAGATCGAGCCGCCGTTGACGTTCAGGATGTCGTTGTCGATGCCAAGCTTGTCGCGGCAATAAAGGACCTGCACCGCGAAGGCCTCGTTCAGCTCCCACAGGCCGACCTCTTCCAGCTTCACGCCGGTGCGTTCGAGCAGCTTGGGAATGGCGAAGATCGGGCCGATGCCCATTTCGTCCGGCTCCGTCCCGGCAACCGCCATGCCGACATAACGGCCCAGCGGAGTCAGGCCGCGCTTTTCCGCTTCCTTGGCTTCCATGACGATGCAGGCGCTCGATCCGTCGGAAAGCTGGCTCGCATTGCCCGCGGTGATTGTCGTGTCCGGACCCATCACCGGCTGCAGGCTGGAGAGACCTTCGAGCGTGGTCGAGGGACGGTTGCCCTCGTCCTTGTCGATCGTGACTTCCTGCTGGCTGACTTCGCCGGTTTCCTTGTCCTTGACGTTCATCATGGTCGTGACCGGCACGATCTCGTCATCGAACTTGCCCGCTTCCTGCGCGGCGGCGGTGCGCTGCTGGCTGGCGAGCGCATATTCGTCCTGCTGCTCGCGCGTGATGCCATACCGCTTGGCGACCGTTTCCGCGGTCTGGAGCATCGGCATGTAGATCGCGCCGTGCATGGCGATCAGTTCCGGATCGGGCATGACGCGCATTTCGGCGGTCTGCACCAGGCTGATCGATTCCTGGCCGCCGGCGGCCACGATGTTCATGTTGTCGACCATCACCTGCTTGGCGGCGGTCGCGATCGACATGAGGCCGGACGAACACTGGCGGTCGATGGTCATGCCGGACACGCCGATGGGGCAACCGCTGCGCAGCGCCACCTGGCGGCCCAGGTTGCCGGCCTGCGCGCCCTGTTGCAGCGCCGCGCCCCAGATCACGTCGTCGACTTCGCCCGGCTCGATTCCGGCGCGCTCGATCGCGGGCTTCAGGGAATGGCTGCCCAGCGTGGCGCCGGGCGTGGCGTTGAAGCCGCCCTTGTAGGCCCGGCCGATGGCGGTGCGGGCGGTTGAAACGATGACTGCGTCACGCATGTTCGAAATCCTTCAGTTTGGCGTGTCTCGAAAAATTCGGAAGGGTCGGTTCAGACGAAGAACATCGTCATCCATTCGCAGATCAGGGCGGGCTTTTCCTCGCCTTCGATCTCCATGGTGATCTCGACCGTCTGCTGCCACTGGCCTGGCCGCTTCTCGACCATTTCCAGCAGCTTCCAGTGGCCGCGGATTTTCTTGCCGCTGCGCACCGGGTTGATGAAGCGCGTCTTGTTGCCACCGTAGTTGACGGCCATCTTGATGCCGTCGGGCTTGGGCAGGTCGCTCTGGGCGCTGAGATACGGGATCATCGACAGCGTCAGGAAGCCGTGCGCGATGGTGCCGCCGAACGGCGTCATCTTGGCCGCTTCCTCGTTGACGTGGATGAACTGGTGGTCGCCCGTCGCCTCGGCGAACTGGTTGATCCGGTCCTGGCTCATCTCGACCCATTCGCTGGTGCCGATGTTTTCGCCGGTCTTGGCTGCGATTTCCTGCGGACTCATGCGCCTCTCCTTCTTTACGGGATACCCGGTGGAACTGGGGGCGTCATGGCGTATCGCAAGGGTCAGCGCAACGCGGCGTCTCCTGCCGTTACGGCATTGCGGTTACGTCTCGCGGCACGCCGTTGGCGGGCTCTCGTTTCGGTCACGGGCCACGCCTTTTCGATTCGCCGCGCATAGGTCCAGAGCGCGCATTGCAGCGCGATCAGCATCAGGACGAAGGGCTGGTAGGCGATGCCCTGGAACAGCGCGCCGACCAGGTAAACGACCTGGGCGAACTGCAGCGCCGTGGCGAGCGGCCCCAGCCAAGCCTCGTGCGTGTGCCCGTGGACCTCCACCCGGTTGCGGAAGCGCCGCGCCAGCTTCTCCATCTGCCACAGACCGGTGACGTGCAGCAGGATCCACAGCGCCAGCCCCGGATAGCCCTGCTCCCCCAGCATCTCGAAAATCGCCGAGTGATAGGCGCGCGCCTCGTCGGTGACCTCGACATATTCGACCGCGACCGTGTTCCCCTCGCCCTCGCGCACCGGCATATCGTAGGTGAACTTGTTCGCGCGGTAGGCGTCGAACCCGCCGCCCATCGGGTGCTCGGCCGCGTAATCGATGGTCCATGCCCACACCGCCACGCGGGTGGAGGCGCTTTCGTCCCCTTCCGGGCTGCCGATGGTGGCCATGCGGTCGTAATAGCTTTGCGGCAGGAAAGGCAGCGCGCACAGTCCCAGCACACCGCCCGCCACGATGAACATCACCGGCTTCTTCACCACGCGCAGAGCCAGTGCGCCGAGCGCCGCGATGCAGAGGAGGCCCGTGCGCGCCTCCGTGCCGACGGGGATCAGCAGGCTGGCGAAGATCAGCGCGTAGGCGAAGGCCTTCACGCGCCAGTCGGGCGTGAAGATCGTGCCGTATCTGGTGAACCAGATCATGATCGGGATCGAGGCGATCGCGACTGTCGCCAGCGTGGAGCTTTCGTAGAGGCCGCTATTGTCGTTCACGAAATAATACAGGCTCTCGTACCCGCCGCCGCCGCCGACCGTCTTCAGGCCCGTCGCGATGACGATGGCGGACAGGGTCAGGACCATGACCAGCAAGGCCGCTTCCAGCCGCAGCTTCGTGGTCAGGGTCAACGGCAGGAAGATCGCGAACACCATCGCCTTCCACACCCATTCCCACTTGAACTGCGCCTCGACCGGGAAGGCAGCGCCCAGCGTGGTCCAGCCGCAATAGAGCAGCAGCGCCAGCATGATGCCTTGCCGCACGGTAAAGGCCGCGCCCTTCTTGCTGTCGGTCAGGATCCAGCCGGCAAAGGCGGCGCAGAACGCGATGAAGGAGATCGGGAACATGGGCGTGATCGCCCAGCCGATCTTCTGCGGCGCGAGGATGTCGATGTAGAGATAGGCCAGCACCCACAGGAACGGGCGCCGGAAGCCCAGCAGGATGAACAGGCCGACAAAGGCGAACAGCGCGAGGTCAAGCATCGGTCGGCTCGTCCCGCCGGCGCCGTTCGCGCGCTTCCAGCTCCGGTTCCTCGTCCAGCGCCTTGCGGCCCGCCAGTCGCAGCAGGGCGATCAGCAGGAGGCCATGGGCAAGGGCAAGGGCGAAATAGTCGATCACTTGGGGGGCGTGTTTCCAGCAAAAAGGCAGCCATGAGCGCGGCGGACAGCCATCCGTCGCGAAGGTTTCCATCGGGCTAGCAGGACGCAGTTGACGGCGCGTTAAACATGCCCGTGCCATGGGCTGCGGCATGACACGGGTGCTCCACGTCCTCGACCATTCGCTGCCGATGCACAGCGGCTACACGTTCCGCACGCGCGCTATCCTGACGGCGCAGCAGGCCGCGGGGCTGGAGGTGCGCGGCATCACAGGGCAACGGCACGCGGCCGACGGTCCGCAGGTGGAGACGGTGGACGGCCTCACCTTCCATCGCACGCCGGGCGAAGCGGGCGGCCTGCCGGGCCTGTCCGAATGGCGCGAGGTCGCGCGCCTCGCGGAGGCCATCGTCGCCCTCGCGAAGGAATGGCGGCCCGATATCCTGCACGCCCATTCGCCCGCCCTGTGCGGGCTCGCCGCGATCCGTGCGGGACGCGCCCTTGGTATCCCGGTCGTCTACGAGATCCGGGCGTTCTGGGAAGACGCGGCGGTCGGGAACGGCACGGGCCGCGAGGCATCGGTGAAGTATCGCCTGACGCGCCAGCTCGAAAACCATGTCGTGCGTCATGCCGACCGGGTGTTCACCATCTGCAACGGCCTGCGGGACGATCTCGCGGCGCGCGGCTTCGACCGCGACCGGATCGGCCTCTCGCCCAACGGGGTGGACCTCTCGCTCTTCGGAGAGCCGCCGCCGCGCGACGAGCAACTGGCCGCCGAACTCGGCATCGGCGATGCGCCGGTCATCGGCTTTATCGGCAGCTTCTACGACTACGAAGGGCTGGACGACCTGATCGCCGCCCTGCCCCTTTTGCGGGAGCGCCATGCGGACGCCCGCCTGCTGCTTGTCGGCGGCGGCCCGCGGGACGAGGCGTTGCGGGCACAAGCGGCGGCATCGCCGGCGCGCGATGCCATCCACTTCACCGGCCGCGTGCCCCACGCCGAAGTGGAGCGGTACTACTCGCTGATCGACGTGCTCGCCTATCCGCGCAAGAAATCGCGCCTGACCGATCTGGTCACGCCGCTGAAGCCGCTGGAAGCGATGGCGCAGCGACGGATCGTGGCGGCGAGCGATGTCGGCGGGCATCGCGAACTGATCGAGCCGGACGTGACGGGCGTGCTGTTCGCGCCGGACGATCCCGCCGACTGCGCCGGTGTCCTGGCCCATCTCCTCGACCGGCGCGAAGCATGGGACCGGATGCGCGATGCGGGGCGAGCGCATGTCGCCGAGCACCACGACTGGGCCAAGAACGTTCAGCGTTATCAATCCGTTTACCACAACTTGCTAGGCCGCTCCGTCGAAGGGGCATCCGGTGCGCAAAACCCGCAGCGGGTCCCGCAGGGCTGACAACAGGGGACGGACCCGAGTGACGGGCACAGACAACCAGACCAGGCGATCTTCCGTGCCGATCAGTGCGCATCGCGCCTTTCCGGCCGTGGTCGCGCTGTGGTTCGCGGCATTGCTGGGCATCGGCAGCCTGATCCTGCCGCAAAGCCTCTATGTGAACATGGGCCTTGGCGGCCTGGACGAGGCCGGGCGGCCCATGGTCGGCATGACCACGCGCCTGGTGATCGCCGTCGCCCTTGCCGCCGTCGGCGTCGTGATGGGCCTGCTGCTCGCGCGGCGCGTCGCATCGGGCAACAGCGTCGCGGAGCCTGCCAAGCCGAGCGGTCCGCTCGTGGCGAGGCAGCCGATCGCCGCCCGCAGCGAACTGGGCTCCGACAGTCTCGACGAACCCGTGGACGAACAGGATGCACCCGCGCGCCCGCCCTATCTCGGCCGGCGCCGCGCCCTGTCGCTCGCCGACGAGAGCGGACCGAGCGAATTTCTCGATCACGCCCCCGTGCCCGGTGCCAGCGAGGATGCCGGGGACGACGCCGGGGATGACGGGGACGAAGCCGATTTCGACGCGCTCGAACTGACCGAGCTGGCGGACGAGGACGAGAGCCCGCTGCCGCTCGCGAACGACGAACTTCCGATCGAGGACTCGCCTGCGCCGGCAGAAACCGCGCAACCGCTCGCCTTCGCCGATGACGCCTTCGTTGACGATGCCCTCAGTGAGGATGCCGAAATCGAAGAACCCGATTTCGACGCAGCCTTCCTGCACGACACGCGCGGACAAGAGCAGGCGACCGCCGAACCAGAACCCGAACTGCCTGCCGAGGATGGGCCCGACATGACCGAAAGTTTCGCACCGCGTAGCGACTACAACCCGTTCGCCGATTTCGATCCGCCGGAGCACACGGACCTCGACGCGCCGTCGCAATCCGCACAGGCGCACTCGGTCGAAGAACCCGCCGAACCCGCGGCCGCCGAGCGCGACCTGCCCGCTATCGCGACCAAGCCGCTGGCCGACATGGGCCTCGTCGAGCTGGTCGAGCGCCTGGCCTTCGCGCTGGAAAACCGCTCCGCCGCCGATCTTGCACCGCAGCCCGCGCAGGATGCGAACACGCCGATGGTGTTCCGCCGTCCCGAGAAGGACGCCGCGCCTGCGCAGCCGCAACCGGCTTCCGAAGAAGCCGCCCTTCCCGAACGCACGCCGTTCAATCCGTTCGGCCAGCCGCTCGATCTCGATGAGGAAGACGAGGACGGATACGGCGAGGACGATGACGGTCCGCTCGCGCTCGACCTGTCCGACTACATGAAACGCGCCGGGGTTGCCCGTGCCGAAGCCGAGTTCGAGGCGGATGCCGAGAACGAGAGCATCGCGGCCGAGAGCCAGGACGCCTACAGCTCGCTCCTCTCCATGCGTTCGTCGCTCGGCGGGGGTGGAGACTTCGTCCGCATCGACGAAGCCGACGAGGAAGACGAGCATCCCCGCCAGGTCGTGGTGTTCCCCGGTCAGGAAAAGGGCGCGGCTTTCCCGGCCAGCGACGGACCGGTCCGCGAAGGGGATACTGCCAGTGCATACGAAAACATGGATTCGGGCGATTTCACCCCGCGCAAGTTCGATGCACCGGTCGGCAGTGCGCAGCCGAAACCTGCCAGTGCCGTACCTAACGATACGGAACGCGCGCTTCGCGAGGCTCTCGAAAAGCTGCAGCGGATGAGCGGCGGCAACTGATCCGCCAGACTGCCGGCCGCATCGACACCATGGTCCGGTTCCCGGCCCGGACTATCTCCTTGCTCGCAGTTGCAAAAAACATTTCGTTTCGTCATTAAGGCGCCACGCGACAGATAATTCCCGGTTTCGGGGATTCGCAGATCGCTTTTCCTGCCCGCATTCCGCCCCCCGGGGGCGCGCGGGCATCTGGCATGACGAGGTGTTTTGATGGGATTTCCCCCGGTTTCGGGCCTGTACGATCCGCGCAACGAGCACGACGCCTGCGGCGTCGGCATGATCGCGCACATCAAGGGCGCGAAATCGCACGAAATCGTAGGCCAGGCGCTCGAGATTCTCGCCAACCTCGATCACCGCGGCGCCGTCGGCGCGGATCCGCTGCTGGGCGATGGCGCGGGCATCCTGCTGCAAGTCCCCGATCCGCTGTTCCGCCGCTGGGCGGAGGCCGAAGGCCACGACCTGCCGCAGCCGGGCGATTATGCCGTCGCGGCCTGCTTCCTGCCGCAGGACGAAAAGGCGCGCGAATTCGTGACCGCGCAGCTGGAAAAATTCGCCGAGAAGGAAGGCCAGCGCGTCGTCGGCTGGCGCGACGTTCCGCTGACCATGGACGGGCTCGGCAAGGCGGTGCTCGCCTCCATGCCGGTGATCCGCCAGTGCATCATCGCGCGCGGCGAGAACTGCGCCGACCAGGACGCGTTCGAGCGCAAGCTGATCGTCATCCGCAAGCAGACGCTCAACCCGCTCGGCAAGCTGGCGGAAAAGCTGGACCTGCCGGGCCTGACCGAAGCCTACATCCCGTCCTTCTCCTCGCGCACCATCGTCTACAAGGGCCTGCTGCTGGCGAATCAGGTCGGCTCGTTCTACGACGATCTGCGCGATCCGGACTGCGTGTCCGCCTTCGGGCTGGTGCACCAGCGTTTCAGCACCAACACCTTCCCCAGCTGGCGGCTCGCGCACCCCTATCGCTTCACCGCGCACAATGGCGAGATCAACACGGTTCGCGGCAATGTGAACTGGATGAACGCGCGCCGCCGGACGATGGAATCCGAACTGCTGGGCGCGGACCTCGACAAGATGTGGCCGCTGATCCCGCACGGGCAAAGCGACACGGCCTGCCTCGACAACGCGCTCGAACTGCTGCTGGCGGGCGGATACAGCCTCGCCCATGCGATGATGATGCTGGTCCCGGAAGCGTGGGGGAAGAACCCGCTGATGGATCCCGAACTGCGCGCTTTCTACGAATACCACGCGGCACTGATGGAACCGTGGGACGGCCCGGCCGCGGTGTGCTTCACCGACGGGCGCCAGATCGGCGCCACGCTCGATCGCAACGGCCTGCGCCCGGCGCGCTGGTGCACCACGAAGGACGATCTCGTCTGCCTCGCCAGCGAGAGCGGCGTGCTGCCGTTCGCGGAAAGCGAAATCACGCGCAAATGGCGCCTGCAGCCGGGCAAGATGCTGCTGATCGACCTCGAGGAAGGCCGGATCGTGGAGGATGCGGAACTGAAGGCGGAACTCGCCGGCTTGCATCCCTACGCCCGCTGGCTGGAAGCCGCGCAGTACAAGCTGGAAGACCTCGACACGCTTGATCCGGAACTGGCCGCGATCGCGGAATCGGACATCCCGCTCCTGAAGCGGCAGCAGAGCTTCGGTTACACGCAGGAAGACCTGACCCGCTTCCTGGAACCGATGGGCATGCATGGCGGCGATCCGATCGGGTCGATGGGCACCGACACGCCGATCGCGGTGCTGAGCAATCGCAGCCGCCCACTCTACGACTATTTCAAGCAGAACTTCGCGCAGGTCACCAATCCGCCGATCGACCCGATCCGCGAGGAGCTGGTGATGAGCCTCCTGTCCATGATCGGCCCGCGCCCCAACCTGCTGGGCCGCGATGCGGGTACGCACAAGCGACTCGAAATCGCGCAGCCGATCCTGACGAACGAGGACGTGGCGAAGATCCGCTCCGTCGAAACGACGCTGGACGGCGCGTTCCGCACGGCGACGGTCGACATCACCTGGGACGCGGCAAGCGGCGCGGACGGCCTCGCGATGGCGCTGAAGGAAATGTGCTGGGCCGCGACCGAGGCGGTACTGCAGGACCACAACATCCTGATCCTGTCCGACCGTGCGCAGGGTCCGGACCGGGTGCCGATGCCGGCCCTGCTCGCGACGGCGGCGGTCCACCATCACCTCGTCCGGCAGGGCCTGCGGATGCAGACCGGACTGGTGGTGGAGACGGGCGAGGCGCGCGAGGTGCATCATTACTGCGTGCTCGCCGGTTACGGCGCGGAAGCGATCAACCCCTATCTCGCCTTCGAGACGCTGGAGGACCTGCGCGCCCGCAAGTTCCCCGACATGGCGGCAGACGATGTCCGCGCCAATTACATCCAGGCGGTCGGCAAGGGCATCCTGAAGGTCATGTCCAAGATGGGCATCAGCACTTACCAGTCATACTGCGGGGCGCAGATCTTCGACGCGGTGGGCCTGTCCGGTGATTTCATCGAAGCCTATTTTACCGGAACGGCTACGACGATCGAGGGCATCGGCCTGACCGAAGTCGCCGAGGAAACCGTGCGCCGCCACGCGATCGCCTATGGCGACGATCCGCTCTACGCCGGAATGCTCGATGTGGGGGGGATCTACCAGTACCGCCTCCGGGGCGAGGATCATGCCTGGACGCCCGCCAATGTCGCCGACCTGCAGCATGCGGTGCGGGGCGAGAAGCCGGAAAACTACGCACAATTCGCCAAATCGGTGAACGAACAGTCCGAACGGCTGCTGACCATCCGCGGCCTGATGGATCTCAAGAAGGCCGAACAGCCGCTCGACCTGTCCGAGGTCGAACCGGCATCCGAAATCGTGAAGCGGTTCAGCACCGGCGCGATGAGCTTCGGTTCGATCAGCCACGAGGCGCACTCCACCCTGGCGATCGCGATGAACCGGATCGGCGGGCGCTCCAACACCGGCGAAGGCGGGGAGGAACCGGAACGGTTCGTGCCGCTAGACAATGGCGATTCCATGCGCAGCCGGATCAAGCAGGTCGCGAGCGGCCGGTTCGGGGTCACCACCGAATACCTCGTCAATTCCGACGACATCCAGATCAAGATGGCGCAGGGCGCAAAGCCCGGAGAAGGCGGCCAGTTGCCCGGCCACAAGGTGGACAAGCGGATCGGCGCCGTGCGCCATTCGACCCCGGGGGTGGGCCTCATCAGTCCGCCACCGCACCATGACATCTATTCGATCGAGGATCTCGCCCAGCTGATCCACGACCTGAAGAACGTGCAGCCGAGCGCGCGCATTTCGGTGAAGCTCGTCTCCGAAGTCGGCGTCGGCACAGTTGCCGCGGGCGTTTCCAAGGCGCGCGCGGACCATGTCACGATCTCCGGCTACGAGGGCGGGACCGGCGCATCGCCGCTGACCAGCCTGACGCACGCGGGCTCCCCGTGGGAGATCGGCCTCGCCGAAACGCAGCAGACGCTGCTGCTGAACGACCTGCGCAGCAGGATCGCAGTGCAGGTGGACGGCGGCCTTCGCACCGGGCGCGATGTCGCCATCGGCGCGCTGCTTGGGGCGGACGAGTTCGGCTTCGCGACCGCGCCGCTGATCGCCGCAGGCTGCATCATGATGCGCAAGTGCCACCTCAACACCTGCCCGGTGGGGGTGGCGACGCAGGACCCCGAACTGCGCAAGCGCTTCACCGGCACGCCCGAACACGTGATCAACTACTTCTTCTTCGTGGCCGAGGAACTGCGCCAGATCATGGCCGAGATGGGCTTCCGCACGGTCGAGGAAATGGTCGGCCGGGTCGACCGGCTCGACATGCGCAAGGCCAAGCGTCACTGGAAGGCGCAGGGCATCGACCTGACCCGACTGCTCAGCCCGGTCGAACTGCGCGAAGGCCAGTCGCTGCGCCATACGGAAGAGCAGGATCACGGCCTCGCCGCGGCGATGGACAACGAGCTGATCGCGGCATGCGAAGGCGCGATCGGACGGGGCGAGCCGGTGGTGCTCGAACGCGAGATCCGCAACGTCAACCGCACGGTCGGCGCCATGCTGTCGGGCGAGATCGCCCGCACGCACGGCCATGCCGGCCTCAAGCCGGAAACGATCCGCGTGAACCTGACCGGCGTCGCCGGGCAGAGCTTCGGCGCCTGGCTCGCGCACGGTGTCACGCTGGACCTGACGGGCGATGCCAACGACTATGTCGGCAAGGGCCTGTCGGGCGGCCGGATCATCGTGCGCCAGCCCGAAGGTGTCGACCGCAATCCGCGCAAGAACATCATCGTGGGCAATACCGTCCTCTACGGCGCGATCGCGGGCGAGGCCTATTTCAACGGCGTCGCGGGCGAGCGTTTCGCCGTCCGCAATTCCGGTGCCGTCGCGGTGGTGGAAGGCGCGGGCGACCATGCCTGCGAATACATGACCGGCGGCGTCGTCGCCGTGCTGGGCCGCACCGGGCGCAACTTCGCCGCCGGGATGAGCGGCGGGGTCGCCTATGTCTACGATCCCAAGGGCACCTTCCACCAACGCTGCAACCTCGCACAGGTCGAGCTGGAACGGATCGGCGCCGGACCGGACGAGGAAGACGGCACCGGCCGTCCGCAGCAGCGGGCCGCATCCGTCGGCAATACCGGCATGGGCGACATGCTGCGCCACGACGCGGAACGCCTGCGCATCCTGATCGAACGGCACAAGCTGCACACCGGCAGCCAGCGCGCCGCGGACCTGCTGGACGACTGGGACAATGCGCTGACGAAGTTCGTGAAGGTCATGCCGACCGATTATCGCCGCGCGCTCGAGTCCCTGCAGGACGAGCGCGAAGAGGCGGCCAGCGTGGCCGCGGAGTAGGACTTATGGGCAAGGAAACCGGCTTCCTCGAATTCGAGCGCAAGGATCGCACCTATGACGATCCGGCCGAAAGGCTGGGTCACTACAAGGAATTCGTGCGTCCGCATTCCGGGGACGCGCTGCGCGAACAGGCCGCGCGCTGCATGAATTGCGGTATCCCGTACTGCCATACGGGTTGCCCGGTGAACAACATCATCCCGGACTGGAACCACCTGGTCTACGAGGACGACTGGAAGAACGCGCTGGCGGTCCTCCATTCGACCAACAATTTCCCCGAGTTCACCGGCCGCATCTGCCCCGCCCCGTGCGAGGCGGCGTGCACGCTCAACATCGTGGACGCGCCGGTCACCATCAAGAGCATCGAATGCGCCATCGTGGACCGCGGCTGGCGCGAAGGCTGGATTGAACCGGCCAAGCCCGACCGGCCGACCGGCAAGTCCGTCGCGGTCATCGGTTCCGGCCCGGCGGGCCTAGCCTGCGCGCAGCAGCTGGCCCGCGTCGGCCACGCGGTCACCGTGTTCGAGAAATCGGACCGGATCGGCGGGCTGCTTCGCTACGGCATTCCCGACTTCAAGATGGAAAAGCACCTCATCAACCGCCGGGCGGTGCAGATGGAAGCCGAAGGCGTCGTGTTCAAGACGAGCAGCGAGGTGGGCGTCGATGTCAGCTTCCGCGCGCTGCAGGACAATTTCGACGCGATCGTCCTGGCCGGCGGCGCGGAAGAGGCGCGCCAGCTGGAAATCCCCGGCGCCGAACTGCCCGGTGTGCGCCTCGCGATGGAATTCCTGACCCAGCAGAACAAGCGCAATGCGGGCGACGACGAAGTGCGCGCCGCCCCGCGCGGCACGCTGACGGCCAAGGACAAGCACGTCATCGTGATCGGCGGCGGCGATACGGGCAGCGACTGCGTGGGCACCAGCAACCGGCAGGGCGCAGCCAGGGTGACCCAGCTGGAAATCATGCCCAAGCCGCCCGAGCGCGAGGACAAAGCGCTGACCTGGCCGCACTGGCCCCTCAAGCTGCGGACCTCCTCCAGCCACGAGGAAGGCGTCGCGCGCGACTGGTCCGTGCTGACCAAGCGCGTGGTCCCAGGCGAGAACGGCGATGTCGCCGGGCTGGAATGCGTCCGCATCGAATGGAACGGGCGCAAGTTCGAGGAAGTCGCGGGCAGCGAGTTCACGCTGAAGGCGGACCTCATCCTGCTGGCCATGGGCTTCACCGGCCCCACGCGCCGCGGACTGCTGGACCGGGTCGGCGTCGAGATGACCGATCGCGGGACCGTCTCCGCGAACGAGCAGGACTACGCCACCAGCCAAGCGCAGGTCTTCGCCTGCGGCGACATGCGCCGGGGCCAGAGCCTGGTCGTCTGGGCAATCCGCGAAGGCCGGCAATGCGCCCGCAGCGTGGACGAGGCGCTGATGGGGGCAAGCAAGCTGCCACGATAGGGCCGACCGACGACCGGCTCCCGTGCGGGCTACGCCCCCTTCCGGACTAACAAAGACTGTGAGGAAGGCCGGCTTCGTCCTGCGCTCCGCGCTGAAAAACTGTCAAATACAGGCGTGGTAGAGTACGCAACCACCTGTTAACCAGGTTTTCGGACAAATCGCGTAGCCCTTTGCTCAGGTCGCCGGTGAGCTTCATGACTGCCGTTTTTCTTCTCAGTATCAACCTGTTCGTCGCGGTGCTTTTCGCACTGGCCTTCGCCGTCGTGGCGAAGACGCACCCCACGGTGCGCGGGGCGTGGTGGCTGGCGGCGGGGTACGGCATCGGCGTGCTGGTGGTGGTGCAGGAGTTCGCCCTCCCCTGGCTGGAACAGCCGGTGTTCGCGGTGGTCGGCATCTACTTAACCTACCTGATGGCGCTGAGCTGCGGGCTGGTGGGCCTCGCCCAGCATTACCGGCGACCGGTTCCCAAGCGCGCTCTCGCGATCGTCTGGATCGCGTCGCTGGCGGCGATCCCGGTGCTGCTCAACCTGACTTACGGATCGTCCGCGCGCCTCTTACTCTACCAGCTTCCCTATGCGGCCCTGCACCTGCTGATGGCCCATGTCGTGCTGTCGTCGGGCCGGCGCATGGCGCTCGACAGGCTGCTGGCCTGCGTCAGCGTGCTGGTGGCGCTCGCCTGCCTGTCCAAGCCGATAATCGCATGGGCCGTCGGTTCGGCGAGCAGCCCGCAAAGCTACATCGCATCCAATTACGCCGCCGCGTCGCAGACCATCGGCTCGATCGCGCTGATCGCGCTCGCGCTCGGCCTGCTGCTGGTCATCATGCGCGACGTGATGCTGGAAATGGTCGCCCGGTCGGATACGGATCCGCTGTCGGGTGCGCTCAACCGCCGCGGGTTCGAAAAGCACGGCGTGCGTGCTGTGGAACGGGCACGCCGCCACGGCAGCCCGCTCGCCTTCGTCACGCTCGACCTCGACCGGTTCAAGGCGGTCAATGACGGCTTCGGCCATGCCGCGGGCGACCGGATCATTCGCGAACTGGCCGACCTCTTGCGCAAGCGGACCGGGCGGTACGATGTCGTCGCGCGCATGGGCGGGGAGGAATTCGCGGTCCTCCTGCCCGGTCGCGACACACAGGAGGCGTACGATTTCGCCGAAGATATCCGGGCCATCGTCGCCCGCGACCTGCGCGTACGGGCGGCGGACGGCATGACGGTCACGGCGTCCTTCGGGGTCGCCGAGCTGCAGTCGGACGACCAACTTTCCGATCTCGGCCGCAGGTCGGACCTCGCCCTCTACCGCGCCAAGGCCGCCGGCCGGAACCGCGTCGCCACCCTGCCCCCGCCCCGCCGCCCGGAAAAGACCGGCGAGCAGAGACCCTGGCTGGAATGCGCCTGACCGGTACGGGCAGAGCGCAGCCTCTTCAGGAGGTACTCCAGTCAAAAACGAATACGCTACCAGGATCGTCCAGTGGCGTGAGAAGTTGCGCATCCCCGTAACCGAAATCGAAAATCTTGTCGTAATCAGACAGATCGATCAGCGGTAAAGCGAGTGACTCGAAAATCTCGTAGGGACTGTTCTGAACGGACCGGAAAGTTCCGAACAAGGACCCGTAAACCAGATCGTTGTGATCAAGCCGCTTTTTAGGGTGGCTGGTCAATGAGAAAATATCGCCGGAATATGGCTGAGCGCTAATTTTCCGCGAGAGCTCCTGAAGTTTTTCGATTGGCGCGCCGGTCGTCTCAGCCTCGTAGTAGTCCAAATCTTCCAAAGCATACTCGATCACGGTCGGAAATTCATGAAGCGGGCGATCGAGACCGACAAATGAAAACGCGGTCAAAAACCAAGGTGGCGAAGATAGTCCGTCCGGCCATTCCCGATAAACGTTCGGATTCTCGTATGCTTCTTTGGAAAGGGCCTCGCCCGTGAGTTGGGGAGGCGCCGTAAGATCGCGTGGCGAAACATTCGTGATAGGCACGAATCTCACGATCGACGTTCCCCAGTCATCCATCCAGACCTGGACAAGCCCGTCATCGAGACCGAGCGGCCAGATTTTCTCCAGAATGGTAGTGCGCATCTGGAGCAAGGGCTCGGCAGGCACCTGCCATTGCCCGGTAATCGGCCAAGGAAAGTCGTTGCTTGTAAACAGTGGTCCACTCAACATGGACTCGCACCGATTTATCTTATCGGCCGGGACCTCGTGCCAACGCATCGGAAAGGCCACACGCGGAAGAACGTCGAAGCCGCAATGACGCCGCTGATCATGATAGTCCGTATCGCGCGCCAGCAGATCAAATTGGTCGAGCAAATCACCAAGCTGATCATACAGCTCGCCCAAGCGTTCCGGAGGTCGGAGGCCTAGCCAGGGATCTATCTTTCTTTGGTTCATGAGCAATTTATCCTGACTGGCGGTGGCTCCGATCGCCTCGGCAGATGTATGGCTTGCGACAACGCCCTAGCGCCGCTTGCCCGCTTTCCAGAGGCCGAGGAACGAGAGGGCGGTGGCGGCGAGGGCCAGGGCGAAACCAGCCACTCCTCCCGCCAGCGCGCCGTCGGGGCCGGCGAGCCAGCCGCCGAGGACCACGCCGATGATCGGCAGGGCGAGGAAGAGGAAGCATCCGAGGGCGGCCATGCAATCGGCGCTGTCCTACACGCATGGCTTCGTGGCAAGCCTGCCGGATGGCCCCCCGTTCACTATCAGGTACCCGGCAATGCACGCCCGACCGGCAGGCGGCGCCCGCGGCTGCGGAAGGTGACGCACACTTGCGCCGGATCAGGCCTAACCTCCTGAAATTATGCGCCAATGCAGGCCGGTCGTATTTCGGAAAGCGCCCGGGTGCGTGTCAACACCAGTCGATCGCGCCGCGCCCGTTCGACTCGAGAAACGCATTGGCGCGGCTGAAGGGACGGCTGCCGAAGAAGCCGCGATGGGCCGAGAGCGGGCTGGGATGCGGGCTCTCGATCACGCAGTGCCGGTCCGCGCCTTTCAGAGCGGGGATGCGCGCCGCCTTGCCCTGCGCATGGCTGCCCCAAAGGAGGAACACGGCGGGATCGGCCCGCTCGGCCACGGCGGCGACGCAGGCGTCGGTGATCGCTTCCCAGCCCCGGCCCGCGTGGCTGCCCGCCTTTCCCGCCTCCACCGTCAGCGTGTTGTTGAGCAGCAGCACGCCCTGCCGCGCCCAGCGTTCCAGATTGCCGTGCGCCGGGACCGGGCAGCCGAGGTCCGCATGCAGTTCCTTGTAGATGTTGCGCAACGAGGGCGGGATCGCGATGCCGTCCGGGACCGAAAAGCACAGGCCGTGCGCCTGCCCCGGCCCGTGATAGGGATCCTGCCCCAGTATCACGACCTTCACTTCGGGCAGCGGCGTCAGTTCCAGCGCCCGCAGGCGGCAGCCGCGCGGCGGGTATACGGCCTTGCCCGCATCCTCTTCCGCGCGCAGCCAGCCGCCCAGCGTGCGCGCCCCGGCACTGGCCAGGATCGGTTCCAGCACGAGCTGCCAGCTGTCGGGGACGATCTCGCTCACCTGCCTGCCTCTATCGCGGGCGCGGCGGCCGCTCCACCGCCTCTTCCCCTCAATCCCCGATGGGCCTAAGGCCGGCGCGATGACAGTGCATTTCCACGAAGAAGACCTGCCCGAAGGCGTCCTCGCCCCGGGCCCCGTTGCCGTCGATACGGAGACCATGGGCCTCGTCACCCCGCGCGACCGGTTGTGCGTGGTGCAGATCAGCGACGGCCGCGGCGACGAACATCTCGTGCGCTTCGGCGTGGGCAGCGAGTACGAGGCGCCGAACCTGTGCGCCGTGCTCGCCGATCCCGAACGCGTGAAGCTGTTCCACTTCGCCCGCTTCGACCTCGCGGCGATCGAGTATTACCTTGGCGTCACGGCAACGCCGGTCTTCTGCACCAAGATCGCCAGCAAGCTGACGCGCACCTATACCGACCGGCACGGGCTGAAGAACCTGGTCGACGAATTGCTGGGCGAAAGCATTTCCAAGGCGCAGCAGAGTTCCGACTGGGGCGCGCCCCACATCACCGAAGCGCAGCGCGACTACGCCGCATCGGACGTGCGCTACCTCCACCGCCTGCACGACGTGTTCGTGGAACGGCTGGAGCGCGAAGGACGAACCGAAATGGCGCAGGCCTGCTTCGATTTCCTGCCCACTCGCGCGCGGCTGGATATCGCCGGCTGGGCCGACCACGACATTTTCAGCCACGCGTAAGGGACGAAGGCGCAAAGCAGGCAGATGGCGACAAGCAGGCGTATCGAGACCGCTGAGGCAAAGGCGCTGCGCAGCAAGCGCCAGCACTTCGCCACGCCCGGCGGTTTCCACGACCGGCTGATCAAGGCGCTCGGCACCTTCCTTCCCATGGGCGTGGGCGTGCTCGCGGCCTTCATGGTCATCACGCCGCTGAGCCCGCGCGGCGAAGTCAGCTTCCTGCTCGACCGAAACGAGGTCGCGGTGATCGACGAACGGCTGAGCGTGGAGAACGCGATGTATCGCGGCCAAGACGACGAAAGCCGGCCGTTCTCGCTGACCGCGGGCGAGGCGATCCAGCGTTCCACCCGCGAAGGCATCGTGCGGATGCAGGATCTGGTCGCGCGGTTGCTGATGAATGACGGTCCGGCGCGCATTTCCGCGCCCGGCGGACGCTACGACATCGACCGCCAGTTCATCGACATCGACGGCGAAGTGCAGTTCCGGGCGGCGGACGACTATACCATGTTCGCGCGCGGGGTTAACGTGGACCTGCAGGGACAGCGCATGCTCGGCACGGACGGCGTATCGGGCAGCACGCCTGCCGGGACGTTCTCCGCCGACCGGCTGGAAGCGGACCTGCAGGAACGCACGGTGACGCTGGAAGGCAATGCGAGATTGCGAATGATACCTAAGCGCGTGGAGGATTTCTGATGGCCGGCAAGATGATCAACGCGGCGCGCAACGCGGCCATCGGCTTCACCGTGACCGTGGCCGCATTCGCCGGCATCCAGGCGACGGGCCAGGCGATCGCGGCGCACAATTCCAATGCCCCGGTCAATTTCGCCGCCGACCGGATCGAGCTACAGGACCGGCAGGACCGCGTGGTGCTGTCGGGTAATGTCGATATCGAGCAGGCGGGCCTGCGCGTCCGGTCGGCGCGCACGCTCGTCAATTACACGGATGCCTCCGCGCTCAGCATAAACCGCATCACCGCGACCGGCGGCGTGACGGTAACACGCGGCAACGAAAGCGCGCGCGGCAATGTCGCCGTGTACGACTTCAACCGCCGGGTCATCACCATGGTAGGCGACGTGCGCCTGCGCCGCGGGGCGGACAACCTCAATGGTGGGCGGCTGGTGATCGACCTGCAAAGCGGGGTGTCCAGCATCGACGGGCGGGCCAGCGGATCCTCCCCGATCGCGGACGAGCCCGATGCCGGCCCGACCTCCGGCAGCGGCCGCGTGACCGGCACGTTCCAAGTGCCGCAGAACTGACCCGTCAGCGCCGCGGAACGGCGGCGCGCGCGATTTCGGTCAGGCCCTGGGCCAGCAGCAGCTCCGCGCTCTGGCTGTTGCCGAGCAGCTCGCGGTGCAGCGTCATCAGCTTCTCGACCAGCCGGTCCAGCTTGCGCCCACGCCAGATGCGCAATTGCGCGGTCAGGTCGCGCTCGTCCTTCCAGAAGACGCCCAATTGCGCCTTTTCCCCCCGACCGAGCGACTGCAGGTTGCCGCGCGGTCCCAGCTTCATCGCCAGCCGCGCCAGTTGCGCCGCACGCCGTTCGAACGCCAGCAGCAGTCCCACGGGATTGAGCGCCAGCTCGCTCATCCGCCGCAATTCTGCCTGCAGCTTGCCGGTTTCGCCCGACAGCACCGCGTTCACGACCGGCATGAACCCGTCGTCCTCGGTCGTGGCGGCAATGGCGTTCAGGTCCTCGACGCTCGCCTTCCGGGGCGAGAGCGGCGACGCGTCGCAATAAAGCGCCAGCTTTTCCACCTCGGACCGGGCCAGCCGCACGTCCAGCCCCGCCCCGCGCGCGATCCGTTCCGCGATGTCCCCGTTGAGCGCCAGCCCCGCCCCGTCCGCCATCCGCCGGACCGACGCGGTGACGGAGGCAAGGTCGGGCGGCCAGAACATCGCCACCAGCGCATCGTCGCGCTTTTCCAGCAGCTTCGCGGTGCGCGATTTGTCGGTCGCGGAGGACGCGACGATCAGCACCGGGCACGGCTCGCCCTGGCCTTCCAGCAGGTTTGCGACGGCATCGTGCGCCTCGTCGCCCTGTACCCGCACATGGATGTGGCGCGTGCCGCCGAAGAGGGAGGAAGAACGTGCCTCGTCGCCCAAGAGGACGGGATCGCTGCGCAGCTGCGCGCCCGTCATGTCGATCCGCTCGCCCGCCTCGTCCAGCGCCTCGATGACCGCCTGCGCCGCGGCGGAGGCACCGGCCTCGTCCGGACCGCAGAAGAAGAAGACGCGGGCCGATTTCGCGAACCGCGGGGCGGAAGCTGGGAAGTCCTTCTGCGTCGCCTTCACGGCGTCGTCTGGCGCGCACGCAGCGTCAGCGCGACCTGCGCGACGATCCGCTGGGCCACGTCCTGCGCAAGGTTTTCCAGGGCGCGCTCTTCTGCCGCGATGGTCGCGTATTCGCTGCTGACCACGTCGATCCCGGCATCCGAACCGGCCGTCTGGTCGATCACGATCGATCCGTCGGTCAGGTCGACCAGCTGGTAACGGGCGCGCAGGGTACGCCTTTCCCGCCCGACCGTGTCGTTGGCGAGCACGCCCAGCGCTTCCAGCCGGTCGTCCAGCCGCACGTCGAGCCGGTAGCGCGCCGTTTGCCCGTTGCCCGCCGCCGTCAGGCGATCGGTCAGCGCATTCTGCATCAGCCAGCCTGCACGGCCTTCGATCGGCGCGACATCGACTGCGGCCAGTCCCTGCGCAACCGCGCCGTTGCCGCCGCCGGCATACATCGGCTGCAGCCCGCACCCGGCCAGCGCCAGTGGCGCGATCAGAGCCAAGAGGAAGGCGGACGGCGTTCGCATCAGGTGACGATATTGACCAGACGGTCCGGGACGACAATCACTTTCCGGATCTGCGCCCCGTCGATGCTGCGCTGCACGTTCTCGCTCGCGAGGGCCGCTGCTTCCAGGTCTTCCTTCGAAAGGCCCTTGGCGACCGTCAGCGTATCGCGCAGCTTGCCCTTGTGCTGGACCGCGATGGTGACCTCGTCGTCGACCAGCAGTGCCGGGTCCACCTCCGGCCAAGATGCCTGCGCGATCAGGCCGCCCTCGCCGATCGCCTGCCAGGCCTCTTCGGCCAGGTGCGGCATCATGGGGCTTGCCATCAGCAGGACCGACCGTATCGCGTGGTTGCGGCTCGCCGAACTGTCGGCCTTCTCGATCGCGCCGACCAGTTCGTAGAGGCGTGCGACGGCCTTGTTGAAGCCCAGCGCCTCGATGTCCTGCGCGACGGCGGCGATGGTCTGGTGCGTCTTGCGGGCGAGCGCCTTGTCCTCGCCGCTGGCGCCCTCGTCATACTGGCCGAACAGGCGCCACAGGCGCTGGACGAAGCGCCAGCATCCCTCGATGCCCGCCTCCGACCACGGCAGGTCGCGTTCGGGCGGGCTGTCGCTCAGCATGAACCAGCGCACCGCGTCCGCGCCGTATCGCGAGACGATGGTGTCCGGGTCGACCACGTTCTTCTTGGACTTGGACATCTTCTCGACCCGGCCCGCCGTTACCGGCGCGCCGTCATCGATGCGGATCCAGTCGTCCCCGTCCTTGCGCACTTCGCCGGGCGAAAGCCAGCTGCCGTCGCCCGCCTTGTAGGTCTCGTGCGTGACCATTCCTTGCGTGAACAGCGAGGCGAAAGGCTCCTGCAGGTCGACCATGCCGACATGCGCCAGCGCGCGGGTCCAGAAACGGGCGTAGAGTAGGTGAAGGATCGCGTGCTCGACCCCGCCGATATACTGCTCGACGGGCAGCCAGCTGGCGATCTCGCCCGCGTCGAACGGACGGTCGGCGGGCTGGCTGGCGAAGCGCAGGAAGTACCACGAGCTGTTGATGAAGGTGTCGAGTGTATCGGTCTCGCGCTCGGCCTCCCCGCCGCAGTCGGGGCAGGTGACGTGCTTCCAGGTCGGGTGGCGTTCCAGCGGATTGCCGGGCGTCGCGAAATCGACATCCTCGGGCAATTCGACCGGCAACTGGTCCACCGGCACCGGCTGCACGCCGCAGGCCTTGCAGTGGATGAAGGGGATCGGCGTCCCCCAGTAACGCTGGCGTGAAACGCCCCAGTCGCGCAGGCGCCAGACGGTCTTGCCCTCGCCCCAGCCTTCGTCCTGCGCACGGGCGATGACTTCTGCCTTGGCGGCTTCCACGTCCATGCCGTCGAGGAACTGCGAGTTGACGATCACGCCCTCTCCGCTCTCCGCCTCGCCGGCAAGCGGGGCATCCGCCTCGTCCGGGCTGGCCGCGACGACGCGCGGGATCGGCAGGTCGTACTTGGTCGCGAATTCGTAATCGCGCTGGTCGTGCGCGGGCACGCCCATCACCGCGCCGGTGCCGTAATCCATCAGCACGAAGTTCGCGATGTAGACCGGCAGGTTTTCGCCCGTGAAGGGATGCTTCGCGGCGATCGGCGTGCGGTAACCCAGCTTCTCAGCCGTCTCGAGCTCCGCGGCGGTCGTCCCGCCGCGCTTGCATTCCTCGATGAAGGCGGCCGCGGCCGCATCTTCGCCTGCAAGGCTTTGCGCGACCGGATGATCCGCGGCCACCGCCACGAAGCTGGCGCCGAAGATCGTGTCGGGACGCGTCGAATAGACCGGCAGCCGCTGCCCGCTGGTCAGTTCGAAGGAGAATTCCAGGCCCTGCGACTTGCCGATCCAGTTGCGCTGCATCAGGCGGACCTTGTCCGGCCAGTCCTCCAGCGTGTCGAGCCCGTCCAGCAGGTCGCCGGCGAACTGCGTGATCTTGAGGAACCACTGGTTGAGCTTGCGCTTCTCGACCTCGGCGCCCGAGCGCCAGCCCTTGCCGTCGATCACCTGCTCGTTGGCGAGCACGGTCATGTCGACCGGGTCCCAGTTGACCTGGCTTTCCTTGCGATAGACGAGGCCGGCTTCGTACAGCGCCAGGAACAGCGCCTGCTCGTGCCCGTAATATTCGGCGTCGCAGGTCGCGAATTCGCGACTCCAGTCCAGCGCGAAACCCAGCCGCTTCAGCTGCGCCTTCATCGTGGCGATGTTGTCGCGCGTCCATCCGCCCGGATGCACGCCCTTTTCCATGGCGGCGTTTTCGGCCGGCATGCCGAAGGCGTCCCACCCCATCGGGTGAAGCACCTCGTGCCCGGTCATCGCCTTGTAGCGCGCCAGCACGTCGCCCATCGTGTAATTGCGTACGTGGCCGATATGGATGCGCCCCGAAGGATAGGGGAACATCTCGAGCACGTAGCTCTTGGGCCTGTCGCTGTTGCTGTCCGCTTCGAAGCAGCGCGCCTCGTCCCACGCCGCCTGCCAGCGCGGTTCCGCCTGCTCCGGATCGAATCGGTTTTCGAACCGGCTCTCGCTCATGGTGCCCCCGCCTTTCGCGGTATCAGATCGCCTGACGGCGCAGCGTGCGCGCCTTGGTCAGGATGATGTCTTCCAGTTTCTGTACGGTCGCGGCCTGCACGGGCGCATCGACCCAGCTGCCGTTCTGGTTGACCTGGCGGCTCGCCGCGACGCGCAGGGCGTCGGCGCGAAGGTCCTGGTCAAGGATCGAGACGGTGAGCTTCACCCGCTCCGCCGGATTGCGCGGATTGGCGTACCAGTCGGTCACGATCACGCCGCCCGCGCTGTCGGTCTGCAGCAGAGGCGCGAAGCTGATCGTCTCGAGGCTGGCGCGCCAGAGATAGGAATTGACCCCGATCTGCGTCACGTTCGCCGCAGCGAGATCCGCCCGCGGACGGTCGGCACCGCCGCACGCGGCGAGAGCGGCCAGGGCGGTTCCGGCAAGGCCGATACGGGCAAGGCGCGGAAGGAAGGTCTTGGAAAGGGCCATCGAGATATCCAGCCAGAAAATGACAAGGGTTTGCTACACGGCCCCTCTATCGCGCCATATTGCAGGCGGCAAGCAGGGCGGGACCGATTGGCGCAAAGGCGCCTCCGGCGCGTGAACCGCCACTGAATAGTGCCTTCAGCGCCGGCTCGCGTGTGTGCCAGTTGCAACACTGCGCAAGGAGTCTGCGCCCCGGGACCCTAAATGGATGGTCAAAGCCGCTTGCTTCGACTTATCAACAAGGTCCGGTGCCTTCTCGGGTGCCGACGAGTCGCTCAGGAACGGTTCACCGTGACTGCGGTTCAAGGGGGGAAGGAAACGCAGGTATTATGAGCAGGAACCGGAAAATCGGGACATTCGCGAAAGGCGGCGCGCTCGGCGCGACCACCGCCGGCTTCGCGCTGCTCGCCTCCCTCGCGGCCGGGTCCGCCTTCGCATCCGATTCGGCCGATGTCGCACGCCCGATCCTCGATTTCGTCCAGTTCACGCCCGCCTCCATCGATCCCGTCGAAGCCGCTCGCGTCAGCCAGCAGCTGCGCGCAGGCGGCGTCGCCACGCGTTTCACGCCGGCCCGCACAGAAACGTCGGGCGAGCGGACCGTGACGGTCGCCGTCCGGGTGGACGAAGCGACCGCCAAGGTCTTCGAACGCCGCCGTTCCTCGACTTCCGGCATTCCCGATACGGTCGGCACAGGCGGCGCGACGCGCATCGCCGCGCTGCAGCCTTCAACCTACAATCTCGGCATCGCGCGCGGTTACAAGAGCTTCGCCCGTCCGGCGCAGCTGCCCGATTCGGTCCGCAAGATCGAAGGCATGCCGGACCTGTCCGAATTCCGTCCCGACAGCGGCACCGACCGCCCGGGTCGCCTGCAGCCGCGTATTTCGCTGGAGCAGGAACGCCAGGCCGGACGTTCGCCCCGAACGATCGAGGATGCTTCCGACCAGTCGGTCGATGTGGGCGGGTCCTACCGCGTCACGCGCAATATCGACGTGACCGCAGGCGTGCGCGTTTCGCAGGAACGCAACCGCATCGTTCCGGACGAGGCGCAGGACAATCAGGCCGTCTATGTCGGGACCCAGTTCCGCTTCTGACCGGACCGCCAGTCGAAAACGCACAAGGCCCCGCTTCGGCGGGGTTTTTCTTTGCCTTGTCCAATCCCCTTTCGTAGCGTGACGTTACGGAAGGCATAGAAACAATTGAAAGGGACTGAGGATGGCGAGGGTAGCAATCGTGACCGGGGGTACGCGCGGTATCGGCAAGGCGATCTGCCAGTCGCTGCAGGCGCAGGGCCACACGGTGGTCGCCAACTATGCCGGCAATGACGATGCCGCGCGCAAATGCGCGGACGAACTCGGCATCGAAGCCTACAAGTGGGACGTGGGCGACCACGAAGCGACGATGGAAGGCTGCGCGAAAGTCGCCAGCGAAGTCGGCCCGATCGACATCGTCGTGAACAATGCCGGGATCACGCGCGACGGCACGCTGCACAAGATGAGCTTCGACGACTGGAACGACGTGATGCGCGTCAACCTGGGCGGGTGTTTCAACATGGCCAAGGCATGCTTCCCCGGCATGCGTGAGCGCCAGTGGGGGCGGATCGTCAATATCGGCAGCATCAACGGGCAGGCGGGCCAGTACGGGCAGGTGAATTACGCCGCCGCCAAGTCCGGCATCCACGGCTTCACCAAGGCGCTGGCGCAGGAAGGCGCGCGCTACAACGTGACTGTGAACGCGATCGCCCCGGGCTACATCGACACCGACATGGTCGCGGCCGTGCCCGACAACGTGCTGGAGAAGATCGTCGCCAAGATCCCCGTCGGCCGCCTCGGCAAGGCGGAGGAAATCGCGCGCGGAGTCGCCTTCCTGTGCAGCGACGAGGCCGGCTTCGTCACCGGCTCCACCATGAGCATCAATGGCGGGCAGCACATGTACTGAGAGGGCCGGTTCGATGTTCAGATCGCTCGCCGCGCTGGCCGCGCTCGGCGCGGCAAGCGGCCTGACCGCGGGAGAGCAGGGTTATCTCCTGCAATACGAATACGAGACCAGCACGCAGGAGGTCTCGGGTCACGGTCAGTCGAGCAGTGGCGGCACGCAGTCGCTGGCGGAACATGCGATTGCGACCACGGCCGAGGGACTGGAGATCGAATATTCGATCCCGGGCGATCCGGACGAGGTGCGCGGGAACGACATGTGGATGTACCCCGCGCGCGTTCTCGTGAGGCCGGACGGTTCGAAGCGCCTGCTCAACGAGAGCGAGATAATTGCGCGGCGGGACCTGTGGCTGGACGAGGCGGGCTGGACGAAGGAGCAGTGCGGGCGATGGCTGTTCACCTGGACGGCCGTGAAGATCGAATGCGATCCGCAGGCCGTGCTGGAAAGCATCGAAGGTTACGGCCTGAGGCCCGCGCCGTTGCGGCCGGGTACGCAGTTCGAACTGCCGGAGTATGGAATCAGCGGCCTGCTGGAAGACCGTGGAACGCGTAATGGTCGACAGGTTCTCTTCCTGTCCGCGCCGGTCGATCCGCAAACCGTCCGCGATCAGGAAGCGCGCACGAGAGAGATCGTCGCCGAAATAAGTGGCGGAACGCTTCCCGTCGATGACACTTCATCGGGATCGGAAATCGACGCGTCCGGCACCATCGAAATCGAATTCGAAATCGACGAAGCCGGCCTTGTGTGGAAGAAGACCGAAACGGTCGAAATGCTGGTGACCGGCCTCGACCGTGGCGATGAAGAACGCACCGCCAAAAGGACCCTGACGCGCATTCCGGCGGCAGAAGCCGATTTCGAATAGCGCGCGGCAAACGCCTGCGACTGGGCCGCCCCCCCGGTTCATCTGTCATACGGGTCGCCTGGCGCCTAAGGGGATCTCTTGAAGGGGGGACGGACATGAATTTCGTGCGCAAGTGGGTTCTGGCCATCTCGGCCTTCGCGGCGCTTCAATACGCCGCGCCGGCCGCGGCACAGGGCAAGGTGTACGAACCGGTTTCGCTGGCCGATACCGAGGTGACGTACGCCGGCGAACCGCCGCAGGCCGTGCGTACGACCACCGCCGAGGGGCTCGAATTGGAAGGCGCGTACTGGCCGGCGGCGGAAGGCGTGGACCAGCTGGTCGTCGTCTTCCACGGGAATTCCTACAACCATCTCGTCATGGCCGTGCGCGCGGAACCCTTGCGGGTGGGCGGGCGCGGCGTCCTCGTCGCGTCCTATCGCGGGTTCGGGGACAATCCTGGCAAGCCGTCCGAAGAAGGCCTGTACCGCGATGCCGAGGCATGGCTGGCCAAGGCGCGCACGCTGCATCCCGACGTCCGCCTGTACGCGTTCGGCTTTTCCATGGGCGGGGCGGTCGCGCTGGAAATGGCGAGCCGCAACGAGTTCGCGGGCGTCGCGACCCTCGGCGCGTTCACCAGCCTGCGCGATGCGGCACCGGCCCTTGCGCGCCCCTTCATCAAGGAGCGCTACGACAACCGCGAGAAGATCGCCCGGGTCAGCGAGCCCCTGCTGCTGATGCACGGGACCAAGGACGAGGTGGTCGATTTCGACCACGCGGCGAAGCTGGAAAAGGCGGGCGGGCCGAACGTCACGCGCGTCAACCTGACAGGCGGCACGCACTGGGTTCCGCTGGACGGCATCGCCGCGCGGATCTGGCAGGCGTGGGAGGCATCAGAAGAGAATGTGGCCGGGTCCACCGACAAATAGAGACTTGCGATAGGCGCGCCGCGCGATAAGCGCGAAAGCGATGGATATTCTCGCCCTCCTGTCCGACCCCGCGGCCTGGCTCGCTCTGCTGACCCTGATCGCGCTGGAAGTGGTCCTGGGCGTCGACAACCTCATCTTCATCGCGATCCTGTCCAACAAGCTGCCCGAGCACCAGCAGGAAAAGGCGCGGCGCATCGGCCTGATGCTGGCGTTGGTCATGCGAATCGGGCTGCTGCTGCTGATCGGCTGGATCGTCACGCTGCAGACGCCGCTGTTCGATCTCGGCATCCAGGGGCCGCCGGTCGAAGGGACCAACAAGGCCAGTTTCGAAACCGCCTTTTCCGGGCGCGACCTGATCCTGCTGGCGGGCGGGCTGTTCCTCCTCTGGAAGGCGACCAAGGAAATCCATCACGCGGTCGAACCGGCCGACAATAGCGGTGACTTGCTCGACAAGACGCCTTCCGTCGCCAAGGCCGCGACCGCCACTTTCGGTGCCGTGATCGCCCAGATCATCGCCATCGACCTCGTCTTTTCGATCGATTCGATCCTGACCGCGGTCGGCATGACCGACCAGATCCCGATCATGGTCGCCGCGGTCGTCATCACGGTCGGCATCATGCTGGTCGCCGCCACGCCGCTCGCGAAGTTTATCGAGAAGAACCCGACGCTGGTAATGCTCGCCCTCGCCTTCCTGGTGATGATCGGTCTCGTGCTGATTGCCGACGGCTTCGGGTTCCACGTGCCCAAGGGTTACATCTACGCGGCGATGGGTTTCTCCATCGCAGTGGAACTGCTCAACATGGTGCAGCGCAATCGGCGGACGAATGCGGCCGCGGAAGGTACCTGATTGGGAGGCGCAGCCTACCATCCTCCGG
Source organism: Qipengyuania sp. JC766 (assembly GCF_040717445.1). Classification (NCBI taxonomy): domain Bacteria; kingdom Pseudomonadati; phylum Pseudomonadota; class Alphaproteobacteria; order Sphingomonadales; family Erythrobacteraceae; genus Qipengyuania; species Qipengyuania sp. JC766. Next base: position 2,344,897 of record NZ_JBFEFL010000001.1, on the reverse strand, counting down.
CGAAGCGATCGGTCGAGATCGCAGGGCACAAGACGTCCGTGAGTCTGGAGCCCGTGTTCTGGACCATGCTGCGCGAGGCGGCGGAGCGTGAGGGCGTGCCGATCAACGCGCTCGTCGCGCGGATAGACGAAGAACGGATCGCCTCGCCAACCCCGCCGGGGCTGGCAAGCGCGATCCGTCTGTGGCTCGTCGAGGAGCTCAGGGCCGGACGGCCCGGTCAGTAATTGGCGGGCGGATCGCTCGCCGGATAGGTCTCGTCGAGTTCCTCGTCCGTCTTGCTCATCTTATCGTGGGTGCGGGTCGCATCGGACCCTGCATTGCGGAACGCGCCTTCGGGCTCGCCCTTGGCAAAGGCGACGCCGTTGTTGTCGCGCTTCTGCTGTTCGAAATACTTGAACGCGCCGTAGCCCAGCGCGCCCAGTGCGGCCAATCTCAAGATCATTGTCCTGTTCCTCCTTGCGGACACTCTTCCCCTTCAACTCCGCAAGCGGGGGAAAGGTCCACTTAACGAAGGTCTATTCGTCGCCGATGCGCTCCACTTCGGCGCCGAGCAGGGCGAGCTTCTCTTCCAGCCGCTCGTAACCGCGATCGAGGTGGTAGAGGCGCTTCACCTGCGTCTCCCCTTCGGCGGCGAGCCCGGCGATCACCAGGCTCATCGAGGCGCGCAGGTCGGTCGCCATCACTTGCGCCCCGGTCATTGACGGCACGCCCTTCACGATCGCCGTGCGGCTTTGCACGTCGATGTCCGCTCCCATGCGCGCCAGTTCGGGTACGTGCATGTAGCGGTTCTCGAAAATCGTCTCGGTCAGGACGCTGGTGCCTTCCGCGCGGCACAGCAGCGCCATCAACTGCGCCTGCATGTCGGTGGCAAGGCCCGGGAACGGCGCGGTGGAAAGGTTGACGGCCTTCAGCGGGCCGTTGGCCGCGACGTCTATGCCGGTCGCATCGGTCTCGACCTCGATGCCGATATTGCGCAGCGCATGGATGGTGGAGAGCATGTCGTCCGCCTTCGCGCCGTCCAGCCGCACCTGCCCGCCGGTGATCGCCGCGGCGCAGGCGTAGGAGCCCGCCTCGATCCGGTCCGGCATCACCCGGTAGGTCGCGCCGTGCAGCCGCTTCACCCCGTGGATCGTCAGGTCCGACGTGCCGATCCCCTCGATCTGCGCGCCCATCGCGACCAGCAGGTTGCACAGGTCCACGATCTCCGGCTCGCGCGCGGCGTTGTTGAGGCGGCTGGTCCCGTTCGCCAGCACCGCCGCCATCAACGCGTTCTCCGTCGCGCCCACGGATACCACGGGGAAATCGTAGTCCCCGCCCGGCAAGCCGCCATCGGGCGCGCGCGCCTTCACATAACCTTGCGCCAGTTCGATTTCCGCGCCGAAGGCTTCCAGCGCCTTCAGGTGCAGGTCGATGGGCCGGTTGCCGATGGCGCAGCCGCCGGGCATCGACACGGTCGCCTCGCCCGCGCGGGCCAGCATCGGGCCCAGCACCAGGACGGACGCGCGCATCTTGCGCACCAGGTCGTAGGGCGCGACGGTGCTGGTCAGCCGCGTCGCCTCGTATGTCACCACCCGGCCGAAATCCTCCGGCCGCCCGCCGGCGATGTTCACCGACACGCCAAACTGCGTCATCAGGTGCTGGAACCCGTCGATATCCGCCAATCGCGGCAGGTTGCGCAGCGTCAGCGGCTCGTCCGTCAGCAGCGCGCAGGGAATGAGGGTGAGCGCGGCGTTCTTCGCGCCGGACACGGGGATCGTGCCCGACAGGCGCTTGCCGCCGATGATGCGTATCTTGTCCATCGCGGCGGTTTAGACAAAATTGCTTTTTGAGCAAGGCGAGCGGTCCGCCCTTGCCGCGCCGCGTGCCCCTGCTTACCCCCGAAGCCATGAGCAGCCCGAAACCGATCAAGAAAGCCGTCTTCCCCGTCGCGGGTCTCGGCACGCGCTTCCTCCCCGCCACCAAGGCCATTCCCAAGGAAATGCTGCCGATCGTGGACCGCCCTCTGATCCAGTACGCGGTGGACGAGGCGCGCGAGGCGGGGATCGAGCAGATGATCTTCGTCACCGGGCGCGGGAAGACCGCCATCGTCGAGCATTTCGACGTCGCCTACGAGCTCGAGGACACGATGCGCGAGCGGGGCAAGGACCTGGGCGTGCTGGAATCGAGCCGCTTCGTCCCGGGCGACATCATCACCGTGCGCCAGCAGGTGCCGCTGGGCCTCGGCCATGCGATCTGGTGCGCGCGCGCCATCGTCGGGGACGAACCCTTCGCGATCTTCCTGCCGGACGAGCTGATGATCGCAAGGCAAGGCGGCGGCACCGGATGCATGAAGCAGATGGTGGATGCCTACGCGCAGACCGGCGGCAACCTTATCAGCGTACTGGAAATCCCGCGCGACCAAGTGAGCAGCTACGGCGTGATCGACCCGGGTGCGCAGGTGTCGGACACGCTCACCGAAGTGACCGGGCTGGTGGAAAAGCCCCCGGTGGATCAGGCGCCCTCGAACAAGATCGTCTCGGGCCGCTATATCCTGCAGCCCGAAGTGATGCGGGTGCTGGAAGACCAGGAAAAGGGCGCCGGCGGGGAGATTCAGCTGACCGACGCGATGGCCCGCATGATCGGCACCCAGCCCTTCCACGCCGTCACCTTCGACGGCCGCCGCTACGATTGCGGCAGCAAGACCGGCTTCGTCGAAGCCACCCTCGCCCTCGCCATGGAGCGCGAGGACATGGGCGACGAGGTCAGGGCCATCGCCCGGCGCCTGCTGGGCTAGGCCGGCCGGACCGGTGGCCGGGATGGACTTGCGGGCAACCGCCCATCCCCGGCCGCTATCGAACCGCTTGCGCTAACCGTCAGTCGGACAACGCCTCGGACTTGCCATCCGGCGCATCCTTTCCGTCGGATTTGGACTTCGCTTCGGAGGGCCGGTCCTCCTTGCGCTGGGACAGTGCGCGCGAAGGCGTTTCGGACCTGGGCTTGCCTTCGGTGCGGGACGGCTTCGCGTCCTTGCCGTTCGCATCGCTGGCCGCTTCGCGCACAAGTCCGCCCAGCGAACTGCCGTCGAGGCCCAGCTCCTTCATCAGCCCGTCGAGGACCGGCGCCTGTGCCCGGTAGGCGAGGGCCGCGCTGACCGCATCGGTGGCGAGGTTGCCGCCGCTGCCGCCGCCATTGTGCACACCGGACCCGTCCGCCGCGCTGCGGCCGCCGTTCGTGAGGCCGTCCACCTGGACGATCTTGATCGAATCGATCGCTTCCATCGGCTTGGCGCTTTCGCGCACCAGCTCCGGCAGAACTTTCAGCAGCGCGAGCTTCGTCTGTAGGCTGATCTGGTCCATCGACAGGATGTTGGCGGCCTCGTTGATGGCGCGCTGGCCCGCGGCTTCGACTTCGAAGCGCACCCGCGCGGCTTCCGCGCGCAGCTTTTCCGCTTCCGCCTCGCCCTCGGCCTCGCGGCGGATCGCCTCGGCGCGGTTGGCTGCCGCGTCACGCTCGGCCTCGGCATCGACCTTGATCTTGATCGCGTCGCGCTCGGCCTGCTTGGCCGCTTCGATCAGCTCGATCTTCTTCTGTCGTTCGGCGATTTCGCTTTCGCGCGCGGTCGCCACCTGTTCTTCGGCCTGGACCGCCTTGGCACGGGCCTCGTCCGCTTCGGCCTTGGCCTGGCTTTCCTCGCGGCTCTTGTTCTGCACGGCGATCTGCTGTTCCTGCCGGGCGATCTCGAGCGCGCGGACCTGGTCGATCCTAGCTTCCTCGACCAGCCGGTCGGCTTCGATCTGCTGCGCATCGACCAGCTTCTTCGCTTCGATCCGTGCGGCATCGGCCTCGCGCTGGCGTTCGGCCTGCTGGCTGGCGATTTCCGACATCTGCGCGGCGCGGCGCACCTCGACCTCGCGCTCCTGCTCCAGCCGGGCATATTCGGTGTCGCGGCTGATCTGGAAGCTGCGCGCATCGGCCTCGAGGTTCTTCGCTTCCATCTGCACGCGCGTGTCCTGCTCGATATCGTTGCGCAGCTTCTTGCGCGCCTCGATCTGCTCGGTCAGCTTGGTCAGGCCCTCGGCGTCGAAGGCGTTGTTGGCGTTGAAATGCTCGATACTGGTCTGGTCGAGCCCGGTGAGCGAGACCGATTCGAGCTCCAGCCCGTTCATGGCGAGGTCGTTGGAACTGACCTGCTGCACCTTCTGCACGAAATCGGCCCGCTGCTCGTGCAACTCGTTCATGCTCATGCCCGCCGCGACCGAGCGCAGCGCGTCGACGAACTTGCCTTCGACCAGATCCTTCAGCATTTCCGGCTGCATGGTCCGCTGGCCCAGCGTCTGCGCCGCCATGGCGATCGCGCCCGCATCGGGCCGCACGCGGACGTAGAACTCCGCCTTCACGTCGATCCGCAGCCGGTCGAGCGTGATCAGCGCCTCGCTATCGCGCCGGATCACCGACAGGACGAGCGTGTTCATGTTGACCGGCATCGTCTCGTGCAGCACCGGCAGGACCAGCGCGCCGCCGTTCATCACGACCTTCTCCCCGCCGAAGCCGGTGCGCACGAAGGCGGTTTCCTTGCTCGCCCGGCGGTAGAGCCGGGTGATCGTGAACACGATCAGCAGGAACAGGAACAGCGCGGAGCCGGCCCAGATCGCAATGTCGGTCAGGTTTTCCATTCATCCTCCGTGATGCGGCAAGGGTGCAGCGTATAAATGTCGATCCGGGTCATCGCGCCGGCGAAAGGTTGCGCGTTTCGAGGGCCTGCCCGAAGAACAACTCGCCTTCGCGGCGGACCAGCAGGACCTGCTCCCCTTCCACGATCTGCCCGTCCTTCGCGTGCGGCTCGATCATGACGTGGTGCGGATGGCCGAACGCGTCGATCACGCGGCCGCGCGCCGGGGACGCATGGCGGGCGGTGCCGGTCACGATTTCCGCCCGGCGTCCGACAAGAGTGTCGAGCGTGACGGCGCTGGTCTCGTCCTTCGGCAATATCCGCCCGATGGGCCTGACCACCACGCCGGTGACCGGCAGGGCCGCGCCGGCCGCGAACAGCGCGGCGAGCCACCGGTCGAGCGGGCCGCCGGTCAGGCTGGTCGCAAACCCCTGGATACCGACGCCGAGCGCTGCGAACACGAACAGGAACACTGCCAGCCACACGGTAATCGGGACCCGCCCCAGGCCGAGCATGCTGGCCGCCGCCGCGCCGATCCCGCCATCGGGCATCGCGCTGCCGCCTTCCAGATCGCCGTCCGCGTCCAGGTCCATGTCCGCATCGGCATCCCCACCGAAATCGAGCCCGATGGCCTGCACCAGCGCGAGCAGCGCCATGAATGCGAGCGCGACGGCAAAGGGCAGGTTATGGTCGGCAAGCAAGCTCACGGATTCGCCCCGGTCCCCCCGGACGCCTTGATTTTCCCCGCTTTGCCCATGCCATTCATATGCCAGACAGGTCCGGAATAGGGAAGGAAATTCGGGCCTTTTGCCGGCGGAATTCGGGGTGGACTGCGATGTGACAGATTGGGTGCATGAGCGATTTCAAGGCAGTCGCCGGCGCGGTTGCCAGACGAGAACCGCTGCTACGTCCCCGATTCCAGCGGCAGTTCGATCTCCCGCATGATCCGATCCGTTTCGAGCAGGATTTTGACGATCCGCATGTAGTGGTTGAGGTCCTCGTAGGAGAGCGTGCGGCCCTTGCGATCCTTCAGCCATTTCTGGGCCGGCTGGTATCCGCCGATATGGAACTCCCACGCGGTTTCCGGTACGCTGTCGAAATACTGTTGCGCGTTGATATGGACGCGGCCCACCGTGGACCCTGACCCGCTTGTCTGTGACACGAATTTCGGATGCCCTGCGGCAACGACGCTGTCCTCCTCGCCTTCCGGCACGTCACCCGCGAAGGGATAGAGCGCCTCTCCGATGACGGCGGGTTCCATAAGGTGCAGGCGGCGCAGCACCTCGCCCTTTTCGCTGACATGGTGGAATACGTCCGGGCTGGCGGGATAAGGGATGCGCGGAAAGTCGATCTTCAGGAATTCGGCGAATGTCGCGCGGTAATCGGGCGAGTGCAGCACGCCGTATATATAGTCGAACACCTTGACCTCCGACGGGCGCGCATCGCCGGTCGCCGCGCGGAAATCGTCCTCCGGGCCGGCCTGGTCGGCAGGATCGATCCCGGCGGCCTTGCAGATGGCGGCGTAGAGCTTGGGGTCGAAATTGACGGCGCGTTGCTTGGGGGCGAGCGCGTCCGATTGATCAATGTCTTCGTCGGGATAAAGGTAAAGCGGGAATTGCTGGGCTATACCCTTGTTGGAGAAAACGTATCGGTTATCGACAATCTCATCGATGACTGTGACATGAGAATAAGGAGCGCCGCCTTGGATGGCTTGTCGCGGCGACATGAGCGACAAGTTGTCACGTAGCATTTGACGCATAACTTCGTGCCGGGGATAGCACATAAAACCCCGTGAATTACCGGTGTAAAACGTCCATCGGCTGTCGAAAGGTCGGTATGCAATTGGAACAATCTTTGATCTATCAAGATTAGCCCGAACATCTTTTTGCGCCCATTCAACTCGCCAGTCTCTGACGTCATTCCCCAGCCGAAACTGTTCGCGCAAAGATTCTGTTTCGTTAAGAGAAAACGTTTGTAAACGCTTCCATAATTCTGATCGACTGCCGTCAATCACCAGTGCATCACGAGCCGTAACGATACCGACCGAGTTGATGGGAAGAAGGTCGTTAACTGCGAAGCTTTCTTCGTACCGTTCCCTCAAGGCCCAATCGCGCGGCACGAATGGAAAGTTATAGGGCTGGGCCTCAAGCTCGGTGCTAGATAGAGAGAGCAAATTCTTATCGAGTGATTGGCTCTTCGCGTGCCGACTTCCCCACAAGTCTCCATGCCAGACCTCCGCCAGTTTATCGCTGCCCTCGCCTTTCCTAACCGCGACGATCAGCGCCACACCCTGCTGGATATCGAAGACGTTCTTGTCCGGCGAACCGTCCGGGCTCACCTCTTTCTTCTTGGCGTTGCCGTGCAGGTCCAGCACCCAAATCTTGTCGAAGGTCTTGAGCAAGTGCCAGCGCATCCCGCGAAAGGTCGGGTTGTCGAGATAGCCGTGATTGGTGATGAAGCCGAGCACCCCGCCTGACGGGTTCTTGGCAATCAACTCCTCGCTCATGCGGATGAACTTAACGTAATCGTCGTTGATCCATTTCGGATTGCGCTCCTTTAGCCGTTCCTTCCCTCCCGGCTCCATCTTGTAGGCTTCCATCAGCCCCATGATGTGCTTGCCCTTATTGGCGCTTTCACCGGAATACGGCGGGTTTCCGATCACGCACATGATCGGCGTCTGCCGTTTCACATCACCCGCGCCGCGCGCTTCGTCGGCCAGCGCCTGTAGCGCGAAGAGGTCCTTCACCTCGCGCTCGGCGGGCTCCAGCGCGTTGGTCAGCCAGACGGAGAGGCGCGGGGGCCATTGCTTGCCAGTGGGCCAGTCCTCCGGCGGCTTGCCGGTGCTGGGCGTATATCCGCTTTCGGTCAGCTGCATGTCCAGCTTCATGTGGCACATGGCGTAACTGGCCATCAGCAGTTCGAAACCGTGCAGGCGCGGCAGCAGGTCCCGCTCCACGTAGCGGGACCATTGCCCCGGCGCGCGCGGCTTTACCCGGTCGGCAATGGTCTGCACCGTCTTCGCCAGAAAAGTGCCCGTGCCCGTCGCGGGATCGAGTATCTGCACGCGGTGAACGTCACGCCGGATCGTGCGCGGTTTGCCGGTTTTCGGATCGTCCTGACCGGTATCCCAGTCCACCGTCACCTTCTGCGTATCGGCCAGCCCGTCCGCGATGCCGAATTCGGACTTCAGCACATCGTCAACCGCCCGCACGATGAAATCGACCACCGGTTCCGGCGTGTACCAGACCCCGCGCGCCTTGCGTTTCTTCGGATTGTATTCCGCCAGGAACGTCTCGTAGAAGTGGATGAAGGGATCGTTGCGGGCAGTGAACTGGCCGAAGTCCTTGAACAGGTCGTGCGGCCGGCTGGCGCGCAGCACCGCCACGAGGTCGTCCACCGCGTAGCGCAGCCATTCGGGCAGATCGTATCCGGCGATGGTCTGGAAAAGACCGCGCAGGAACGGGTTCGACTTGGGCAGCAGTTCCAGCGCCTCGCTGCGGGTGAAATCCTCCGGCGTCCGCGTATCGTGCAGGCGGGCCGCGAACATGCCGTAGGTAATGGTCTCCGCGTAAAGGTCCGCGAATTCTTCAGGCGTCAGGTTGGGCAGCAGGTTTTGCTTGAACACCGTGTACTGGCGGCCCAGCGTGGTCTGGAATTCGGGATCGTCCTTCAAGGCGATGTCGACTTCGCCCTTTATGATCGCCGCCTTGCTGGCCATCATTTCCGCCAGCCGCTTCGCGCTGCGGATGCTGATCGGCTGTTCCGCGGCGAACAGGCGCAAGTGGCGCTCGAGGTCAGCGAAGGTTTCCGGGAGCGGCTGCAGCTTGCCCAGATCGCCCAGGAACGAGGCGATGGAGGTATGGTGGATCACCTCGCCCTCGCGGATGAATTCGAAGTCCACCCCGTTGGTGTAGATCAGGTTGGGATAGGCCGCCTCGTAGCGCTTGCGCTGCTCGACGCTGTAGCCCTTCAGCTTGACGACATCCTTCGGCAGGTCCTTCGCTTCCGCCCAGCCGAACGGCACGCCGTCGCGGTGGAACAGGAAATCCGGCATCCCGCCTTCGGAACGCTTGGGTTCGTTGATGACGCGGGCGCTGTCGTCGATGCTTTCGAACAATCGCTGCAGGGGCGCGCGGTAGCTGTGCTCCGTCGCGTCGCCGCTGGCATAGATGTCCGTGATTTCTTCGAGATAGCCTGCGATGTCCACTCAAACACTCCCCTTCCCCACCGCTTCTAGCGCCGCGTATGCGCTTGCCAACAACGCGCTGGCCGCACGGGAGAATTACCCGGTGCGCCGGACGGGCCGTGGCTCCATCCGGGCCGCCGCTGCCCCCGACGTATTTCGCGCTGTCCTACATGCCGGAGGCGGTGGTAGGGGCGCAGGCGTTCTTTCTCACTCGTCGCATCCTGCTTGCCCGGACCTCGCCGGCGCATGGGAAGGTCACTCCGGTGTGACTTTCGCCTGATCGCAAAGGCCACGGGTTGCTCGCCGCCGCTCGCCGCAAACCCGCGGAATTGCGGGACTTTCCCGGCCCCCGGGGATTTCGTTCGAAAGGCATCGGGCGGTCCATGTCCCGCCCGCCTGCCGGGCGTTACCCGGTGTCCTGCTCCGCGGCGCGGGCGAACTCGTCTCGCAATTCGCGCTTGTAGAGCTTGCCGTTCGCCTCGCGCGGGAGTTCCGGGCGGAAGTCGAACAGGCGGGGCATCTTGAACGCCGCCAGCCGCCCGTCGAGATAGGCGCGCAGCTCCGCCTCCAGCGCCTCACCTGCTTCCGCCATGTCCACCGGCTGGACCACGGCGACGACCTTCTCGCCGAAATCGGGATCGGGCGCGCCGATCACGGCGGCATCCATCACCTTGTCGTGGCTGATCAGGAGGTTCTCGATCTCCTGCGGGTAGATGTTGACCCCGCCGCTGATGATCATGTGGCTCTTGCGGTCGGTCAGGAAGAGGTACCCGTCCTCGTCCACGTGGCCGATGTCGCCGATGGTCATCCAGCCTTCGGGATGCATCGCCTCGGCCGTCTTGGCGGGATCGTTGTGATAGGTCGGCATGACGTCGACCTCGCAATAGATCAGCCCGTCCTCGCCCGGCGGCAGTTCCGCCCCGTCCGGCCCGCAGACATGCAGCTTGCCGTAGATGGGGCGCCCGACCGTGCCGGGCCGCTCCAGCCATTCCGCAGAGCGGGCCAGCGTCATGCCGATGCCTTCGGACCCGGCGTAGTATTCGGTGATGATGGGGCCCCACCAGTCGATCATCGCCCGCTTGATCGGCACCGGGCAGGGCGCGGCGGCATGGAGCGCGCTGCGATGGCTGGAAAGGTCGTAGCGCGTGCGCACGTCGTCGGGCAGCTTGAGCATCCGCACGAAATGGGTCGGCACCCACTGGCTGTGCGTGACGCGGTGCCGCTCGATCAGGGCGAGCGCCTGCTCGGGATCGAACTTCTCCATGACGACCACCGTCCCGCCGAGCCGCTGCACCGTGCTGCTCCAGGCAAGCGGCGCCGCGTGGTAGAGCGGGGCGGGCGAGAGGTAGGTCATGTCCCCGTCGGCCGGCATCCCGGCGCCCATCACCGCAAGGCCGACCAGCGGCGTTCCTGCGGTCACTTCGGGTTCGGCGGGCGGTGCGGGGCGCACGCCCTTGGGCTGGCCAGTCGTTCCTGAGCTATAGACCATGTTCAGGCCGGGCGCGGGATCGTCGATGGGATCGGCGGACTGTTTGGCGAGGTCGTCCGCCAGGTCCGGCGTACCGCCCAGCACGTGGATCGGCAGGTCCGGGCATGCCTCCCTAACCCCTGCCAGCAGATGCTCGAACTGGCGCGAGGTCACCAGCAGCTTCGCGCCGCTGTCCTGCAGGATGTAGGCGATCTCCGGCGCCGCCAGCCGCGTCGCGATCGGGACCAGCACGGTGCCCGCCCGCTGCGATCCCCAGACGAGGTCGAAATACTCGGCCCGGTTCTCCAGCAGGATCGCGAAGCCGTCTCCCGCCGCCAGCCCCTGCGCGCGCAGGAAATGCGCCACGCGGTTCGCCCGCCGGTCGAGCTCGCCATAGGTTACCGTCTCGCCGGAGCCGCCCATGATGACCGCGGGCCGGTCCGGACGCGATTGTGCGTGAAGTATCGGATGCATGCTGTCCTCTTCCCCCCCGACGTCATGGCGTCGCACCTGGCAGGAAGCCTAAAGCTGCACCGGCGGCCCGCAAGCAAAAAGGGCGCCGGTTCGTACCGGCGCCCTTCGTGAAACCGTTTCGTTGCCCTCTCGCGGGCGCCGCGGATCAATCGCCGCCGCGGCCGCCCTCGCCTTCGACCAGGGCGAGTTCGCCGTGCGAATGCGTGTCCTTCATGTACGGGACCGGATTGACCGCGCGGCCGGAAATGCGGACTTCGTAGTGCAGGTGCGGACCGGTGGAACGGCCGGTGGATCCGACATAGCCGATAAGGTCACCCTTCTTCACCTGCGCGCCGTCGGCGGTGGCGATGCGGCTCATGTGGGCGTAGCGGGTCTGCATCTCGCCGGCATGCTCGATATAGACGACATTGCCGTAGCTGCCCGAGTAATTGGCGCGGCTCACCGTACCGTCGGCCGTGGCGTAGATCGGCGTGCCGGTCGCTGCGGCAAGGTCCACCCCCTTGTGGTTGGCGCGGCGGCGCAGCACGGGATGGTCGCGCATGCCGTATCCGCTGGTCAGCGTGGCGGTGGCGATCGGCATCAGCGAAGGCGTGGCCGCGGGCATGTTCATCGCGGCGAGCTGGCGAACGTCGGTCGCCGTGACGGACTGGCCGTCGGCGCCCTTCGTGTCGAGATCCTTCCACTTGGCGAAGAGTTCGGAAAACTGCGCGTCGTTGCCCAGTTCGACCACATCCTTGACCGGGGGCAGGGGGCGGGTGGCGTCGGAGGCGGAGTCAGCCGCCATGACCACTACCGAACCGGCGTCCGGATCGTCTTCGGCAAATGCCGGCGTGGCGGTGAAAGATAGTCCTGCTGCAGCCAGGCACATTCCAAGAGTGCGACCAAATGTCCGAGCGACCATATATAAAACTCTGTCCCGTCTTCCCGGCCGACCTGCCCCGATAGAGCGGGGCCGACCCCAATCAGACCGAAACGGGAACGATCCTCCGCTTCGGTGATTGTGGGGTAACGTGAGGTTCGTTTCCGATGCAACAGGCGCACCGGATGCGAGCGATGGGCTGGCCCTTTAACGGGTTGAGTCGTTTCGCCGCTCGACCACACGCTCCCGAAAATAAAGGTTCTGTAAACTTTCCCGACACCTCGCGCGTACCTGGAGGGCCGATTTCGGTCGGAACACCCCCCTTGCCTGTCGGCAAGCGTTACATGGCTTCGACCGCTTCGAGTACGTCAGCGGCGTGGTCCTTCACCTTCACCTTGGGCCACACTCCCGCGATCCGGCCGTCTTCGTCCACGAGATATGTCGTGCGGACCATGCCCATGAAGGTCTTCCCGTACATCTGCTTCTCGGTCCAGATACCGAGCGTGTCGGACAGGCCGTCCTCCTGCGCGTCCGTCGCCAGGTCGACCGAGAGGCCATGCTTGGCGATGAAATTCTGGTGCTTCTTCGCCGAATCCTTGCTGATCCCCAGTATGGCCGCGCCCGCCTGCTCGAATTGCGGTTTCAAAGCGCTGAAATCCTTCGCCTCGTTCGTGCAGCCGGGCGTATTGTCCTTCGGATAGAAGAACAGCACCAGCTTGCGACCGCGATAGTCGGACGGTTTGATAGTCGATCCGTCGACGCCTTGCATCGCGATATCGGGCATCTCGTCGCCCGCCTCGTAAGTCTTGCTCATGTCTCGATCTCCAGTGGTTCGCCGAAAATTTCCTGCCATGCCTCTGCGACATCCCGGCGGGCCCGGTCCAGTGCCTCCAGCAGGGTCAGCGGATCGGGCTGACCGCACAGGTTCGCCAGGACTCGCGCGGCCGAGGCTCGCGGCATGGACAGGTCGGGCGCGATGAGGCGCGCGGAAACCAGCAGGCGGGTCATCAAGGCATGGGCATCGGCCACGCCCCTACCGACCAGTCCCTGTTCCACCAGTCGCGCGATCGCTTTTTCGAGCTCGGGTCGCTGCGCCGTTTCCTCCCGCAGCTGCAGGAAATGGGTCAGGAACTCGATATCGACCAGGCCACCGCGCAGAAGCTTCGCGTCCAGTTTCCCGCGCGCCGCCTTGTGCTGCGCCATCTCCGACCGCATCGCGAGGACGGCATCGCGCAGTTCACCCGCGTCGCGGCTGCGGCACAGGACACCTTCGATGACCTGTTCGACATCGCGCCGTGCTGTGTCTGATCCGGTCAGCACCCGCGCCCGGGTCAGCGCCATGTGTTCCCACGTCCACGCGCGTTCGAGCTGGTAGCGCTCGAAACTCTCGACACTGACCGCCAGCGGACCCTGCGCCCCTTGCGGTCGCAACCGCGTATCGACTTCGTAGAGGGCACCCTCCGCGGTCGGCACGCTGAGCGCGGCGACAATCCGCTGGGCGAGCCGATTGAAGTAGAGCGTGGCGCCCAGGGGCCGATCGCCATCGGATTCGCGCGCGAAATCGCCGGTGAATAGGAACACGATGTCGAGATCCGATGCATGGGTCAGCGCCCGTCCCCCGAGCCGGCCCAGACCCACGATCAGCAACTCCGCCCCCCCGATGCGGCCGTGTTTGCGCGCGAACTCCCGTTCCGCGGCTCGCGCCGCGACGCGCAGTCCGGCTTCGGCCAGCCGCGCCAGCGCCTCCGCGATCTCGAGCGGGTCGTGAGCCTGTTCAACGAGCTGTACGCCCAGTGCGAAGCGCGTCTCGTTGGTCACGATGCGCAGACGGTCGAGCTGGTCCTCGTAATCCCCGTCGGTCGCCATCTTGCGCTCCAGCGATTCGACGTCTCCGGGCAGGTCGAGAGCGCTGCGGTCGATCAGCGCGTCGAACAGGACGGGCCTGCGCCCCAGCTGTGCGGCGAGTGGCGGCGCGAGAGTGATGATCCCGACCAGCTGCCCCAGCAGGGCCGGCCGCGCTTCCAGCAGTTTCAGCAGGTTGATCGCGCTGGGCGCGGTTTCGAGCAGCTCGCCCCAGCGCAGCAGCGCACGCCGGGGATCGGGCGCCTGGCCGAACGCCTCGATCAGGTCCGGCAATAGCGCCGCATGCGCGGTCTGGGCCGCCTCGCTTCGCAGCGATCGTACACCACCGCCGTGCCAACGCTCGATTCGCTCGGCGAGCTCGTCCGCCTTGTCGAACCCTGCCGTGCGCAGGCGATCCACGAGCTTCTCGTCGACCTTCAGTCCCTCGGAATCGCTGGCCGCGGCATCGAGCAGGCGATCGAAGCGCTTTCCGACAGCGGCGGTCAGCCTCTCCACCTCCGCGAGCAGGCTCGCAGGCGTGTCGTAACCCGAAAGCGAGGCAAGCGCGTCGAGCCGGTCCTTGTCCGGTATCGAGTGGGTCTGGCGGTCGTCGAGCATCTGGATGCGGTGCTCGATCGTGCGCAGGCCCTCGTAGGCCTCGCCCACGTCGCGTGCATCGTCCGCGCCGATGATGTCTGCTGCGGCCAGGGCATCCAGCGTCTGACGCGTGCCGCGCAGGCGCAGGGCCTCGTTGCGCCCGCCATGGATCAGCTGGTGCGTCTGGGCGTAGAACTCTGCTTCACGGATGCCGCCGCGGCCCTTCTTGACGTCGAAGCCGGGGCCCACGGTGCGGGGTCCGGAATGGTCGGTCCGGATCCGTTCGGTGAGACGGCCGATCTCCTCAATCGCCCCGAAATCGAGGCTCCGCCGCCAGACGAAGGATTCGATCGTGTCGAGGAACTCCTCCCCGGCTGCGCGATCTCCTGCCGCGACCCGCGCCCGGATAAACGCCGCCCGTTCCCACGGCAGGGCGCTCGATTCGTAGTGCGAGATCGCACCGTTGAGCGAAATCGCCAGCGGGCTGACTTCCGATGCGGGGCGCAGGCGAAGATCGACCCGGAAGATGTAGCCTTCCTCCGTGTTCTCCGACAGAATTCGCACGACGTCGCGCGCGTAACGCTGCGCCGCTTCGCCCGGCTCGTCGCGCTTCGCGCGCGGAAGCGTTTCCGGGTCGTAGAGCAGGATGGGATCGATGTCCGAGCTGTAGTTGAGCTCGCACGCCCCGTGCTTGCCCAGTGCCAGCGCGATGAAACCCGTGATGCCGACCCCGGTGTCGGCATCCGGCACCCGGCGGGCGATCGCCGCGCCGATGGCCCGTTCCAGCGCCCGGTCCGCGAAATCCGACAGCCGGCCCGTCACGTCCGCCAGCGAGAAAGCGCCCGCCAGGTCCCCGATCGCCAGTGCGGTCGCCAGCGCCAGCCGCTCTCGCCGGAGCGAGACCCCGACATCGTCTATGCCGTGTCCTGCCTGCCCGGCCCAAGCGAGGGCGGCGTCGCCGTCGCCTGCCTCGAGCAGGCCGGCAAGCTCTGGCTGGCGGTCGAGCGCGCGGGAGAGGAAGGGCGAATTGCGTCTCGCCCGCGCCACCGCGTCTGCCCAGTTCGTCTCCATCGTCTGGCGTCCTGCCCGTCCCGCCCCCTTGCGACAAGCCCGGCAAATTGCAAAAAGCCCCGCATCTGCCAAACGCATCGACCCGTTCGCGCGCAGAACAGAGGATGTCCGCCCCATGAGAATTCGCCTTGCCTTCGCCGCCGCGACGCTGATGTCGCTTTCCGCCTGCCAGATGCCCGGCGAGGCCGGGGAGGAGCCGACCGCATCGCTCGACATCCCGGAGGTCGAGGATGGTGACCTGAACGAAGCGACCATGGTCGACATTACGCGCGAACTGAGCAGCGACGCGTTCGAGGGCCGCATGCCGGGCACGGTGGGCGAGGAGAAGACCGTCGCCCTGCTGATCGAGCGATTCAAGGCGGCCGGCCTGCAGCCGGGCAATGGCGACAGCTGGGTACAGAAGGTCCCGCTGGTCGAGATCACGGGCCGCGATTACGCGCCGCTCACGATCGCGGGCGACGGGGTCGATCTGAGCTTCGACTTCGCCGAGGACTGGGTCGGTGTCACCTACCGCGAGGAAGCGCAGAGCAGTCTGGAGGACAGCGAGCTCGTCTTCGTGGGCTACGGCATCAACGCGCCCGAACGCGAGTGGAACGATTACGAAGGCGTCGACATGGCGGGCAAGACCGCCGTCATCCTCGTCAACGATCCCGACTGGGAATCGGACGGGCTGGAAGGCACCTTCAACGGCCGCGCGATGACCTATTATGGGCGCTGGACCTACAAGTTCGAGGAAGCGGGCGAGCAGGGCGCGGCGGCCGCGCTGGTGGTCCACGATACCGAACCGGCTTCCTACGGCTGGAACGTAGTCGAATCGAGCTGGTCCGGACCGCAGGCCTATCCGCAATACGGCGCCAACGCCCCGCCCCGCACGCAGATGAACGGCTGGGTGCAGAACCAGGTCGCGCGCCAGATCGTGGAAGCGGCCGGACAGGATTTCGATGCGCTGGTCGCCGCGGCGAAGCAGCCTGGGTTCAAGCCGGTGCCGCTGGGCATCACGGCCTCCACCGCCTTCAGCAACGATGTGCGCAAGTTCGAATCGCAGAACGTGATCGCCATGCTCGAAGGCGCCGAACGGCCCGACGAATATGTCATGCACACCGCGCACTGGGACCATCTGGGCCGCTGCACCCCGGCCGATGACGGGGACGACATCTGCAACGGCGCGGTGGACAACGCCACCGGGACGGCCGCGCTGGTCGCTCTGGGCGAGGCGCATGCCAAGGCCGGCGCACCCGATCGCAGCCTCGTGTTCCTGGCCGTGACCGCCGAGGAATCGGGCCTGCTGGGCGCACACTATTACGCGCAGAACCCGGTCTTCCCGCTCGACCAAACGGTCGGCGGCATCAACATGGACGCCTTCCTGGTCGCCGGTCCCAGCAACGACGTGACCGTCGTCGGTCCGGGCAAGTCGCAGCTCGACCAGTTCCTCGACGCCGCGCTGAAGGCGGACGGGCGCGTCGCTACGCCCAATCCCGAACCGCAGGCCGGCTATTACTACCGCTCCGACCACTTCGCCTTCGCCAAGCTCGGCGTGCCGATGCTCTATATCGACGGGGGAGAGGACCTGAAGGATGGCGGCCGGACCGCGGGCAAGGCGATTGCCGACGAATACCGTGCCAACCGCTATCACGGTCCGAAGGACGAGTTCGACGAGAACTGGGACTGGTCCGGCGTCATGCAGGACCTGCAGCTCTATTATCGCCTGGGCCGCATGATGGCCAACAGCACCAGCTGGCCTAACTGGAACGAGGGCGACGAATTCCGCGCCGTCCGCGACGAGGCCTGCGCTGCCGAAGGCGGCTGCTGAGCCACGCCGAAGACACGCCATGACCTTTCGCATGCCGCCCGAATGGGCACCGCAGGACTGGCTGTGGATCGGCTTCCCGCACGATGCGGACGAGTGGCCCGGCTATCTCGATCGCGCGCAGGAGCAGATCGCCGCCTTCGCCAACGCGGTGGCCGAAACCGGGCAGGAAGTGCGGCTTCTGGTCCGCAACGCCGCGAACGAGGCACGCGCGAAGTCGCTCGTGTCGGGCAATGTCGTGCTGGAGAGGCGCGCATACGGCGATATCTGGCTGCGCGACACGGGGCCGCTGATCGTGCGCGACGGCACCGCCCGACAGGCCCGCCGGTTCGGCTTCAATGGCTGGGGCGGCAAATACGAAATGCCGGGCGACCGGACCATCGGCGCCGAACTTGCCGGCGACCTGGGTATTGCGCTGGAGACGTCCGACTGGATCCTGGAAGGCGGCGCCGTGGACGGTGACGGCACCGGCCTCGTCGTGACGACCGAGCAATGCCTGCTCAATCCCAATCGCAATCCGCATCTGACGCGCGAGGACATCGAGGCGCGGCTCGAACGCGACCTCGGCTTCGACCGGGTGCTGTGGCTGGGCGACGGCCTCCTCAACGATCACACCGACGGGCATGTCGACAATCTCGCCCGCTTCGTGGCCCCGAACACGCTCGTGCTGGCCGAACCGTCGGGCGCGGACGATCCAAACGCCGGAATCTATGCCGATGCCGCGGCGCGGGCCGGGGCCTTCGGCGTGGACGTAATCCGCATCCCCTCCCCCGGCCTGGTGACGCGCGGCGACATGGTGGAACCGGCGAGCTACGCCAATTTCGCCATCGCGACGCATTGCGTCATCGTCCCCACTTTCGGCGTGGCGCAGGACGATGCGGCCGTCGAAGCGCTGGATGCGCTGTTCCCGGGACGGACCGCGATCGGCGTGCCGGCGGATGCCGTGCTGGCGGGCGGCGGCGGCTTCCATTGCGCCAGCCAGCAGATGCCCGCCTCAGCCTGAATCCGTGACGGAATCGCCGGGCCGTGTCGGATAAGCGATAATCGGCGGGCGGCCGGCCTCCCCGCCACACCCGGGACACGATCTCGTGCGTATCTGAAAACGAGGGGACAGATGAGGATTTGTCCATGCGTTTCACCCGCAAGCTGTTCGCCGCCGGTCTCGGCATCCTGTTCGTCGTTTCGGCAGGCGCCGGCATCGTCACCGCGCAGAACGAGAACGCCACCACGCATGCGGCCGCACCCGATGACGAGCAACGCGACGCGTAAAGCCCGCGCTGGCGTGCCGATTGCCCTGATGGTCTAGACGAACAGCTTGGCGATCGCGGCCAGTGCCGCCGCGGCCAGGACCAGCCCGACGAAGCCCCGCCAGACCCGGTCCGAAATGTAGCCGTCGGCACGGCGGCCCAGCCATGTGCCGAACAACACGATAGGCAAAAGCATCGCGCCCAGCAGGGCCAGCCGCCATTCCATTTCCCCGATCGCCACGCCGGAGGCGATCCCGATGACCGCCGCCACGGTGAAGATCAGCAGCATGGAGCTTTTCGCGACTTGCCGCGGAATGGCGCGCCCCACGTAATAGGGGACGACCGGCGGCCCCGGCATGCCAGCAAATCCCGTCAATATGCCGGTGGCCGCCCCCGTCAATCCGGTGGTGAGCGGCCCGGGCTGCGTCGCCTCGCGCACGGGAAACAGGACCGCGAAGAAGGCGGACAGGGCCACCAGCGCGATCAGCACGCGCGCGATGTCGGGCGGGGTCGCCGCAAGCAGGACGAGGCCGGGCAAGGTGGTCAGCAGGACCGCCCCGATGATGAACCAGACGCTGCGCTCCGCCTCGCGCAGCAGCCGGGGCAGTTCGACCCCGCCGATCAGCATCGCGA
The DNA here is from genome assembly GCF_040717445.1 of Qipengyuania sp. JC766. Taxonomy (NCBI): domain Bacteria; kingdom Pseudomonadati; phylum Pseudomonadota; class Alphaproteobacteria; order Sphingomonadales; family Erythrobacteraceae; genus Qipengyuania; species Qipengyuania sp. JC766. The sequence goes on along the minus strand of NZ_JBFEFL010000001.1, from coordinate 2,326,065 downwards.
CGACATTGGTGGTCAGCACCGCCTCGACCGGGGTCAGCGCGAGCGCCAGCACCGGCACGAGGATGATCGCCAGCCCGAACCCCGCCAGCCCGCGGATGAAGGAGGCGACAAGACCCGTGCCGAGCGCCGCGGCCAGCTGCCACGCGGTGAAACCGGCCAGTACGTCCAAGCGTCAGTCCCGAAGGTCCGGCGGCGTTCCCGCTTCGCGCAGGGCCGCGATGGCCTCGTCCAGCGGCAAGACGCGCTGTTCCTTCTCGCCCAGTGTGCGAACCGCGACGGTGCCTTCCTCCGCCTCGCGCTTGCCGACGACCAGCAATTGCGGGACCTTGGCGAGGCTGTGTTCGCGCACCTTGTAGTTGATCTTCTCGTTGCGAAGGTCCGCTTCGGCACGGATGCCGGCCGCGCGCAGCTTGGCCAGCGCTTCGTTGGCATAGTCGTCCGCGTCCGAGACGATGGTGGCGACCACCGCCTGCGTCGGGGCGAGCCAGACGGGCAGGCGACCGGCGAAATGTTCGATCAGGATGCCGATGAACCGTTCGTAGCTACCGAAGATCGCGCGGTGGAGCATCACCGGGCGGTGCTTCTCGCCATCCTCGCCCACATAGGTCGCATCGAGCCGTTCGGGCAGGACGCGATCGCCCTGGATCGTGCCGACCTGCCAGGTGCGCCCGATGGCGTCGGTCAGGTGCCATTCGAGCTTCGGCGCGTAGAACGCCCCCTCGCCCGGCAGCTCTTCCCAGCCGTAGTCGTCGTTCGCCATGCCCGCCTCGGCCACGGCGTCGCGCATTTCCTGTTCCGCCTTGTCCCAGTCCGCATCGGAGCCGAATCGCTGTTCCGGCCGCAGCGCGAGCTTGATGGCGTAGCTGAAGCCGAAATCCTTGTAGACGCTGTCCGCCAGTTCGATGAAGGCGCGCACTTCCTCGACCACCTGTTTCTCGGTGCAGAAGATGTGCGCGTCGTCCTGCGTGAACTGGCGCACGCGCATCAGCCCGTGCAGCGCGCCGTGCGGTTCGTTGCGGTGGCAGCAGCCCATCTCGCCCAGCCGGATCGGCAGGTCGCGATAGGAGGTGATGCCCTGCTTGAAGACCAGCACGTGCGCGGGGCAGTTCATCGGCTTGAGCGCCATCCAGTCGGCGTCCTTGGACACCAGCTCGCCTTCGTCCTCCGTATTGGGCACCTCGTCGGGAATGACGAACATGTTCTCGCGATACTTGCCCCAGTGTCCGGATTGCTCCCACTGGCGCGCGTCCATCACCTGCGGGGTCTTGATCTCGCGATAGCCCGCGCCGTCCATCTTGCGGCGCATATAGGCTTCCAGCTGGCGCCAGATCTTGTAGCCCTGCGGATGCCAGAACACGCTGCCATGCGCTTCTTCCTGCAGGTGGAACAGGTCCATCTCGCGGCCCAGCTTGCGGTGGTCGCGCTTGGCGGCTTCCTCCATCCGGTGGAGGTGCTCGTTCAGCTGCTTCTTGTTGAGCCAGCCGGTGCCGTAGATGCGGCTCAGCATCGCGTTCTTCTGGTCGCCGCGCCAGTAGGCGCCGGACACGCGCGTCAGCTTGAACGCCTGCGGGTCCAGCTTGCCGGTGCTGGCAAGGTGCGGGCCGCGGCACATGTCCAGCCATTCCCCCTGGCGATAGACCGTCAGTTCCTCGCCCTCGGGAAGTTCGGCCGCCCACTCGGCCTTGAAGGTCTCGCCATGGTCCTTGAACCACTGGATCAGCTGCGTGCGAGTCCACACCTCGCGCTCCAGCGGCGTATCGGCGGCGATGATGCGACGCATCTCCTCCTCGATTGTCGGCAGGTCGTCGTCGGTGAACGGACCGCGATCGGGGGCGGGTGCGAAGTCGTAATAGAAGCCGTCATCGGTTGCCGGACCGAAAGTGATCTGCGTTCCGGGGAACAGGTTCTGCACCGCCTCGGCCAGTACGTGTGCATAGTCGTGCCGCGCCAGTTCGAGCGCTTCATCGACATCCCTGCTGGTCACCAGCTCCAGCTGCGCATCCCCTTCGAAGGGGCGGTTGATGTCGCGCAGCTCGCCGTCGACGCGGGCCGCCAGCGCCGCTTTCGCAAGGCCGGGACCGATCGCGGCAGCGACATCGGCCGGGGTCGCACCCCGTTCCAGTTCGCGCACCGACCCGTCGGGCAGGCTGATCTTGAGCAGTTCCGTCATTGTGTCCACCGTCCGTTCGTCGCGGGCGCTTTGGCGAATGCCGAGCATACCCGCAAGATGCGGCGTGGGAAGGGAAACCGGTTTCGGGAGCAAACGCCGCGCCACCCGAAGCCGGGTGGCGGGGCCGGGCCTCAGCCCGCGACCGACCGCCCCCGGGAGCCCGGGGTGGTCGTAGTCGTGATGGGAAATCCGTTCGCCATGGCCCGCAAGCTAGGGGCGGCCTACGCCCCGCGCAAGAACGAAGCGCCTATTCGAAGGACGTATGCTCGCCCCATTCCGACGAACTACCGGTCGCCTCGTCAGCGTAGAAGTCGTGCTCGCGAAGCAGGCGCTCCTTGGCAGCAGGGCTCATCTCCGCATTCTCGAGATCCTCGATCGACTTCTTGTAGCGTTCGAGCGTTGCTGGGTCCGACCAGACCTTGCCGGCCAGCTTGGCCATGATCGTGCGGGCATCGAATTCGCGCTGCTCGATCGTGGCATCGATCTGCTCGAGAACCACGATCTCGGCGACGTCGTTGACGAATTCGCTGTCCCGCATCTCCTGCGGCATCTGGTCGGTCAGTTCGAAATCGACCGACACGCGCGCGCCGGATCCTTCCGGAGCGACGGTGGCGAGGATTTCCGCGACCGGGTAACGGTTTTCGATCAGCACCCACTTCACGGTGCCGGGTTCCGACGCCCGGCGCTGCAGCGCGGACGTGGCGGATGTCGGACCGCCGAAATCGTCCGGCATGCGCATGGATTTGAGCGAGTTCTCGATCTCCGTCGGGGGCCGCTCGTAATATTCGCCCTGCGAACCGGCAGCGCCGGTCATGTAAATGCCACCCCCGGCAGCGCCTGCCAGGGCCAGACCGATCATCGTGCGCACCTGCATCTCCCCCAAAAATCCCGTCTAGCGGATAGCGGGGAAAGATTGGCGTCCGGTTAAACCGTCAGCGCGTTCCGACCGGCCTCCGCGGAAAGGCGGCTGGTTCCGGCAAGGCGACTGGTGCGCTGTCGGATGGTCCCGGCAAACCGCCACTCGCAGCTTGCACTCGACGCCGTCAGTTCGACGACCATGTAGCCGCGCTGGCTCGCATCCATCCACTGCAGTTCCGGATTGCGCTGCACCAGCGCGCGGGCAAGCGTTTCCGGCGGCAGCGGGTCGAGATAGGTCTCGAGGCCCGGCGACGTCACCCCCTGCACCGCGAACTCGATGCCTGCCGCTTCGCCCCTGTGGGTGAGGTCGAACGCCCATGCGTTGTGCGTGTCGCCCGCCAGCGAAATCAGGTTGGCGTCGGCCGCCAGGACGGCATCGAGCAGCCGATCGCGCGCAGCCGGATATCCGTCCCAGGCATCCATGTTGAGCGGGAGCCCCGCCTTGCTCGCGAGGATCGCGGCCAGCAGTCGCGGCCGGACCGCTTCGGGCGCGGCCTGCGTCAGCGGCTCCAGCAGTCGTTCGGGGCTGGCCACCTTGCCCATCAGCACCTGCTGGACCAGCACTTGCCAAGTCTTCCCTTCGCTCCGCGAACGGGAGAGGCCCGAGGCGAGCCACGCTTCCTGCGCACTGCCCAGGACCGTCCTCGCCGGATCGCGATAATCGCCGTCCCGAAAACTCGTGAGCGCGGCCGCCGCCTCTTCCGGCGTCGCATTGCCTTCCAGTATCGTCGAGAGGCTGAATTGCTCAGAGCGGGCCTCCAGCCGGGTTTCCAGTCGGAAGAGCGTTGCCAGATCACCGATGTCGTAGGCTTCCCACGGGTTGTCGGACACCGGCAGCCATTCGCGGTATGCCCGCATCGCGGCGCGCTTCCTCGCGGACCATTCACCCTCGCTGTCGGGCTGGTGGTTCTCCGCCCCGCCGGTCCAGCTGTCGTTCGCGCTCTCGTGATCGTCCCAGCCCATGATCCAGGGCACGATCTGGTGCAGGCGCTGAAGGTCGGGATCGTCGCGATAGGCCGCATGACGCAGGCGATAATCGGCGAGCGCTACGGTTTCGGTCTCTGGGTAGACCGTTCGTTCGGGCAGGCGCCGCTCGTCGTCGGGATAGGTCCCGGGCGCGTATTCATAGAAATAGTCGCCCAAGTGCAGCGCGAGGTCGAAATCGCCCGTCTCGGCCGCGTGGCGATAGGCGTTGAACCAACCGAAGCCGAGATTCGAGCAACTGAAGGCAGCCATCCGGAACGCCGCCGTTTCCCCTGCCGGCAAGGTGCGCGTGCGCCCCTCGGCGGACTGCTCGCCATTGGGCGCGGTGAACCGGTAGAAGTACCAGCGATCCGGCTCGAGCCCCGTCACCTGCGCCTTGGCGCACCAGTCGTTGTCCGGCGACGCGACGACGGAGCCTTCGGCAACGAGCCTTCGCTCGGCATCGTTGGTCCGCACCTCCCAGTCGAGAGGCGTGTCCTGCGATCCCACGAACCGCGTCCACAGCAGAACCCTGTCCTGACCCGGCTCCCCGCTGGCCACGCCGTGCGTGAAGCCCGTGCGGGTTTGCGCGGCGAGTGGCGCTGTGGCGACGAGTGCAGCCGATGCGCCGCCGAGCCGGAAAATGTCGCGGCGGGAAATCGCCAGGGCGGGCGGTTCGGTCGGGAAGCTCATTGGCAGGAATTAGCGCGCAAGCGTGACCGAAGGAAGACAGCCTGAGCGACAAGGTCGCCAATCAATTTGGAAAGCACCATTGACATCGTGTGCCAATCATGACAAATGACCTTTACACAAAGGAAAGGGTACGAGTCATGATCGAAACGCAGCGCAAGGCACCCGGGACACTGGCCGGACTTGCCGGAGCGAGTCTAGGGATCATTCTCGCGCTCGGCGCGAGCGGCGCGGTCGAGCCGCCCGGCTATTACGTGCTGCTTGCCATCCCGATCGCGCTGAGCGTTCTCACGATCGTGCGATCGACGGCCTATTGGCGGGAAGTTCGCGATGCGGGACCCGGGAAAGGATCGCCGCAGGAGAAGCGCTATATCAAGCGGTTCATGATCGCCACCGGCCTCTACCTGGTCGGAATGGGAGGCGCTCTCGTGCTCTTCGAGCAAACGGACGACCCGGTCCTGCTGGCCGCGATTGCCATGCTGCCCGCAATCCCGGCCGTTGCAATGGCGCTGTCCTTCCGCAGCTACGTGAATTCGGAAACGGACGAGTATCTGCGCCACCGGATAGGTCGCAGCGCACTCGGCGGACTCTGGCTCGTGCTCGTCGTGGGCATCATCTACGGCTTCCTGGAGACCTTCGCACCGGTACCGCACGTGCCCGCCTGGTGGGTCTTCCCGCTCTGGGCCGTCGGTATGGGGATCGCACAGTTCCTGTTCGACCGCGACGGACCTTCGGCAGAAGGCCCATGAAGAACCGCTTAAAGGTGCTTCGTGCCGAACGAAGCTGGAGCCAGCAGGAACTGGCCGAACGGCTCGGCGTCAGTCGCCAGAGCGTCAACGCCATCGAAACGGGCCGCTACGACCCGTCTTTACCATTGGCCTTCAAGATTGCGGAAGTATTTGCTATGACCATCGAAGAGATTTTCGACCGCGACGGGGAATAGCGTACCAATGCGATATCTGGTCCTTGTCTTCGCGCTCGCGCTTTCGGCGTGTTTTTCCGAAGCACCCGCCAAGCCGGCGAAGTCCGATCCGGTCTATCTGCCGGAGATCTACTGACGCTTCGGACTTGATGATGCGGTGCGGAACGCCGATGCGCGCCGCATGACAGACATCCGCTTCCACACCCTGCCCGGCGGACGCCGCATCGCCTTTCGCCATCTGGCCGGTGAAGGCCCGACCATCGTGTTCCTGCCCGGCTACATGTCCGACATGGACGGCGGAAAGGCGACATCGACCCTGCATTGGGCCCGCGAACACGGCCGCGCCTGCCTGTTGCTGGACTATTCCGGCTGCGGTTCGAGCGATGGCGATTTCGCGGACGGAACCCTGTCGGGATGGCGGGACGAGATCGTCTCGCTTTTGGACGCGCAGGTGCAAGGGCCGGTCCTGCTCGTCGGCAGTTCCATGGGCGGCTGGCTGATGCTGCTGGTCGCTCTCGCACTCCAGGCGCGCGTTGCCGGCATGGTCGGGATCGCAGCGGCGCCTGATTTCTCGGAATGGGGATACGACGACACGCAGAAGACTGCACTTCGAGCAGGATCGACCGTGTATGAGGACAATCCGTACGGCCCCGAGCCGACGCCGACCCATGCTCGCTTCTGGCAGGATGCGCAGGACCACAGGTTTCTGGGGTCACCTGTCGCGATCGACTGCCCCGTTCGGCTCATCCACGGCCAGGACGATCCCGACGTGCCCTGGGAAACCAGCCTGCGCCTCGCGCAGGCGCTGCGTTCGGACGATGTACAGGTCACGCTGATCAAGGATGGCGACCATCGTCTGTCGCGAACGGAGGATATCGCAGTGCTGTTGCGAACCCTGGCCGCGATGCCCACGTGACCTGCCGAGGTAGTCATGATTCCCAGTTTTCTCGTCGCCGCCCTCATGCAGGTCGGCCCCAATCCCGCCGATATCAGGTCGGTGCCCCCACCCGATCCCCGCGACGCGATCGTCCGGCAGGATAGCGCAGCGCGCCCGGTGTCGCTGCCGCCATGTCCGGTGATTTCGGGCTCCGAAGCGGCGGAACAGGTCGTGCAGTCCGCCCGCCGCCGTGCTGAAAGCCAGCGCGGGCTGGAAAAGGCCGCCTCGCTCCAGTGTCTCGGTATAGCGCAGGCCGACCTTTCCCAGTGGAACAGCGCCGCGGACAGCTTTGCCGAGGCGGCGCAGCTTGCGTCGGAGTTCGATGAAGGCCGCTGGCGTGCCGTAATCGGCGCGCAGCGCGGGCACGCCCTTTTGTCTGCGGACCGCTCTGCCGAAGCCCTGTCGGCCTTCGAATCCGCCGCCGCGCTTGCGGCAATCGAAGGCGATCAGGACCTCGCGGGACAGATCCTTTCCGACAAGGCGAGGGCGGAAGTCGCTGCAGGCGATATCGGCGCTGCCGCTTCAACGCTTGCCGGCGCGCGCGAAACCGCCGCGAATGCCGCGAGCGTCTGGCTCCTGTCTGCGACGCTGGCACGGCGAACCGACGATCTGGCACAGGCGCAGGCCTTCATCGAGCGGGCTGCCGAGCTCGACCGGACCGATCCCGAAATCGCGCTGGAGGCAGGCGTCATCGCTGCGTTGCAGGGCCGGGACGACGCGGCCCGCAGGAGCTTCGATTCGGCCGTGGCTCTCGCGCCCGACAGCGAAACCGCGGCGTCCGCCCGCGCCTATCTTGCCCAACTTTCGGTAGGGGGAACCGAGGAGTGACCGTGCCCCTTTCCGTCCTCGACCTCGTGCCCGTGCGCGAAGGCGCCGACGCGGGCGAAGCGCTGCGTGCGTCGACCGCCCTTGCCCGAATGGCGGAAGATACGGGTTACAAGCGGTTCTGGGTGGCCGAACACCACGCGATGGACGGTATCGCCGGCGGCGCGACTTCGGTCGTGCTCGCGCACATCGGTAACGCGACGTCTTCCATCCGGATCGGATCGGGCGGAATCATGCTCCCGAACCATACGCCATTCCAGATTGCCGAACAGTTCGGCACGCTCGATGCCCTGTTCCCAGACCGGGTTGATCTGGGCCTTGGCCGTGCACCCGGGGCGGATGGCAGCCTGCAGCGTGCCCTGCGCAAGGACCTGCGCGGCGCGGCGGAAAATTTCCCGCAGGACGTCGTGGAATTGCGCGCGCTCCTGACGGGCGACATCGATCTTCCGATCCGCGCCACTCCCGGTCTCGGCGCCAATATCGAGATGTGGATGCTCGGCTCCAGCCTGTTCGGGGCGCAACTCGCAGCGCAGCTCGGGCTGCCCTACGCCTTTGCCAGCCATTTCGCGCCCGACCATCTTGATGCCGCGTTGGCGGTCTATCGGCGCGATTTCCGGCCCTCCGAAGCGCTGGAAAAGCCCCACGTCATGGCCGCGATGACGGTGATGGCGGCCGAAACCGACGAGGAAGCCCGCTATCTCGCATCCTCGCAGCAGCAATCCTTCGTCAGGCTTCGTACGGGCAGCCCCGGCAAGCTGCCGCCGCCCATCCGCGACTACGAGGAAACCCTTCCTGACCCGGCCCGGCGGATGCTCCAGCATCTGGGACAGGCGAGCGCCGTGGGCGCGCCTGCCACGGTACGCGAAAGGATCGACGCATTCGTGGCGCGCACCGGTGCGGACGAGATCGTCTGCGCAGGTTCGACCTTCGATCCGGAGGCGCGGGAGCGTTCGCTTCGCCTGACCATGGAGGCGCTCGCCGCCTGACCCGCGCGCGACCGCTTGCGGCGACCATTTGGCGCGCCTAGAGCGCTGGCACTGTGACGCTTTCCAAGCATTGGTGTCACACGAAATTACTGCCCGGAGCGCATGCATGGCGGCCAAATCCGCGACCCCGAAGCCCACCGAAGCCCCGAAACCGTCGAAGGGTGCGATCCGCATCCTGGCCGAACAGATCGCGCAGTCGCGCCTTCCCGGCGATACGCCTTTCGCCGAACACACGGCGCGCGATGTCGCGACCTTCATGCTGGAAACCGCCGCACGACGCGACGAGAAACGCTCCGCCATCGCGCTTGAGTCCGCAAGCGAGGACCGGCGCTTCATGCGGATCGCGGTCGTCAACGACGACATGCCGTTCCTGGTCGATTCGGTTGCCGGAACCATCGCCGCCCACGGCCTGACGATCGACTGCATGGTCCACCCGATCATCGCGGTGGAGCGGGACGCGGACGGCAACATGACCGCCATCGGCAAGGACGCGACCGGCGAAGCCTCGCAGCGCGAATCGATGATCTACATGGAGACCGCCCGGGTCGATGCCAGGCGGCGGCGCGCGCTGGAAGCGGCCTTGCGCGAAACGTTGGGCGACGTGCGTGCGGCCGTGTCCGACTGGCAGAAGATGCGCGAAGCGATGGCGCGCGATGCCGAACGGATCGAGGACGAGGAAGGCGCCGAACTGCTCTGCTGGCTGCAGGACGGCATGCTGACGCAACTGGGCCATGTCACCCGCTCGCGCGACGGCACGCAGACCGAGCGGCTGGGTATCTGCCGCAAGAGCGCGCAGTCGATCCTCGCCGATGCCTCTTTCGAACGGGCGGTCGCCTGGTTCGACAACCCGGACAATCCGCGCCGGACGCTTCCGCTGATCATCAAGGCCAATCTGGCATCGCGCGTGCACCGCCGCGTGCCGCTGGACCTCTTCATCGTGCCGGTTCTCGAGGACGGAAAAGTCGCGGCGCTTTCCATGCATGCCGGCGTCTGGACCAGCGCGGCTCTCGCACAGGCCCCGAGCAAGGTGCCGATGCTGAGGCGCGACCTGGCGGCGCTGATGGAAAGTTTCGACTTCGATCCCAACGGCCATGCGGGCAAGGCGCTGGTGCATGCGCTGACCGCGCTACCGCACGATCTGGTCATCGGCTTCGCGGAACGCGACATCGCCCGGGTGGCGACCACCATGATGAGCCTGGTCGACCGTCCGCGGCCGCGCCTGTCGCTGGTTGAGGCGCCGCTGGCCCGCCACCTGTTCGCCTTCGTCTGGCTTCCGCGCGACCTGCTTTCGACGGCCACGCGGCTCAACATCCAGGCTATGCTGGAGGAAGTGACCGGCGCCGAACTCCTCGACTGGAGCCTGACGGTCGAAGGCGGCAACCTCGCGACTCTGCGTTTCGTGCTGGACCTGCGTGGCATGGACAGCCTGGAGCCGGGGACGGAAGACCTCGCCGAGGAACGCCTGCAGACCATGCTGCGCGGCTGGTCCGAAGCGGTCGAGCAGGAACTGGCGAAACTGGAAGAACCGGGCCGCGCCGCGGCGATCGCCTCGCGATATGCCGATGCCTTCCCTGCCGGCTACCGGACCGAATACGGCGCAGTCGAAGCCGCCCGCGACATCCGGCGAATGCGTCACCTGATGGCGGTCGACGCCGATCGCGAAAGCGGCGAGGTCGAACCGCGCGACGCGCGTCTCTATCGGCTGCAGACCGACCCGGAAAACGAGCTTCGCCTGAAAATCTACGAAAGCGAGGGCTCGCTCCCGCTTTCCGACGCGGTCCCCGCGCTCGAGAATTTCGGCTTCCGCGTGCTGGAGGAGATTCCCAGCGCCATCGACAACGGGAAGCTGGGCACGATCCACGATTTCCGCCTCCAGCTTCCCGAAGGCGACCAGAGCGAGGCAATCCTCGAACGCGACACGGCCATCGAAGAAGCCATCGCGTCGGTGCTCAACCGCCAGTCCGAGGACGATCCGTTCAACCGGCTGGTGCTGGGAACCGCACTCAGCGCCCGCCAGGCCGACTGGCTGCGCGCCTATTACCGGTACCTGCGCCAGACCGGCATGGGCTTCACGATCTACACCGTGGTCGACGCGCTCAGCCGTGCGCCGGACGTCACCAATGCGCTCGTCGACCTGTTCACGGCGCGGCACGATCCCGATTTCGACGGTGATCGCGATACCGCGGCGCGCAAGGCGAACGACGCGATCAAGGCCGGCCTCGCCAATGTCGCTGCGATCAACGACGACCGGCTCCTGCGCCTGTACCACTCGCTGACCGAGGCGATCCTGCGGACCAACGCCTTCGCCCCGGCGGGGCAGGAAGCGCTGGCATTCAAGATACGGTCCGAAGACGTGCCGGGCCTGCCCAAACCCGTGCCATGGCGCGAGATTTTCGTCTATTCGCGCCGCGTGGAAGGCATCCACCTGCGGGCCGGGCCCGTGGCGCGCGGCGGGCTGCGCTGGTCCGACCGGAGGGACGACTTCCGCACCGAGATCCTCGGCCTGATTAAGGCGCAACGGGTCAAGAACGCGGTGATCGTGCCCACGGGCGCGAAGGGTGGCTTCTATCCCAAGCAGCTGCCCGACCCGGTCCGTGATCGCGACGCCTGGGCGGCCGAAGGCCAGGCGAGCTACGAAGTCTTCATCCGCAGCCTGCTGTCGGTCACCGACGACATTGCCGAAGGCAAGGTCATGCATCCCGAGCGCGTGGTCCGTCGCGACGGCGACGATCCGTATTTCGTGGTGGCTGCGGACAAGGGCACCGCCCGCTTCTCCGACGTCGCCAATGCTATCGCGATCGAGCAGGACTTCTGGCTGGGCGATGCCTTCGCGAGCGGCGGATCGAACGGCTACGACCACAAGGCCATGGGCATTACCGCCCGCGGCGCTTGGGTCTCCGTCCAGCGTCACTTCCTGGAAATGGGCGTCGACGTGCAGAAGGATCCGGTCAGCGTGGCCGGCTGCGGCGACATGTCGGGCGACGTGTTCGGCAACGGCATGCTGCTGTCGAAATCCATCCTGCTGAAGGCGGCGTTCGACCACCGGCACATCTTCCTGGACCCCGATCCGGATCCTAAGGCATCGTTCAAGGAGCGGCAGCGGCTGTTCGCTCTCCCACGGTCCAGCTGGGACGATTACGACAAGGATCTGATTTCCAAGGGCGGCGGTGTCTTCCCCCGGTCGATGAAGCGCATTCCGATCAAGCCGGCAGTTCGGAAGATGCTCGGGATCGAGGATCGCGAACTCGAACCCGATGCCCTGATCTCCGCGATCCTGGCGGCGCCCGTCGACCTTCTCTGGTTCGGCGGCATCGGCACCTACATCAAGGCCGAGCGCGAGAACAACGCGCAAGTGGGCGACCCGGCCAACGATGCCCTGCGAATCGATGCCGAACAGGTCCGCGCCAAGGTCGTGGGTGAAGGCGCCAATCTTGGCGTGACCCAGGCCGGGCGGATCGAGTTCGCGATCAACGGCGGTCGGATCAACACCGACTTCATCGACAATTCCGCCGGCGTCGATTGCTCCGACCATGAGGTCAACATCAAGATCGCCCTGCAGGACGCGCGTGCGAAGGGCCGTATTTCGGAAAGCCGGCGCAATGCGTTGCTCGAGGAGATGACCGAGGAAGTCGCGCAGCTGGTGCTGGAGAACAACCGGCTGCAGGCCCTCGCGCTGTCGATCGCCGAACTCGGCGGTTCGGAAGCCACCGATTCCGTCGCGCGCCTGATCGAGACGCTGGAGGACCGCGGTTCGCTCGACCGGCGTACCGAAGGGCTTGCGGACAGCGATGCGCTGTCGCGCCGGGCCAGCGAGGGGATCGGGATGACCCGCCCCGAGCTCGCCGTGCTGCTCACGTCGACCAAGCTCGTGCTGCAGGACGCGATCGAACGCAGCAAGCTCGCCACCGACGACACGCTCGAGCCCCTGCTGCTCGAGTACTTCCCCGAACCGATGCGCGACAAGTTCCGCAAGGAAATCGACGAACATCGCCTGCGCGGGGAAATTGTCGCCACGGTCATCGCCAATCGCATCGTCAACCGGCTCGGCATCGTACATCCGTTCGAACTGGCCGAGGAAGAAGGCGTGGGCCTCGCCGACATCGCGGCGGCATTCGTCTGCGCGAACGACCTGTTCGGCATGGAAGCGATCTGGGCCGAGGTCGACAGCACATCGATGCCCGAGAACGCCCGCCTGCTGCTGTTCGCGCATCTGGCTTCGGCCATGCGCAGCCACATGGCGGACCTGCTGCGCGTCGGCGCGACCCTGCGCCCGCCGGCCGAGGCGGTCGGGAACCTGAGCAAGGGCGTGGGCGAACTGTCGGAAGGAACCGCAGGCTTCCTCGCGGAAGAAACCAGCCGCCAGTCGAAGAAGCTGCTCAACAGCTTCGTCGATGCCGGCGCGCCTGCGGACCTCGCTCGCAAGGCAGTCCATCTGTACGACATGGACGGGGCCGTCGGGCTCGCCCGGCTTGCCAATGAAGTCGAGATGTCCGTGCGCCCGCTGACCGAGGCGTTCACCGATCTCGGGCGTCGGCTCGGCCTCGACTGGGCACAGGGCACGGCTGCGCTGATGAACCCTTCGGACGTCTGGGAACGCCTGCTGGTTGCAGGGCTCGCCCGCGACTTCCAGCAGATGCGGCTCGACTTCCTGCGGCGGCTGTCCCGTCGCAAGGGCGCGAAGGACGATCTGCTGGCCGCGGTCGAGAAATGGGCAGAAGACCATGCCGATCCGATCCGCCAGTTCCGTGCGATGATTGGCCGCGCACAGGCGAACAGCCCGGTGGCGCCCGCCGTGCTGGCACAGGTCGCCAGCCAGGCTCGCAACCTCATGGGACGGTGATTTGGAAGACCGGTCGGATGTCCTGATCGTCGGCACGGGCCATGGCGGCACCAGCGCCGCCATCGCCCTGCGGCAGAACGGGTTCGAGGGATCGATCGCCATGATCGGCCGCGAGACCGAACTGCCGTACGAACGCCCGCCGCTCTCCAAGGAATACCTGGCGGGCGACAAACCGTTTGACCGGATCGCCATTCGTCCCGCTGCCTTCTGGCCGGAAAAAGGGATCGCTATCCGGTCCGGTGTCGCGGTAGTCGGGGTCGATCCGCAGGCGCGCTCGGTGCGGCTGTCGGACGATACCGAACACGGATACGGGACCCTGATCTGGGCGACGGGCGGTGATGCGCGCCGCTTGTCCTGTCCCGGCTCCGATCTTCCCGGCATCCACACCATTCGCAACCGCGCCGACGTGGACCTCCTGCGCGCCGAGCTCGATGCCGGGGCCCGCCGTGCCGTCGTCGTCGGCGGGGGCTATATCGGGCTGGAAGCGGCCGCGGTGCTGCGGAAGTTCGATCGTGACGTCACGCTCGTCGAAGCGCAGCCGCGCGTCCTCGCACGCGTGGCGGGCGAGGAATTGTCCGCCTTCTACCAGGCCGAACACGCGCGGCAGGGCGTGGACCTGCGCCTTTCGGCTTCGGTCGAGGCAATCGTGGAACGGGACGGCCGGGTCGCGGGCGTCACGCTGTCCGACGGGGAGACGATCGACGCCGACATCGTGATCGCGGGTATCGGCATCATCCCGTCGGTCGGACCGCTCATCGCCGCCGGCGCGGCAGGCGCGGACGGGGTCGATATCGACGAATTGTGCCGCACCAGCATTGAGGATGTCTACGCGATCGGCGATTGCGCCGCCCATGCGAATGTGTGGGCCGACGGTGCCGTACTGCGGGTCGAATCGGTCCAGAACGCGCACGACATGGCGATGACGGTCGCGCGCGCCATTTGCGGCGATCCGCAGCCCTATCGCGCGTTTCCCTGGTTCTGGTCGAACCAGTACGATCTCAAGCTGCAGACCGCCGGCATTTCGGCAGGCTATGACGCGACCGTGCTGCGTGGCAGTCCGGAGGACCGTAAATTCTCCGTGATCTATCTCAGGGGCGGCAAGGTCATCGCTTTCGACTGCGTCAACGATACGCGCAGTTACGTGCAGGGTCGCAAGCTGATCGAGGCCGGGTCGGTCGTCGAGCCGGCGACGCTCGCCGACCCGGAAGTCGCGCTCAAGTCGCTGCTGTAGCTTCGACCCCGGCCAGTTCGGCCCGGGCCCAGCGCGCCGCTTCCGCCACGGTATCGTCCGGATCCCCCGACAGCGCCTCGACCTGGTCGAGGAGGCTCTCATCCCCGCTATTGCCCGCCGCTATGAGGCAATTGCGCACGAACCGGTCCCTGCCGATCCGCTTGATCGGCGATCCGGAGAAAAGCTGCCTGAAACCTGCATCGTCCAGTTGCAGGAGGTCCGCCAGCGGGGGCGCGGTCAGTTCAGCGCGCGGCAGGAAGGCGCGATGGCGGGCCGCCGTATCGGCGAACTTGTTCCACGGGCAGACGGCCAGGCAATCGTCGCATCCGTAAATGCGGTTACCCATCGCCTTGCGAAATTCGTGCGGGATCGGCCCGTGATGCTCGATCGTGAGATAGGAAATACACCGCCGCGCATCGAGCACGTAGGGCTGCGGGAAGGCATCGGTCGGGCAGGCATCCTGGCACGCCCGGCAGCTGCCGCAATTGTCCGCGTGCGGGCCGTCCGGCCGCAGCTCCAGCGTCGTATAGATAGCGCCCAGAAACAGCCAGCTGCCGTGTTCCCGACTGACGAGATTGGTGTGCTTTCCCTGCCAGCCGATCCCCGCCGCTTCGCCGAGCGGCTTTTCCATGACGGGCGCGGTATCGACAAACACCTTCAGTTCGCTGTCCGGTTCTTGCTCCACCAGCCATCGCGCCAGCGCTTTCAGCGCCTTCTTCACGGTCACGTGATAGTCGCGGCCCTGCGCATAGACCGAGATCCTGCCGATGTCGGGATGGTCGCCGAGCGCCATCGGATCGCCCGACGGGGCGTAGCTCATGCCGAGAGCGATGACCGATCCTGCCTCGGGCCACAGAGAACGGACGCCCTGCCGCTGGCCGGCCCGTTCCGCCATCCATTCCATGCTGCCGTGATAGCCTTCGCCCAGCCATCGATGGAGCCGTTCGGCCCGTAGTGGATCGTCCTCCGCCGGGGCGATGCCGATCGCGGCGAAGCCGAGTTCCGTCGCCTTTGCGCGCAGCCTATCCTCGATACCGGGCATTGCCGAGGCGTTTACCACGATTGGGGTTGCTCCCGTTCAGGGGGCATGGCTAGGGCGGGATCAACCATGGCGTTAGGCGAAGCTTCTTCCTTGCACGAACCGGGCACCGATTCAGGACACGGCCCCCGCTATGCCATCGAAGCGCGGGGCCTTGTCAAACGCTTCGAAGGCACGACCGCGGTCGACGGGGTGGACATCGCGATTCCCGAAGGCTCGATTTACGGCATCCTTGGCCCCAATGGCGCGGGCAAGACCACCACGCTTCGCATGCTGCTGGGGATCATCGATCCGGACGAGGGCGAACGGCGCCTTCTCGGGCACGACAATCCCCACCATGTCGCGAAGCTCGTCGGCTATTTGCCGGAAGAACGCGGCCTCTACCCGAACATGAAAGCCTACGAGGCGATCGGTTTCATGGGCGCGCTGCGCGGACTGCCGCTGGAAGAAGGCAAGGCACGCGGGCGGCAATTGCTGGAAGAGAACAATCTCGGCCACGCGGTCGAGAAGAAGATCCGTCAGCTTTCCAAGGGCATGGCCCAACAGGTGCAACTGCTCGGCACGCTGGTGCACGAACCGAAGCTGGTCGTGCTGGACGAACCTTTTTCAGGGCTGGACGCAATCAACCAGGGGCGGCTGGAAGGCGTCATCCGGCAGCTGGCCGACAACGGTACCACGGTGATCTTCTCCACCCACGTCATCCAGCACGCGGAACGGCTGTGCGAAGGCGTGGCGATCATTGCCGGCGGCAAGGTCCCCTATGCGGGATCGGTCGACGAGGCGCGCGATCGCATCCCCGCACAGGTGCGGCTCGAAACGCGGGCCGGCGACGGCCGCTGGCGCGCCGCGCTGCCCGAAGATGCCCGCCGCGATACCAAGAAGGGCGGCGGCAATTTCTGGTACTTCTCGCTGCCCGAATGCGGGATCGAACCCCTGTTGAGGGCTCTCATCGAAGGGGAGGCTGGCATCCTATCGCTTTCCATCGAGCGGGCCGGGCTGCATGACGCGTTCGTGGAAATCGCCGGCGAGGCGGCCGCGCGCGCGCTCGAGGCAGATCCGCAGGAGGTGGTAACGCGATGAAATCCGGTTCCCGCCTCACGACCTTGCAGGCCGCTTGGGTCATCGCCCGCCGCGACTTCACGGCGATCCTGTTCAGCAAGGCGTTCCTGTTCTTCCTGATCGGCCCGCTGTTCTTCCTCGGCATCAGCGGCGGCGCCGGCGTGCTCGGCGCGAATGCAGCGCGCAGTGCCGCGGAGCCCACGCTCGCGCTCGACCTCCCCGATGCGGACCGGATGGCTTTTCGCGAGGCACATGGCGAACTGTCCGAATTCACCGCCATGCCGCAGCTGGCATCGCTGAACACGGACGGGGCGGCCGACGCGGCGCAATTGCTCGAGGACGGCGAGGACAATGTGGACGCCGTGCTCGCGGGAAGCCTCGCCGAACCGCGGCTGGTCGGTCCCCAAGACCGGATCGAGGAATGGCGCGGGCAGGTCGGACTGGCAATCGCGCGGGCGCGCGGGGACACGGGTGCGCTCACACCGCCCGCGATCGAACTGGCGCCAACGGCCAGCAGCATCGCGAGCGAACGCAGTTCGCGCACCGGCATCGCCACGGCCAGCCTCATGCTTCTCTTCCTGCTCACCATGCTGCTCGCCGGGATGGTCCTGTCCAATCTGGTCGAGGAAAAAGGCAACAAGATCATCGAGATCCTTGCCGCCGCGATCCCGATGGACGCGGTGTTCCTCGGCAAGCTCGTCGCAATGCTGGGCATCAGCCTGGTCGGCATATCGGTCTGGGGCAGCGTTGCCGGCGCGATCCTGCTGCTCGGCGGGGACGCGATCCCGGACATCACCCCGCCCGCAATCGGCTGGCCTCTCTTCGCGCCGCTGTTCCTGCTCTACTTCGCGATGGCCTATCTGCTGATCGGCTCCGTCTTCCTGGCCGTCGGATCGCTCGCCCCGACGGTGCGCGAAGTGCAGACGATTTCCATGCCGGCCACCTTCCTGCAGCTGCTGGTCTTCTTCCTCGCCACCTATGCGATGACCGACCAGGGTTCGCCGGTCGAGACCTTCGCGGTCCTCTTCCCGCTCAGTTCGCCCTTCGCGATGCTGGCGCGCGGCGCGCAGGACGCGACGCTCTGGATCCACCCGGTGATGCTCGCCTGGCAGGCGCTGTGGGTGATCGTGTTCGTCAAGTTCGGCGCGAACCTGTTCCGCAAGCGCGTGATGAAATCGGGCCCGCGCGGTGCGAAGACGCGCAAGGGCGGCCTGTTCGCCAGGCGCCGCAAGGATGGGTCGCAGATCGCAACCTAATCTTGACTCTCCGCCCGGTTCCGTCAGGATGCCGGACTGACGACCGCGCGGGAAAAGGCGCGGCGCACGGAGAGAGAGATGGCGACGCAGCTTTCGCAGAAACCCCCGGCCCCGAAAATGGCGGGCGGTGCGCAGTGGCGCACTTCGCCCAGCGCCTATCGCGCCCTGCAGGAGCATTTCGAGCAGCATCCCGAAGACCGGCTGGACCACCCGTGCGAATGGGATACGAGCCGGTCGGACATCTATGCCGAGAACCGGTGGCAGCCGATCTTCGCGGACCTGCGCGCCAAGGGCCCGCTGCATTACGTCCCTGAGAGCCCCTTCGGCCCGTACTGGAGCGTGGTGCAGCACAAGGCGATCCAGCACGTCGAATCGCTGCCGGAACTGTTCTCCTCCAGCTGGGAACATGGCGGCATCACGATCCTCGACCGGCGGCAGGACATTCCGGAGGAAGAGCGGCTGGAACTGCCGATGTTCATCGCGATGGACCGGCCCAAGCACACCGGCCAGCGCCGCACCGTCGCCCCCGCTTTCACCCCGGCCGAGATGAAGCGGATGGACGACGACATCCGCCGCCGCACCGGCGAACTGCTGGACAGCCTGCCGCGCGGCGAGACCTTCGACTGGGTGGACCGGGTGTCCATCGAACTGACGACCGGCATGCTCGCGCTGCTGTTCGATTTCCCGTGGGAGGACCGGCACCTGCTGACCTTCTGGTCGGACTGGTCGGGCGATACCGAACTGGCGACGGTGCGCGAACTGGACGCGATGCGCCGCGGCATCCTGCACGAGATGGCAGGCTATTTCATGCAGCTGTGGGGCCAGCGCGCGCAGGCCGATGCCGCGCCCGACCTGATCTCCATGATGATCCACAGCCCGGCGATGAATCAGATGGATCCGCAGGAATTCATGGGCAATCTGGTGCTGCTGATCGTGGGCGGCAACGACACCACGCGCAACACGATGAGCGGCATCGTCCATGCCTTCGATCGCTTCCCGGACCAGCGCAAGCTGTTCGAGGAAAACCCCGACCTGATCCCGAACGCGGTGCAGGAATGCATCCGTTTTCAGACCCCGCTCAAGCATATGCGCCGCACCTGCACCGAGGATACCGAACTGTTCGGGCAGCAGGTGAAGCAGGGCGACAAGATGGTCCTGTGGTACAATTCCGCCAATCGCGACGGGCAGGTGTTCGAGAATGCGGACCGGCTGGACATCACGCGCGAGAATGCGCGGCGCCACCTCGCCTTCGGCTACGGCATCCATCGCTGCGTCGGCGCGCGGCTGGCGGAACTGCAACTGCGCATCCTGCTGGAAGAAATGCACGCCCGCCGGATGCGAGTGCATGTCGCGGGCGACGTTGAACGGGTGAAAGCCAATTTCGTCGAGGGTTTCCGCAAGCTGGAAGTCGAGGTCACCGGCTTCTGACCGGTAACAAATGGCGCTCCCAAGCGTATATTCAGGTGCGGACCGCTAAGGTCCGGCCAGGAAATCGAAGGGAACGGACCATGACAATCGAACCAGACCGCCGCAGCGCACTCGCCTGGCTGGCTGCCGGGGTATCCGTCCCAATCCTCGCCTCCTGCGGCGGATCGCCAGCGGAAGCGAAGTCCTTCCCCGTCAAGCGGAGCGAGGCGCAATGGCGCAAGAAGCTGACCTCGGCGGAATATCGCGTCCTGCGCGAAGAAGCGACCGAACGCCCCTATTCCTCGCCGCTGGACAAGGAAAAGCGCAAGGGAACCTTCACCTGCGCCGGATGCGGCAACCGGCTCTACAGTTCCTCCACCAAGTATGACAGCGGCACCGGCTGGCCCAGTTTCTGGCGGCCCCTGCCGGGTGCGATCGGCACGAAGCGCGATCTGAAGATCGGCTATCCGCGCACCGAAGTGCACTGTGCCGATTGCGGCGGACATCTGGGCCACGTCTTCAACGACGGGCCGCAGCCGACCGGCAAGCGTTACTGCATGAACGGCGTCGCGATGGATTTCATCGCGGCCTGACCCGGTAGAGGCGGAATTCGTCCGCTCCGGGCATCGCGATCGGCTCCAGCCATTCGGGCTCGCGACCGGCGATGATCTGCGCCGCCAGCCCGTCCGGACGGGCCGCGGCATAAAGCCGCGCTTCGGCGAGATCGGAACAGAGCGCCAGATACCGCGCACCCCGCTGGCGGACGATAGGCTCCGCATCGGCGGGCTTCGCAATGAAGGCCGCGATCACGTCCCGCATCGCATCTTCCGCGCGGTGATGGCTGGTGGCGACGACCGAATGGTCGCTTTCGAGCAGGATCGCAGGGCCGATGTCCAAGGGCGCGAATACCGTGCCCGCAGGCAGGCGGTCCATGTTACGCGCCCGCGCCAGCGGGTCGCAGGACGCTTCGCGAACCGGTGCGGACGCCCTTGCCTGTCCGACCGAGGCGATGGAGGAAACGGCGGCGATAAGGCCGCCCGGGACGAGCATGGCGGCAAGCGCCACGGCCACGGCTGCCTTGCCCGGAACTCCGTCCGCCTGCCGCAGGCGGACCAGCATCCGCGACAGCAGCCAGCCGAGCGGCACCGCCGCCAGCACCGCCACGAAGGCGAACGACCGGGCGACGAAGATCGCCTGCAGCAGTATCAGCGCGTACAGCAGGGCATATTCGGTCCACCAGCGCCGTACCCAATCGGAGGACCGGCCGACCAGCAGTGCGATGGCGAACAATCCGGCGAGCGCATGGACGATCTTCGGCGCGATGTCTGCGAAGGGCTGCTCCCATACGGGGCGGCCTTCCGCGATGTTGAGATACCAGAAATCGCGCACCAGCGGGTCGAGCGCGCCGAACGGCGTGCGCAGGCATTGCGGCGCGGACAGGCCGAAAAAGCCGAGCGCCACCACTCCGACTGCGCCCAGCAGGACGAACGCGCCCAGGCGCTGCAGTCCGGGGATCGCCGCGACCACTCCGGTGCCGAGCGCGGCGGTGAGGAAGAAGCCGAGGTGAGCCGGCGACAGGGCGTCGCAATAGGGCGCAAGATCGCCCACCCCGCGCGTTGCGAGGAACAGCGCGCCCAGCCCCAGGGCCAGAGCCTGCAGATAGACCACGAGCCACCAGCGGGCTGCGCGCTCGCGCCACCAGCGCACGAACAGGACGAGAGCGAAAGCGGCGGCAACGGGCAGTAGCTCAATGGAAATCGCCAGCCCGAACGCCATGGCGAGGCCTGCGCCGACCCCGCCGCGCACATGGCTGCGCCAGGATATCGCCCAGACGGCGAAGGCCACGGCGGCAATTTGCCAGCCATGGTGATCGATCCGGAGCGGCTGGATCTGGAAGACGAGCGCGGTCAGCAGGCCGGTGACGAGGCAGCTGAGGACGGCCACCTGCATGTCGAACAGTCGCCATGCGAGCCGTCCGATACAGGCGAGCGTCGCGCCGAAGGTCAGCAGCGGGACGAGCACCAGTGCGGCGGTCTCTGCCTGCGGGTGCGCAAGGAACAGGTCGAAAAAGGCGATCGCCAGCGCCACGGGGACGTCGACGAGGCGCGACCAATGCATCGGCGTGCCGTCGGGGCCCGCGATCCGGTACTGCGTCACGTCGAACCAGCCCTGTCCCGCCATCAGGTCGCGAACCTGCACGAGTCGCAGCGCGTCGTCGGGATCTGGCAAGCGCCCCGCCATGATATTCGGCAGCGCGACGAGGCACAGCAGCAGGCTGAGACCGAGCCAGGCGATCGCTATCGCCCGGTTGGGATGTTCGCCGCTGCGCAACCGGCGGTCGGCGCCGCGTTCATATGCGCGCACGGAAAACCACCTTGCTTCGCAGAACCCATGTCGCGGTGAAGCTCACCCCGATCGCGAACAGCTTGGCCGGGCGCGGATCGAGCGAAGCCGCATCCGCCGCCCCCACGATCAGCGTGGTGATGGCCAGGCCGAGCAGTGCGGATGCGACGAACAGCGCCTTCTGCCGCGTGCGGTCGCGTGCCGTGATGGCGACCCGGTCCTGGAACACGGTCCGGCTGGACAGCAGCCAGTGCGCCAGGATCCCGGCGCAATAGCCGACGGCCGATGCCAGCGCGGCCAGCAACCCAGCCTGAAGCAGCAGCAGGAACAGGCCGACATCCACGGCCAGCGCGCCGACGCTGGCCATCAGGTAGCGGACCAGCCGGATATCGGCCGCACGCCAGAACAGGCGCGTCATGACTGCGTTCCGCCCATCGGTCAGGCTGCCTTGCGATCCTTGTCGGACTTGGCACCGGACTTGGTATCGGCCAGCCGTTCCGGCACCGGCATCAGCGAACCCAGAGCCGCGGCCTGGTCGGGAGTGATCGCCTCGCGCGCGGGCAGGGTCTTTTCGGCCCCTTCCGCCCCGGCCTCGTGATATTCGGCATCCTCGTTGACGCACCACGTGTCGTAGATGCGCTCGCCCGTCAGGATGTTCTCGACCGTCAGCATGGCGGTCATCATGGCATGGTCCTGGTTGTTGTAGCGGTGCATGCCGTTGCGCCCGACGAGGTGCAGCGTGGGATGCTGCTCCTCCAGCTCGGTGCGCATCGCGTGCACATTGGCCGCGTAATCCTCGTCGTAGACGGGATAGGCCTTTTCTTGCCGCACGACCGCGCCGCCGCGCACCTTCGCGGGATCGACCAGGCCGAGCGTTTCCATCTCGGCCGTCGCGAGCGCGATGAGATCGTCGTCGGCCATCGACCACAACCCGTCGCCTTCGAAGCAGAAATATTCCAGCCCCACGCAGGCCATGTCCTCGTCCGGCACCATGTGTGGGGACCAGCTGCGGAAGTTCTGCACCCGGCCGACCTTCACCTTGCTGTCGTGGATGTAGATCCAGTTGTCGGGGAACAGGTCCTCGCCTTCCACCATCAGCGCGACGGTCAGGAAGTCCCGATATTTGAGCTCGTTCGCCTGGAAGGTCGATTGCGGCAGCGGATGCATCCGCTTCGCCAGTTCACGCATCGGCGCGGAGCTGATGGCATGGCGCGCGCGGATCGTGACCAGACCTGACGCGCCCTTGGCCGTCATGCGCCAGCCGCCGCGCCCGTCGCTCGCCAGCTGGTCGAGCGAATGGCCCATGATCACCTGGCTGCCCGCTGCCACGATCTTGTCGCGCGCGGCGTCCCACATCATGCCCGGGCCGAGCCGGGGATAGCGGAAAGTTTCGAGGAGGGTCTTTACCGCCTGCCCGTCGTTGGGCTTGCGGTTGAGGCCGAGCGAACGCTTCAGCCCGTCGGTCACCGCGCCCCAGAGCGACAGGCCCTTGATGCGCTGCGCCGCCCAGTCCGCGCTCATCTCGTCGCAGGGCATGCCCCACACCTTCTCGGTGTAGGTCTTGAAGAAGATCGAATAGAGTTTCTGGCCGAACTGGTTGGTGGTCCAGTCCTCGAAGCTCTTCACGTCGCGGATCGGGAAGGCCCGGGACCACAGGTAGCTCGCCATGCAGGCGGTCGATCGCAGCAGGCCGAGGTTGGACAGCGCCTCGAATGCGCGCAGAGGATAGCTGTAGAACTTGCCTTCGTAATAGATGCGGCTCATTCGCGGGCGCTGGATGAAGTCGTCTTCGCCCAGGATCTCGTTCCACAGGTCGACGACTTGGCTGCTCTTGGAAAAGAAGCGGTGGCCGCCGATGTCGAAACGATAGCCTTCGTGTTCCACCGTGCGGCTGATGCCGCCGACATAGGTTTCGTCCCGCTCGATGATCGCGACCGACTTGCCCTGCTTCGTCAGCAGGTAGCCGGCCGTAAGGCCCGCGGGTCCCGCTCCGATGATGGCTACGTCTACGTCGAGAGCCTGCGCGCCCGGTGTGCTCATTTCCAGCCCCCTCTGGTGGTGTGAGCCGGATGTGAAAGAAAATGGTTAGGAGGTGGTTAAGATGCCCTCTCGCGCATCGCATCGGGATAATCCGCCCGCGGCGCGAGCAGGAACGGGCAATCGCTCTGCAGGCGGAAGATGGTCTGCGCCAGCACGTCGAGCGGGAAGGTGTTCGCGAAGACGAAGCCGTAACGGTTGCCCTTGCGCCAGCGCACATGCGCGTCGATCGGCGGCAGGCCGCGTGCCTCCAAGCGGACCGCCCGCCCTATCGCGAGGAAGGCCGGGCATCGCACCATCGCCCCTTCGCGCGACAGGTTGCCCATCCGCCCGCGCAGCGACCGGCGCGGCGTGGTCAGCACCACCGGCAGCGGGAGCGAGAAACGCAGGTCGCGCCGCGGAAACAGGCTCAGTGTGCCGAGCGCGCTCTGTACGTCGACCGGATCGCGGAACTTGACGCCCGCCGTATCGTCCGAGGTCCAGACGAGGTCGACCGCGACCCTGAGGCCGCATTCGAACTCCAGCGAGAGATCCTTCTCGGACGGCAGCGCGTGCAGCAGTCTCAAACTCGCGCCACTCGCGGAGATATCGCGCAGGATGCACAGATATTCGGCCTTGTGGGAAATCAGCTTCGCCGGGCGGTACAGCGTGGTCACACGCGGCGCGCCCCGATCGTCGACGACGACCTTAGACGCTGCTTCGGGCCTGGGCCCGCTCTGTTCGATTTGCATAGGCAGTTCCTTGCGAAAATCCGCCCTCCCTGGAGCCGTAATACGCAAGGCGACCTACGCGAACCCTCACGCGCCCCTACGTAAAAGGACGTGGTTGCGCTCCCACCGCGCAGATGCATTTATCTTGGAAAGACTGGTGCGGGTGGCGGGACTCGAACCCGCACGTCCGAAGGACAAGGGATTTTAAGTCCCTGGCGTCTACCATTCCGCCACACCCGCATCGAACCGGCGCCCCCGGCGCGGCGAAAATCGCCCCGTCAGGCCGGATTGAGCAGCTCGCGCATTTCCTTGCCGGGCTTGAAATAGGGCACCGACTTGGCGGGCACCTCGACGGGTTCGCCCGTCCGCGGATTGCGCGCGGTGCGCGCATCGCGCTGGCGCGTGGAAAATGCGCCGAAGCCGCGTAATTCGACCCGGCCCCCTTCGGCCAGCCGCGCGGTGATTTCCTCGAAGAAGATATCGACCAAATGTTCGATCTCTTCGGCCCGCAGTTCCGGATTGTCGTCTGCAAGCGCCTGCAGCAGTTCCGATCGTATCATTTCACCTCTCCCGTCCGATTAGAGAGTGACCCTCCGCCATCCCCTGCCAGAGCCGTCCCGATAGCGCAATATCGCTCCGCGAGGGCGGGCACGCACGATACGTCAGGAGGATTCCAGCAGGTCTTCGGGCGCGATGCCCAGCCGGTCCAGCCGCGCGCGGATCTCGGGCCATTCGCGCTGGATGAAATCGGCCCGTTCCGCCTGCCGCAGCCGTTCCGCCGCGCCGCGCACCACGAACATGCCGATGCCCCGCTGCACCCGCACAAGCCCATCCGCCTGGAACTGCTGGTACGCCTTGGCGACGGTCAGCGGGTTCGCTCCCTGCTCGGCGGCAAAGGCGCGGACGGAGGGCAGCATGTCCCCTTCCGCATACCGCCCTTCCAGGATCGCGGCCGCGATCCTGTCGCGCAGTTTCAGATAGACGGGACGGTTGCTCATGGGTTTCTCCGGTGCCTCACTGGCATAATACACCAGAGCGGGTCAAGTTCCTGTCATGCGCCTGGCGCGGGGGAAAACGTGCCAACCATTCGAAGTTTCGAATGAAACTACGGCTTCACAGAACTGAAACAGGCGTTAGGGTGCGCGCTTTGAGGAACTGGTCGAAACATTCGACAGATACGACGGGGACACTGCATGAAGGACATGGCTCTTTGGAATCAGGGGGACTGGATCGCAGCGATCGCCTCGGTCGTGTTGGCCATATTCCTGATTGCCGGTGCACTCGCAGTCACGCGCAAGACACCGGAAGTCGCCGGGCACCCCAAGGGTCTCTACATTCTCTTTTTCGCCGAAATGTGGGAGCGCTTTTCCTACTACGGCATGCGCGCCCTGCTGATTTTCTACCTCACACAGCACTGGCTCTATAACGACAGCGCTTCGAACATCATCTACGGTGCCTATGTCAGCCTCGTCTATATCACGCCCGTTCTGGGCGGATGGCTGGCCGACCGTTATCTCGGGCAGCGCAAGGCCGTACTTTTCGGAGCGATCTTGCTGACCTTCGGTCACTTCTTCATGGCATTCGAAGGCACCGGCGGTCAGAACGATCCCACCATCAACATCTTCTGGCTTGCGCTCGCTTTCATCATCGTCGGCTCAGGCTTCCTCAAGGCCAACATTTCCGTGATCGTCGGCCAGCTTTATCCGCGGACCGACGTCCGTCGCGATGGCGCCTACACGATCTTCTATATGGGAATTAACGTAGGCGCGGCGGTTGGAACCATCATTGCCGGCTACCTCGGCATTACCCTTGGCTGGGCGTATGGATTCGGTGCAGCGGGTATCGGTATGCTGCTCGGCCTGATCGTCTTCGTGATCGGTAAACCACTGCTTCTGGGTCAGGGTGAACCGCCGAGACCGCTTTCCAAGTCCACCGAATTGGTGATGTATGGCGTGGGCATCCTGGGTGTTGCGATCATGTGGCTGCTGATCCAGTTCCAGTCCGTCGTCGGTGGCTTGATGCTGCTGTCCGGCATCGCACTGCTGGCATACGTTCTTTTCGAAGCGTTCAAGCTCGACAAGGAACCGCGCGAGCGGATGTTCGCGATCCTGTTCCTGATCGCGCTTCAGCCGCTTTTCTGGGGTCTGTTCGAACAGGCGGGCGGCTCGTTGAACCTGTTCACAGATCGCTACATCGATCTTGGCGGCGTCCCGGCTCCAATCTTCCAGTCAATCAACCCGATATACATCATCCTGCTGGCCCCCGTTTTCGCAGCTCTGTGGACATGGCTGGGCAGGCGCGGCTGGGAGCCTTCCACGCCCGCCAAGTTCGGCCTCGGTCTCGTTCAGCTGGGCTTCGGATTCCTCGTTCTCGTCTGGGGTGCCGAGACGGTTGGGGTCGATGCCAAGATACCGGTCATCTTCCTGTTCGGCATTTACCTGTTCCACACGACGGGTGAGCTGTGTCTTTCCCCGGTGGGCCTCTCGGCCATGAACCGACTGGCGCCCAAGCATCTGGCAAGCCTGATTATGGGTGCATGGTTCTTTGCGACTGCCGGCGGCAACTACGTGGCAGGCATGATCGGCGCCGCTACCGGCGGAGAAGACGGCGAAATGACCCGCCAGGGCACGCTCGATGTCTATTGGCAAATCGGGCTTGTCGCGATGGGTGTCGGACTGGTCGTCATGCTGATCGCGCGTTTCGTGAAACGGTGGATGCATCTCGAGACGCTGGCCGACGATGACCTCGAGGGCCAAGCCGAAGGCCCGGGCGAGCCGCAGGGCGCGGGTGTTCACCCGGCCACTCGCCAGCCCTGATATCGACCAAGGGGGGAATACCAATGCGATTGAGAGCGATGACGGGCCGCGTGTTCATGGGGGCGGCGGTCATCGCCCTCTCCGCGTGCAGCACGACCGGGGGCAATGAAAGCGCCGCGTCGACCGGTTCGGCCGCCGACACGGGCGACGTGCCCTATGCCTCCACCTACGAGCCGTATCCGGGCGTGCCGACCGCGCTGGTCGGCGCGACCGTCTATGACGGCGCGGGCGGGCGGATCGACAACGGCACGGTCCTGTTCCGCGACGGCGAGATCGTGGCGGTCGGCGGGGCGGACCTTTCGACCGACGGCTATCAGCGGATCGACGGGGCCGGCAAGTTCGTGACGCCGGGCGTCATCGATATCCACTCGCACCTGGGCGATTATCCCAGCCCCAGCGTGGACGCGCATTCCGACGGCAACGAGGCGACCAGCCCGATGACGCCCGAAGTGTGGGCCGAACATTCGGTCTGGCCGCAGGACCCCGGCTTCAGCCGCGCGCTCGCCAATGGCGGCGTGACCAGCCTGCAGATCCTGCCCGGCTCCGCCAACCTGACCGGCGGCCGCTCCGTCACGCTCAAGAACGTCGCATCGCGCACCGTGCAGGGCATGAAGTTCCCCGGCGCGCCCTACGGCATGAAAATGGCCTGCGGCGAGAATCCCAAGCGCGTCTATGGCGGGCGCGGGCGCGCGCCTTCCACCCGGATGGGCAATTTCGCGGTCAACCGGCAGATGTGGCTGGATGCCAAGGCCTATGCCGATGGCGACCGGTCCAAGCGCAATCTCGCCAACGAAACGCTGGCCGGCGTTCTCGACGGAGAAATCCTGATCCACAACCACTGCTACCGCGCCGACGAAATGGCGCTCGTCATGGATATGGCGAAGGAGATGGGCTACAAGGTCACTGCCTTCCACCACGCGGTCGAAAGCTACAAGATCGGCGATCTGTTGCGCGAAAACGACGTGTGCAGCGCCGTCTGGGCCGACTGGTACGGCTTCAAGATGGAAAGCTATGACGGCATTCCCGAAAACGGCGCGCTGCTCCAACAGGCGGGCGCCTGCGTCATCATCCACTCGGACGACCAGGACGGCATCCAGCGCCTGAACCAGGAAGCCGCCAAGGCGCAGGCCGCCGGCGCGCGCATCGGCATCGCCATCCCGGACGAGGTCGTGATCGGCTGGATCACGCTGAACGCGGCCAAGGCCATGGGCATCGACGAAATGACCGGCAGCCTGCAATCGGGCAAGATGGCCGACGTGGTGCTGTGGAACGGCGACCCGCTCAGCGTCTATTCGCGGCCCGAAAAGGTCTGGATCGACGGTGCCCTGATGTACGACGCGATGGACGCGAAGCGCCGCCCGGTAAGCGATTTCGAGCTCGGCCAGCCCGGTGAAGGAGACGTCAAATGATCCGCTCCGCCCTTCTCGCCGCAACTGCCCTGCTCGCGCTCGGCACGCCTGCCGCGGCGCAGGATTTCGACATCACCGGCGCGACGGTCGCCACCGGCGACGGCAGCGACCCCATCGAAGGCGGCACGGTGTCCGTCCGCGGTGGCCGCGTCGTCTATGCCGGGCCTGCTTCGGGCGCGCCCGCGGCCAGCGGCACCGCCGTGGACGGCACCGGCAAGTGGGTCACGCCCGGCCTGTTCGCCGCCGTCACCTCGCTCGGCCTCGCCGATGTGGATGCGGTCGACGAATCGAACGACACCGCCGCGCGCGGATCGCCCTTCAGCGCCGCGCTGGACGTGGCGCCCGCGCTCAACCCTTCCTCGCAGCACGTGCTGGTCAGCCGCGCGGGCGGCGTGACGCGCGCGTCTGTCACCGGCTATCCGTCCAGCTCGATCTTTGCGGGGCAGGGCGCGATCGTGGACCTGGGCGACGATCCGATGATGGTCGTGCGGCCGCGCGCGTTCCAGATGGTGGCGCTCGGCGAAGCGGGCGCGCGGCTTGGCGGGGGCAGCCGCACCGGCGCGCACACGCTGCTGCGCAACGCCTTGCGCGAAGCGGGCCAGTATGGCGACGATTCGCAGCTGGTCGGCCGCGCGGTGCAGCCCGAACGCGACCGCAGCGGTGACGACCTGCCGATCGACACGCGCCTGCTCGACAACGAGACGGAGCGCGCCAGCGACACGCTGCTGACCCGCTTCGATGCCGCCGCGCTGGTCCCCGTGGTCCGCGGGCAGCAGCCGCTCTACGTGCTGGTGGAACGCGCCGCGGACATCCGTCAGGTGCTTTCCCTCCCGCGCGAATTTCCCAACCTGCGGCTCGTGCTGGTCGGCGCGAGCGAAGGCTGGATGGTCGCGGACCGGATCGCGCAGGCGGGCATACCCGTGATCGCGCGGGCCCTGAACGACCTGCCCGTCAGCTTCGAACAACTGGCCGCCACGCAGTCGAACGTGGGGCGCATGGCCCGCGCGGGCGTACAGGTGGCGATCGGCGGGCTCGACGGCGGAACAGACGGGCAGCCGCGCACGGCTACGCAATATGCCGGCAACCTCGTCGCGCTGAGCCGGGTGCCCGGGGCGGACGGGCTGAGCTGGGGCCAGGCCTTTGCCGCGATCAGCTCGGTCCCGGCGGCCATTGCCGGGTTCGAAGGACGCCTGGGCGTGCTGGCCAATGGCGCGGCGGGCGACGTGGTGATGTGGGACGGCGATCCGCTGGAACTCGACAGCGCACCGGAACGCGTCTTCATCGACGGCGTCGAACAGCCACTGCAGAACCACCAGACCCGGCTGCGCGACCGCTATCGCGACCTGGACGAAAGCGATCTGCCCAAGGCCTATGACTGGTAGGATCTCCTGTCGCCGGGCCGTGACAGTACCATTGGGTCTCGCCATGGGCCTCGCCGCGCTGGCGATGCCCGCTGCCGCACAGGATGTCGCCGCGCCGCCGCCGGCCGAACCGGTCGTACCGACGATCGGTTGGCAGGCGGCGCAGTGGGCGGCGCTGGAGGACCGGGCGCGGTCGGGCGACTGGCAGTTCCTGTCCGGCGGCCTCCTGTGGCGGCGCATCGCGGGCGACGGCACCGGGCCGAAGCCAGCCGTGACCGACCGGGTGACCGTGCACTACGCCGGGACCTTCGTGGACGGCACCGGTTTCGACAGCTCCTACGAACGCAGCGAGCCTGCGACCTTCCCTCTGCGCAGCCTCATTCCGGCCTGGCAACTTGCGATCCCGCAGGCCGGCGTGGGTGACACGATCGAGATCGCCGCGCCCGCCAGCATGGCCTATGGCTGGCAGGGCCGAGGTCCCATTCCGGGCGGTGCGACGCTGCTGTTCAAGGTGGAACTGCTCGCGATCGTCGATCCGCAGGCGGCGGCGCCGAGCGGAAATTG
Source organism: Qipengyuania sp. JC766 (assembly GCF_040717445.1). NCBI lineage: Bacteria > Pseudomonadati > Pseudomonadota > Alphaproteobacteria > Sphingomonadales > Erythrobacteraceae > Qipengyuania > Qipengyuania sp. JC766. The sequence goes on along the minus strand of NZ_JBFEFL010000001.1, from coordinate 2,295,582 downwards.
AGACTTCGGCCGGTTTCGCCTGTACGAAGCCGGCAATGCAGCGCTTTATTCGCACCCTGCTGACACGGTTCGGCAGGGCGCACACGGCACGGGGAGGCACCGTATGGACCAGACTCTCGTCTCGTTGATCGCGGCCAGCACGGCCTTTGTCGGCAGCCATTTCGCCATGTCGCATCCCTTCCGGGCCGGCATGGTCCGGGCGCTCGGAGAGGCAGGCTTCATGGCCGTCTACTCGCTCGTGAGCGCCGCCGCGATGGTCTGGATGTACCTCGCTTTCGTGGCCTTAAGCCCCGGAATTCCGCTATGGGGCGGCTATTCCGATGGCGTTTGGATCCTCGCAAGCGCGATCACGCTCGTCGCCATGGTCCTCTTCGCAGGCTCGCTCGTCGGCAACCCCGCGCTACCCGCTCCCCGGGCAGAGAAAGCGGCCACGAAAGCGCCTTCCGGCGTCTTCCGCGTCACCCGCCACCCGATGATGTGGGGCTTCGCGCTCTGGGCCCTCGCCCACCTTGCCGCCGCGCCGACCCCCCGCACCATCGTCGTCGCACTGGCGATAGGCATCCTCGCGCTCGTCGGCGCGAAGCTCCAGGACCGCAAGAAGGAAGCTCTGATGGGCGAAGCCTGGGTGCAGTGGGAAGCGAACACGAGCTACTGGCCGAAAATGCAGCGGATTTTCGCGGTGGGACCGCTCTCGTGGATGGCAGGGGCGGCTATCTGGCTGCTGGCCACCTGGCTGCACAGCATGGATGCCGGCCCCTGGCGCTGGATCGGCTGAGGCCTAGTCGCCGGTAAAGCGCGGCTCCCGCTTTTCGATCAATGCCGCGACGCCTTCCGCGTGATCGGCGGTGTGGTGCATCATCGCCTGCGTGTTCGCCGCCAGCTCGAGCGCGCCGTCATAGCTCATGTCGTGCCCTTGCCGCAGCAGCATCTTCGTCTGCCGCAGCGCGTGCGGCGGAAGCGCCGCGATCCTGCAAGCGAGTACGTTCGCCTGGGCCAGCAGATCGTCCTGCGGCACGACGCGGCTGACGAGTCCCCAGTCACGGGCGGTCGCCGCATCGATCACGTCACCGGTGAAGAACATCTCCGCCGCACGGCTCATCCCGATCGCGCGCGGCAGGATCCAGGCCCCGCCGTCGCCGGGTATGATGCCAAGCTTGAGGAAGGTAACGCCGAACTTCGCCTTCTCGCCCGCGATCCGGATGTCGGCGAGGCAGGCGACATCGCAGCCTAGCCCGATCGCCGGACCGTTGACCGCCGCGATCACGGGCACGCGCAAGCCGTAGAGCGCTCGCAATATGCGGTGGATGTTGTCGCGATAGCCGTCCGAAATGGCAGGCGGCGTGCCGCCGAACGTCCCGGTCCTGTCCCGCATCGCCTTGACGTCGCCGCCCGCGCTGAAGGCCTTGCCCGCTCCGGTCAGTATGACGCAGCGTGTCTCGAGATCGCGATTGATGGTATCGCAGGCCGCGGCGAACTCTTCCCCGTCCCCCGGTATGCCGAGGGGGTTCATGGTCTCCGCCCGGTCGATGGTCAGCGTGGTGACCGGACCGTCACGTTCAGTGCGTAGAAGAGCCATTTGCCTTGCCTCGCGCGCTTTCCCCTGCGGCCGACCGGACCGATCAGGCCCGCGCTTCCTCCACACCGGCGCTGTTGTGGCGAAGTGCGGTCAGGACCGCATCGACAATATGCGGCGCGTTGAGACCGGCCTCGTCATACTGCTTTTCGGGCTTGTCCTGGTCCTGGAAAATGTCGGGTAGGCGAAGCGTACGAATCTTCAGCCCGTTATCGGTCAGGCCGCTGTCGCTGGCAAAGGTCAGGACATGCGCGCCCAGCCCGCCGACGGCGCCTTCCTCGACCGTGACGACCACTTCGTGGCTGCGCATCAGGGTCTCGATCAGGTCGGTGTCGAGAGGCTTGGCGAAGCGCATGTCGGCCACCGTGGTGGACAGGCCCTTCGCGTCGAGCTGGTCGGCAGCCTTCTTCGCTTCCTCGAGCCGCGCGCCGAGCGACAAGATGGCCACCTTGCTGCCTTCGCGCACGATTCGACCGCGGCCGATCTCCAGCTTCTCCGGCGTTTCCGGTATGGCAACGCCGGTGCCGGCGCCGCGCGGGTAACGGAAAGCGATGGGACCCTCGTCATGCTCGGCAGCGGTGTAGGTCATGTGGACCAGTTCCGCTTCGTCCGCCGGTGCCATCACCACGAAATTGGGCAGCGTGGCGAGATAGGTCACGTCGAAGCTGCCCGCATGGGTCGCGCCGTCGGCGCCGACCAGCCCTGCGCGGTCGATCGCGAAGCGGACCGGCAGGTTCTGGATCGCAACGTCGTGCACCACCTGGTCATAGGCGCGCTGCAGGAAGGTCGAATAGATCGCGGCGAACGGACGCATGCCCTGCGCGGCAAGGCCGGCAGCGAAGGTCACCCCGTGCTGTTCCGCGATCCCGACATCGAACGCACGCTCCGGGTGCGCCTTGGCAAAGCGGTCCACGCCCGTGCCGCCCGGCATGGCGGCCGTGATCGCACAGATCCGGTCGTCGGTTTCCGCCAGTTTGGTCAGCGTGTCGCCGAACACGTCCTGATAGTTGGGCGGGCCGGCCGCCGACTTGGCCTTTTCCCCGGTCACCACGTCGAACTTGGGCACCCCGTGATACTTGTCGGCGCTCTTTTCCGCCGGCTCGTACCCCTTGCCCTTGGTGGTCACCACATGGATCAGCACCGGTCCCTGCTCGCTGTCCCGCACGTTTTCCAGCACCGGGATGAGGTGTTCCAGATTGTGCCCGTCGATCGGGCCCACGTAATAGAAGCCGAGCTCCTCGAACAACGTCCCGCCCGTCACCATGCCGCGCGTGTATTCCTCGGCCTTGTCGAGCGCCTTGTGCACCCTGCGCGAAAGCTTGGCGGTCATGCGCGAAGCTAGGCTGCGAAGGCCGAGATATTCGCTGCTGGAGACGGTCCGGGCCAGATAGGCCGACAGGCCGCCCACCGGCGGCGCGATCGACATGTCGTTGTCATTCAGGATCACGATCAGGCGATTGCCCGCCGCTTCGGCATTGTTCATCGCCTCGTAGGCCATTCCCGCACTCATCGCGCCGTCGCCGATGACGGCGATCGCACGGCCGGGCTTGCCCTGCAGCTTGTTGGCCATGGCGAAGCCGATCCCGGCGGAAATCGACGTGGAGGAATGCGCCGCACCGAACGGATCGTATTCGCTCTCGCTGCGCTTGGTGAAGCCGGACAGTCCGCCGCCCTGGCGCAGGGTGCGAATCCGGTCGCGCCGGCCGGTGATGATCTTGTGCGGATAGCACTGATGACCCACGTCCCAGATCAGCTTGTCGTCCGGAGTGTTGAAGACGTAATGGATCGCGGTGGTCAGCTCGACCACGCCGAGACCGGAGCCCAAGTGCCCTCCCGACGTACTGACGGCGGAGATCATCTCCTCGCGCAATTCGTCGGAAAGCTGGCGGAGTTGGTCCTTGCGCAGCTTGCGCAGGTCGGCGGGGAATTTCACCGTATCGAGCAACGGCGTTTCGGGATTTGATGTCATATGACGGGCTTACCCTGCCCGATCGCGACTGTCGATGAACGGTTTTACGCCGGTTCAGCGCGCAGCGCCTGTCAGGCGCAGTCGCTGCACAATCCGCGCACCTCGATGATCGGGCGACGGGTGCGGAAGTTCCGGTCGTTCGCCACCGATCGCACGCTTTGCGCCACGGCATCGTTGTCCGCATGGGTTGCCTCGCCGCATTCGTCGCAGACGAGGAAGATGCAGTCGTGCTCGCAGCCGGGATGCGTGTTGGCGAGATACGCGTTGGCGCTTTCCACCCGCAAGGCGAGGTTGTTCGCCACGAAGACGTCCAGGATGCGGTAGATGCTGTTGGGCGCGACCCGGCGCCCGCGCGTTTTCGAGAGATTGTCCGCAATATCGTAGGCGGAAGCCGGCTTCTCGAACCGGGCCAGCTCCTCGAACAGCGCCTGCCGCATGGCGGTCCACTGCTCGCCAGCCTCTGTCAACGTGCGGCGGGCTTCGGCGACGAGTTCCTCGCCGCTATGTTCGCTGTGATCGTGCGCGTGGTCGGTCATGACGCGAATATAGCGAGCCTTCCGGCCTCCCGCTACTCAGCCGGGAACGAACTCGGCCCGATAGTGGTCGGGATACATTTCGCGTAACGCCTCGATCTTCGGCTTGTCCCAGTAAACGATGTAGCTGTGATCGGGATTATTCAGTGCGAAATCCTGGTGCTTCTCTTCCGCCACGAAGAACTCGCGATAATCCTCGATCTCGGTGACGATGGGATCGTTCCAGACCCCCGATACCTGCATCTGCTCCAGATAGGCGGCAGCGACAGCGCGCTGTTCGTCCGTCAGCGGGACGAGCGCGGCACGGTATTCGCTGCCGGTATCGGGTCCCTGCCTGTTGTGCAGCGTGGGATCGGCCACGACGGAAAACAGGATCTGCAGCAATTCGTCGTAGCGGACCACGGAAGGATCGTATTCGATCCGCACCGCTTCCGCATGCCTGGTAACACCGGAATTGACAGCATCGTAATTGGCAGTCGCGGCGTTTCCGCCGTGATAGCCTGCCACGACGCTTTTGACGCCCTTGACGTGACTGAACACAGCCTCGACGCCCCAGAAGCAGCCCCCGGCGAACACGGCGGTCTGCAGGCCCTGTGGTTCAGTGGCCGTGCGCTCCGGTACGGGCGCACGCAAATGCTGCTCCTTCGCCTCGACCGGCGGCGTACCGCAACCGGCCAGTGCCAGAACACCGGCAGCAGCGATCGGAAGAAGCGCGCGCGCGATCACCGGACCCCGGCCACCGCCTGCGGAATGAAGGAAAGCATGCCTTCCGGACCCTGACCCACGATCAGCACACCCGCGCACAGGACGAAGCCGAGCAGAAAGTTGCGAGTGAGATCGGAACGGAGGAAGGACATGGCGTAAGCTTTCTAGGATGATGCTCGTGACCTTAGATGGGTGTCGCTTGCATCGAAGTGAACGGCTCGTTTCAGACCCGTTAGTCTCGAACCGTCGATTTTCGGTTACTAAGGCCGGTGGTCAGTGGCGGAAATGCCGCATTCCGGTGAAGACCATGGCCAGCCCCGCATCGTCTGCGGCGGAGATGACTTCGTCGTCCCGGATCGATCCGCCGGGCTGGATGACTGCCGTGGCACCCGCTTCGGCTGCCGCAAGGAAACCGTCGGCAAAGGGAAAGAAAGCATCGGAAGCGACCGCGCTGCCGACCGTCCTGGGCTCCGGCCACTTGTATTTCTCGGCCGCTTCGGCCGCCTTCGTCGCGGCGATCCGGCTCGAATCGCGCCGGTTCATCTGGCCCGCTCCGATTCCCGCGGTGGCGCCGTCCTTCGCGTAGACGATCGCGTTCGACTTCACGTGGCGCGCCACGGTCCAGGCGAACAGGCAGTCCTGCAGCTCGCGCTCGTTCGGGGCCCGCTTCGTGACGACCTTCAGGTCCGCTTCGGTGATCGCGCCGTTGTCGCGATCCTGCACCAGGATGCCGCCCGCGATGATGGCCATGGTCTGCCCCGGCCGGCGAGGATCGGGAAGACCGTCGGTGAGCAGCAGCCGAAGGTTCTTCTTGCGGGAAAAGGCCGCCAAGGCTGCTTCGTCGGCGCCCGGTGCCACCACCACTTCGGTGAAGATCTGGCAGATCGCTTCGGCCGTCGGACCGTCCAGCGCAACATTGGTCGCGACGATACCGCCGAATGCGGACACGCTGTCGCATTCGAGCGCGGCGTTCCATGCCTCGAGCAGGGTCGCGCGCTGGGCCACGCCGCAGGGGTTGGCGTGCTTGACGATCACCACCGCCGGATCGCCTCCGGCGAATTCCGCAGCGAGTTCCAAGGCGGCGTTGGCGTCGTTGTAGTTGTTGTAGCTGAGTTCCTTACCCTGGACCTGCTCGGCCTGCGGCAACCCGCTGGTATGCGGTCCGCCGGGAAGGTAGAGCGCTGCGTTCTGGTGCGGGTTCTCCCCGTAGCGCAGCGTACCGGCGAGGGAGCGCGACATGGAGACCCGCTCCGGGAAGCGCTCTCCCTGGTCGGCAAAGGCGAACCACTGTCCGATAGCGGCGTCGTAGGCGGCAGTGCGCGCAAAGGCCTTGGCCGCCATGCGCCGGCGGAAATCCATCGAGGTCGCGCCATCGTGTGCCGAGAGCTCGCTTTCGAGGCAGGCATAGTCTGCCGGATCGGTCAGGATAACGACATGCGCGTGGTTCTTCGCGGCCGAGCGGACCATGGACGGCCCGCCGATGTCGATATTCTCGATTACCTCGTCGCGGTCCGCGCCCCTGCCGACCGTCGCTTCGAAGGGATAGAGATTGACCACCACCAGGTCGATGGCGCCGATATCGTGCGCTTCCATCGCGGCGACGTGCTCGGAATTGTCGCGCAGAGCGAGCAGGCCGCCATGGACCTTGGGATGGAGCGTCTTGACCCGGCCGTCCATCATTTCGGGAAAGCCCGTCAGATCGCTGATATCGCGCACGTCCAGGCCGGCGTCGCGCAGGGCGCGGGCCGTGCCGCCAGTCGAAACCAGCTCGATACCGCGCTCGGCCAGAGCCTTGCCGAGTTCGGGCAAGCCGGTCTTGTCGGACACGGAGAGGAGTGCCCGCCGGATCGTCGGTTCGGTCATCGAAAGCTATCCCATTTTCTTGAACAGCCACGGGAAGCGCCCGCCGCTGCGTGAAATCATCCCGTGCACCACGAGCTGCTCGATCGGGCACGGACGTCCCTCGCCGTCGACCCACAGGCTTTCTTCCAGCGCAAGCGAGACGTCGCTCGCCTCCGCGCCGAGACGGAACTGCCAGAAGCTGCCGTCGGGAAGGGCGAGGCCCGCACCGCGGGCATCCTCGGTAAGCCGTGCCTGCACGCCCTTGCCGAGATGGAACCGCAGGGTCAGTGCGATCTTCCCGCGTTTCCCGCGCTTGCCCGACGGGACGAGCTGGTCTTCGCCCTGAAGCTCCATGCCGTCCTCGCGCAGGGCGAGCGTGCGTTCGTGAAGGAGACCGTAGCGCGCCGCATAGCCGTCGTGGCTCGCGGTCACGATCGTTGCCTTGCCGCGCTTGTCCTGGACAACCCGTCGGTCGACTTCCACCGCGTTCACCCCGTTCCCGAGCCCGCCGCGGCCCAGGACCGCGGTCGAATTCGCATCGTCCAGCGTCAAGGTGGAATGGGCGGCGCTGGCGCGCAGGCCCTGCTCAATACGGGCAGGGACGAGACCGCCCGCAAGCGCCGCGCCGCCGCAATTGACGATCAGGCGATGGCCTGCCGGACAGAATTCGAAGGCGAGCGTGGATGCGCACCCGCTGCGCGCATGGCGACCCAGTGGCGGCGGTGCCGCATCGAATTGCAGCGTCGTGTCGCGAAGGGCCACGCGGTGATAGCCCCACGATTTACCGTTCGAAAGGGGGCGGGCGCGCACGCCGCTCGCTTCGACCAGTGCCGCGATCCGGTAAGCTGCCGTGGCCGATCCGCCCTGCCAGCTGCCCAGTCCGCCGTCACTGTGAACCAGCGCGAGCAGCGGCGGCACGGTGAGCGCCAGCATCGTCTCGATCGCTTCGGGCGGGTCGATCCGCCGCGCGGCGTAGCAGGCGCGCAGGTCGATCAGCGCCGCGATAATGTCCCGCTGCGAAAGCGGGCACCGGGACAGCACACCGCCATCTTCCGCCACGGCTTCTCCGAATGCGCGTACCAGGCCGGCCTCGCCGAATATGCGGCGCGGCTTCCCGTCGGGCAACATCAGACCCGCGGCCACGATCGCTGCCCAGCCCAGCACTTGCGCGACCTTGTCCGATTCTCCCGGGACCTTGCGGTCGAGCCAGCGCGCGGTAATGGCCATGTGCTCGAACAGCTGCTTGCGGCGGCGGCCGTCCTTGGCGGACAGGACAAGCGGCGCATCGGTCAGCCACGCCATCAGGCGCATCGCCGTCAGTTCGACCGACCATGCGCGGTTGCGCGCCGGTTCCGCATTGCTCGCGAGCCAGGCGTCGAGGATCCGCTCCGCGATCGGAGCGCCTTCACGCCAGGAGACGGCAGTGGACAGGTCGCGCACCCAGCCGAAGCCGTGAATGGCGCGGGCCTGGCGCGCCACCATCGTTGCAGAGGGCTCCATGTCGACGCCGGAAATCGGCAGTTTCGCGCCATCGACGAGGAAATGGCCGGCGCGCAAGGCCACTCCGGCGGCCCGATTACCGGGAAGCGGGCTTTCTGCGGTCGCCAGAAGACGCAGGGGACTGACGACGCCGAAGGGGCTGGACAAAAGGTTCGCCGGCACGCCGAGGCGATAGGCAGTGCGAATGAAGCGCTCGGTGAGGCTCGTTCCGGGCTGCGGAATGTCCGCAATGGCGAGCGCGCGTCCGGTGGTCTCCGCCGGCGTCCCGTCTACGTCCTCGCGCGTGATGGCGGTCGGTTCAACGCGATCGTCGTCCAGCGGAAATGCCGTCTGCGCAGGGCGGGAAAGTTCCTCGACCCGCGTCTTCTCCGCTGCGCTGGCCATCAGTCTCCCCCTCTCAAGGCTTGTATGTTCGCGGCGTAGCGATCGGGCCCGCCCTTGAACGTGGCCGAACCCGCGACCAGCACGTCCGCCCCGGCGGCGACGCATTGCCGGGCGGTGTCCGCATTGACGCCACCATCCACTTCCAGCCGGATGTCGCGCCCGCTCCGGTCGATCCGCTCCCGCACGGCGGCGATCTTGTCCAGCTGTCCGGGAATGAAGCTCTGGCCGCCGAAACCGGGATTGACGCTCATCACCAGGACGAGGTCGACCAGGTCGATCAGGTAATCGAGCGCGTCGACCGGCGTGCCCGGGTTGAAGACGATGCCGGCCTTCTTGCCGAGGCCCCGGATCGCCTGCAGCGTGCGGTGGACGTGCGGCCCCGCTTCGGGATGCACGGTGATGATGTCGGCGCCGGCCTCGGCGAAAGCTTCCAGATAGGCGTCGACCGGGCTGATCATCAGATGGACGTCGAACGGCTTGTCCGTATGGGGCCGCAGCGCCTTCACGACATCGGGACCGATGGTGATGTTGGGGACGTAATGGCCGTCCATCACGTCGATGTGGATCCAGTCCGCCCCGGCCGCATCGATCGCGCGCACCTCTTCACCCAGCCTGGCGAAGTCGGCGGACAGGATCGAAGGGGAAACAAGCGGGGTGGCCATTGGCACATCCTTGGCGGGCATGGTTGCGCGTATCGTCCCCCCGGAGTCGCCTCAAGGCGAGGCGTTCCTTTTTCCACACCGCTTTCCGTATTGTTTTCGCCGTTCGGCCAATCGTGTTCCAATTCAGACGGAATTCATGGGCGGGCCTCCATGAAGTGTCCCGAAACAAGACTGTCGGCGCGTGTCCGTTGTAGCGCTGCGACGTCCTCGAAATCAGGATAATGCATGACCAATTCACTTCGATACGGAGCGGCGGCGCTTGCGCTGGCAAGTCTCGCGACGGCCGCCCCGGCGAGCGCGCAATATGCGCAGGTCATCGGTAACGACCTCAGCCGCTGCGAGGGCAACAAGGGGCCCGCGATCAAGATCTTCGTGCGCGGCCTGAAGTCCGGCGAAGGCAATCTGTTCGTGCGCACCTATCGCGCCGAGAGGAGCGACTGGCTCAAGAGCAAGCGCTATCTCAGCCGCGTCGACATGAAGCCGCGGCAGGGTCTGGTGGTGGTCTGCGTACCGGTGCCGAAGCCCGGCCAGTATGCCGTGGCGGTGCAGCACGATGTCGATGGCGATCGCGAGGTCGACCTGTTCGGCGATGGCGGCGGCATGTCGCGCAATCCCACGGTCTATGTGACCGCACCGGGCGTTTCCAAGACGCAGTTCGCGGTCGGGGACGGGGTCAAGCCGATCACCATCCACATGAAATACCGCTGACATCGGGGATCAACCTGGGGGATTGACCCGGCGACCGGCCGGGATGCAGGCTTCGCCCGGATAGCAAGAGGCGAGGCGAAGGGGCGGATGCCGACGATACCCGACCATGTCCTGACAGGCTACGAGCCGCAGTTCGACTGGCTTGCCCATCAGTCGCCGCCGCGACCCTATCTGCTGGCGACCGTACCGCGATCGGGCAGCACCTATTTCAGCCACCTGCTCTGGCGAACCGGATGCCTGGGCGCCCCGCTGGAATACCTCAATTTCGAAGCCACCGGCCCGTTCGGCCATGTCCATGGCCGGCCGCGTGACCAGATCGAGCTGTGGGACCGGATCGTTCGCACCCGCACGTCCCCGAACGGAATCTTCGGGCTGAAGGCCTTTCCCTTGCAGATGGAAGTGCTGGCCGCTGCCAATCCCGCGCTGCTTTCCGGCGCGATGCGGTTCCTCCTCGCGGCGGGCCCGGCGAGCAAGGTCGTACAGTTGCGGCGCAGGGACACCGAAGCGCACGCGATCTCCCTCGCGCGGGCCAGCCTGTCGGGCATCTGGCGGCAGGAGCAGGAAACGGGCGCGCGCGCCGAGCCCGAATTCTCCCCCGCCATGGTCGAACGCGCGAGCCGCGAACTCGCCATGCAGGAAAAGGCGTGGGAGCAGATGTATGGCGAGATGGGGATCGCACCGCTGGTCGTCTGGTACGAGGACGTGCTGGACGATCCGGCAGCGGCGGTGGCGCTGGTCGCGGACTATCTGGACGTGACGCTCGACCCCGACGCAAGAGTCGATGTGCCCGAAATCAGGCGCCAGTCGCAGGACGGCGCGCGAGCCTGGAAGCGGCAGATGCAGGGATAGCCGCCGGGCTCGAGCGGATCAGTCGTCCAGAGCCCGGCCCGCGAGGATCAGCGCCCCGGCAATGCCTGCGTCATCGCCCAGGAGCGGGCGCTCGATGCGGCGGTCGATACCCTGCGGAAGGTAGCCCCGGTCGATATCGGCCATCCCGGTCCTGACAAGATCGAGCAGCCCCGGCGTCTTCATGACACCACCGCCCATCAGCACGAGATCCGCGACCGCGGTAGAGAACAGGACGTGGCACAGCTGCGCCAGGTAATGCGCGACCACGGTCTTCGCCGGACCGTCGGCGGGCAATTCCCCGAGCGGTAGCCCCCAGCGCGCGCGGATCGCCGGGCCGCTCGCCAGCCCTTCCAGGCAGTCGCCGTGGAAGGGGCACGATCCTGCAAAGGCACGGTCGTCGGCATGGCGCGCCACGCGGATATGGCCGATTTCCGGATGGGCGGGCTTTCCGATCGCGTCGCCCCCTGCCACGATCCCGCCGCCGATGCCGGTCCCGACCGTGACATAGGCAAGCCCGTGGGGTGGGCGGTCGCGGCGGGCATGCCATTCCGCCAGTGCCGCCGCATTCACGTCCGTGTCGAAGCCGACCGGGCAACCGAGCCGGTCCGCGAAGTACCCCGCGATGTCGCAATCCGCCCAGCCGGGCTTGGGCGTGGTGGTGATGCGGCCCCAGCCGGGCGACCGGGGATCGCAATCGACCGGACCGAAACTGCCGATGCCGAGCGCGGCGGCCGGGCCGTGCCTGCCCTCCTGGCCCCGGAACCAGTCCAGTGCCTCGCGCAGCGCATCTTCGGGCCCGCGCGTGGCAATTTCGTGCCGCTCGACAATCGTGCCCGACGGGCTGCCGATGGCGAGGACGAATTTGGTGCCGCCCGCCTCGATGCCGCCAAACGTGATGTCCTTCCCCGCGATGACCGCTCCGCCCTTCCCGAATGGCCCCCGCGAGATCGGCGCAGTAGCCAACCGCGCGGGCCCTTGTCATATGTTCCGAAAGCATAGCGGGGAATGACGCGATGGCATCCGGAAAAGACGAAACCCATCCCACGCGCCGCGAGGCCCTGATGCTGGGGGCAGGTGCCGCGGCCGCGCTGGCGGCCGGCCGGGCGGCGGGTCAGGAGGCCGAGGGGCAGCCGCTGATCGGCAATCCGCAACTGCCCGAACGCCCCGGGAACCGCATGCGCTGGGCCGTGGTCGGGCTGGGCACGTTCGGTGTGGGGCAGGTCATTCCCGGCTTCGCGAATGCGCGCCATTCGCGCCTGACGGCATTCGTTTCGGGCAATGCGGACAAGGCGCGCGAGCTTGGCGCGCGTTACGGCGTCTCGCGCTTCTACGGCTATGACGATTACGACCGGATTGCCGACGATCCGGAGATCGACTGCGTCTACATCGTCCTGCCGGTGGGCCTGCACGCGGAATACACGATCCGCGCGCTGGATGCCGGCAAGCACGTCCTGTGCGAGAAGCCGATGGCCTCGACGAGCGCGGAGTGCGAGGCGATGATCGCGGCGGCGGAGCGCAACCGGCGCACGCTGGGCGTCGCCTACCGGGTCCATTTCGAGCCGAACAACATGCACGTGCTGGAGCGGATCCGGGCCGGCGAACTCGGCACCATGCGGTTCGTTTCGGCCGATCACGGATTCAACGCCAATCCCGATTGGCCGCCGCACAAGTGGCGTCTTGAAAAGGAACTGGCGGGCGGGGGATCGATGTACGACATCGGCGTCTACGGCCTTAACACCTCGCTCATGATGCTGCCCGACGATACGCCGGTCTCGGTCTCCGCCCATTATTCCACGCCGCAGGGCGATCCGCGCTTCACGCAGGTGGAAGGCGGGCTGGACTGGAGGATCCGCATGGCGAGCGGGATAAATGTGCAGGGCTCATCGTCCTATTGCTGGAGTCCGTACGTGTCCCGGCAGCGTTATTTCGGTTCGGACGCGTCGATAGAGATGCAGCCTGCCACGACCTATTACGACAACACGATCAGGCTGGAGGCGGGCGGGCCCGCGCGCGAATATTCGGCCGGCAATGCGGGCGATCAGTTCGCTGCGCAGGTCGACGGGTTCTCGCAAGCCGCGCGTTCCGGCGAGCCCCACCTGACGCCGGGCGAGATGGGCCTGCGCGACATTCGCCTGATCGAGGCGATGTATCGCAGCGCCGACGCCGACGGGCAGTTCGTCCGGGTCTGACGCAGGCTGCCTCGCTTGCCGGCACCGGATGACTTGTGCTGCCGGCGGAACCGGGTATGGTAGCGCTCCCATACGCATCGGGATGCGCAGGGACATGAGGGCCGCGACAGACGGTCAACCGGGAGACTTTAGAATGCTCAAGCGCCTGGCCCTGACCGGCCTGTTCCTGTCCACAACGCTCGCAGGCTGCACCGCCGTATCCGGGCAGGATGCCGTGCCGGTCGCCGCCGCCTCGCAGGATGCTGACGCGGTCGCATCGGATGCAGGTGCCGGTGTCGCCGACCCGTCGATCTGGCCGTCCTACGACTATCCCGTGACCGTCCCTGCCGAAGACAGCGCGATGATCGCCGATCTGCTTTCGCGCATGACGCTGGAGGAAAAGATCGGCCAGCTGGTCCAGGCCGATCTGTGCTGCGTCACGCCGGAAGACGTGAAGACCTACAACCTGGGTTCGATCCTGGTCGGCGGGAACAGCGGGCCGAACGGCAACGACCTCGCGCCCGCGCCCGAATGGCTGGCGGCGGCGGATGATTTCTACGACAATTCGGTCGACACGAGCGACGGCGGCGTGGGCATCCCCATCGTTTGGGGGACCGATGCGGTCCACGGCCATTCGAACATCATCGGGGCCACTATCTTCCCGCACAATATCGGCCTTGGCGCGGCGCGCGATCCCGCGCTGATCGAACGGATCGGCGCGGCGACGGCGAAGGAAATCCGCGTCACGGGTCAGGAATGGACCTTCGCGCCCACTGTCGCGGTCCCGCAGGATTTCCGCTGGGGCCGTGCCTACGAAGGCTATTCGTCGGACCCTGAACTGGTTGCGTCCTATGTCGGCGCGATGGTGCGCGGCCTGCAGGGTCCGCCGAGCAATGACGACTTGCTTTCCGGCCCCTACGTCATCGCTTCGACCAAGCACTTCCTGGCCGATGGCGGGACGGACAACGGCGTCGACCAGGGCGACAGTTCCATCAGCGAGGAGGAACTGCGCGACATCCACGGCCTGCCCTACGGTCCGGCGATCGCGGAAGGCGTCTCGACCGTCATGATCAGCTTCTCTAGCTGGCAGGGCAAGAAGATGACCGGCAACAAGTCGCTGGTGACGGGCGTCCTGAAGGACCGGATGGATTTCGGCGGCTTCGTCGTCTCGGACTGGAACGCGCACGGCCAGGTGGCCGGCTGCACCAATGAAAGCTGCCCGCAGGCGCTGATGGCGGGGATCGACATGTACATGGCGCCCGATACCTGGAAGCCGATCTACAACGACCTCCTCCAGCGCGCGCGGGCCGGCACCATCCCGATGGCGCGGATCGACGATGCGGTGACCAAGATCCTGGAAGTGAAGGCGCGGCTGGGCCTGTTCGATGCGGGCAAACCCTCCACGCGGCCTCTGGCGGGCGATTACGAACTGCTCGGCGCGCCGGAACACCGCGCGATCGCGCGCGAATCGGTCCGCAAGTCGCTCGTCCTGCTCAAGAACAGCGGCATCCTGCCGCTGGCCCCGGGCGGGCGACTGCTGGTCGCGGGCGAGGGCGCGGACGACATCGCGCGCCAGTCCGGCGGCTGGACGCTCAGCTGGCAAGGGACCGGCGTCGACAACAGCCACTTCCCGGGCGCGACCTCCATCTTCACCGGCCTTCGCGACGCGGTGCAGGCCGCCGGGGGCAGCGCGCAGCTGTCGCCCGACGGCAGCTTTGACGAGCGGCCCGATGCCGCCATCGTCGTGTTCGGGGAGAAACCCTATGCCGAGTTCCAGGGGGACCGGGCGACGCTCGCCCTCGATGCCGAACTGACCGGGCCTTACGAAACGATGCGCAAGCTGAAGGCGCAGGGCATCCCTGTCGTCGCGCTAATGGTCACCGGCCGCCCGCTTTACGTGAACCCTGCCCTCAACGCCGCGGACGCGTTCGTCGTCGCATGGCTGCCCGGCAGCGAAGGCGGCGGGATCGCGGACGTGATCGTCGCCGGACCCGACGGCGGGGCACGGCACGATTTTGTCGGCAAGCTGCCCGCCGCCTGGCCGCGGACCGCGGACATGGATGACGGTGCGCTGTTCGATTATGGTTACGGCCTCAGCTACGCCAGCCCGCGCGCGGCGTGGACGCCCCTGCCCGAACTCGACGCATCCGAGCTGGCCGGCGACAGCCGCCTCTGGTTCAGCGCCGGGGCGCCGGCCGCCCGCTGGTCGCTCCTCGTGAACGGGGAAGGCTCCGCCGAACAGACCCGTATCACCACCGTGCCGGCAGAAGCGCTGGCCGGCCGCGTGCGCGTGACGGCCGAGAACTTCCAGGTGCAGGAAGGGGCGCGGCGCTTCACCGTCGAAGGCGGCACCGCCAGCGTCGCCCTGCGCAATTTCGAACCGGTCGACATCGCGAAGGAAACGAATGCCGACATCCTCCTGCTCGCGACCATGAAGGTCTGGGATGCGCCCGACAGCGCGATGCTGGGCGCGATCGGACCGGACAGCCGCGGCTTTGCGAACGTCTCCCTGCCGCAGGGCAGCGAATGGGTCCGCTACGGCATTCCACTCAAATGCCTGCGCGACAAGGGTGCGGATATATCCGAACTGACCGAACCGTTCGTCCTGACGACACGCGGGTCTACGGATTTCGCGATCGGCGAAGTGCGGCTGGGAACCGATGCGGAGGTGGTGCTGCCCTGTTCGTGACGAGCGGGCCGCGCTAGTCCTGCCCGGCATGTCCCCAGTCGAGGAAATAGCGGTCCCGAGCGGCGATAGGTTCGAAGCCGAAATCCGCCCGCTCTTTCGCCCGGTCGTAATGCGCGGGGCTGCGAAGGACTGGCCGATCGTCGCGGCGGGGCGAACTTCGCCCGAGGCGGCGCTCCGGCATCTGGAGCGGCTCGACAGCGGCGCACCGACGGATGTCATGGTCGCGCCGCCTGCGGAACGGGGGCGCTTCTTCTACGCGCCGGACATGCGCGGCTTCAATTTCCAGCGGCAGAAGGGCACGCTCACCCAGCTGGCGCGTCACCTCGCCCGGATTGCCGGCGATGCTGACGCGATCGGAATCTACGCCGGCGCCACGCCCGCCGCGTCGCATGTGCCGGGCTTCGAAGCCGAGAACCCCTTCGCACTGGCGGACGGACTGCCCGATGCGACGGCGCGCATCTGGCTGGGCAACGCCACACAGGTCGCGACGCATTTCGACCTGTCGGACAATCTCGCGGTCGTCGCGCTGGGCAAGCGGCGCTTCACTCTCTTCCCGCCCGATGCGACCGCGGACCTGTATGTCGGCCCGCTGGACATGACGCTGGCCGGCCAGCCTGTCAGCATGGTCGATCCGCTGGATCCCGACCTCGAGCGGTATCCCAACTATGAACGCGCGCGGGAACGCGCCCTGACGGCGGAACTCGAGCCCGGCGATGCCATCTACATCCCGACTCTGTGGTGGCACCACGTACAGGCGACGCAGCCGGTCAATATCCTGGTGAACTACTGGCACAACGATGCCCGGCACGGCGGCGGCTTCCTTGCACTGGTCCACGCCATCATGGCGATCCGGGACCAGCCGGAAGGACAGCGAAAGGCCTGGTCGCACTGGTTCGAGCATTTCGTTTTCGGGGAGGACGCTCAGGCTGCGGCGGATCACTTGCCGGCCCATGCGCGCACCGTGACCGGGCCGCCATCCCCTCAGCGCGACGAAATGATCCGGCGCTTCGTCGTCCAGGTTCTCGGGGGCCGATAGCGCGGCAAAGGGGCAGTGCGGCAATGACCCGCTTTACGGGCCACCGGCCTCCGTGATAGCGCTATCGCGAGCGAACGCAGCCCGGAGAGGCGCGTCGGATGGAGAGAGATAGATGGTACGGATTCTGACGGCAAAGGCATGTGTGGCGGCGTTGTGCGCAGCGCTCGCGTCGGCCCAGCCGGTCGCCGCATCGCAGACCGGGACCGAGGCCGCGCCGCTGCCGGTCGGCACCTGCATCAACATGGGCAACTCGCTGGAGCCGGAGCGGGAAGGAAGCTGGGGCGGAAAACCGATCGCGGCGGACGACTTCGCCCGGATCAAGGCCGCCGGGTTCGACACGGTCCGCATTCCCGTTCGCTGGCACAACAAGACGGCGCCGGCATCGCCTTGGACCGTGGACCCGGAATGGATGGACCGGGTCCAGACGGTCGTCGACCAGGCGCTGGCGGCCGATCTCAACGTGATCCTCAACAGCCACCATTTCGAGCCGATCCATGACGATCCGCTCGCCACGGCCGAATGGCACGGCGCGGTGTGGCGCCAGATTGCAGAGCGTTTCGAAGGCTATCCGGAGGAAACCCTCTGGTTCGAACTCGAGAACGAGCCGCACAGGAACTTCGATCACTCCAACCTGCTGCAGACGCTGGCGCCTGCCCTGCGTGCGGTGCGCGAAACCCACCCGACCCGCGCGGTGATCTACGGGGGCGAGAACTGGAGCGGGATCGATTCCCTCGCGACTTTGCCCCTGCCCGACGATCCCCACGTCCACCCGACATTCCATTATTACGATCCGTTCGCCTACACCCACCAGGGCGCGAGCTGGACCGCTCCGGACATGCCGCCGCCGGGCCGCCGGTATCCGGCCGAAGGCGATCGCGAGCAGCTCGCCCGCGACGTGCAGAAGATCCGCGATTACGTCGCGCGGACCGGCAAGACGCCTTTCATGGGCGAAGTGGGCGCGTACGACCTGCACAGCCCGACGCAGGAGCGTGCCACCTATCACCGCGCCGTGCGCGAGGCGTTCGAACCGGCCGGCGTGGGGATGTGCGTGTGGGCCTATGCCAACACCTATCCCTTCTGGGATCGGGAGAAGCAGCAATGGCTTCCCGGAATGCGCGCCGCGCTCGGCCTTCCCGAAACAGACTGAAGCGGAGATCACGACATGGCTCGCCGTATAATCACCTCGCTTGCCGCAGGAGCGGCGCTGATCGCCCTGACGCCCCTCGCCGCCGCGCAGGACCTTTCGCCCGAACTGCAGGCGTTCGACGAACAGCTTCCCGGATCGCTGATCAACGACCCGACCGACCTGCTCTGGGAAGTGCAGGGTAACGGCTTGGAAGTCGAAGGCGTTCAGGACGACGGCATTCCCGGCGGCGGGGCCGCGAGGCGCTACGCAGTCGCGTCGGCAGACGCCAATCTCTGGGCCCGCCAGACGCTGGTCCCGTTGCTGAGCGGTATCCAGCGCGGCGACACCGTGACGGTCGGCTTCTACGCCCGTACGGTCTCCGCGAATACGAACGATGGCAACGGCGTGATCGGTGTCCGCTTCCAGGACAATGCCCCGCCCTATGGCGGTTTCGGTGACCGGCGCGTTTCGATCGGACCGGAATGGGATTGGTACGAGGTCGCGGGCACCGCAACGCAGGCCATCGACCGGGCGAACGCGCGCGTCGTCATGCAACTCGCCGGCGCGAAGCAGGTGGTGGAGATCGGCCAGACCATCGTGGTCAAGGGTGCATCGTCGATCATCGGCGGCGCGCCCGCACAGGCCGCCGCCGCACAGGAGCCGGCCGACGAACCGCTGATCCCGACTCCACTGGAAGGCGCCGGCTCGCTCCTCAACCGGCCGGACCTGCGCGACTGGCAGAACAACGTCGCCGCAGGCCGCTTCGAGCCGCGCGAGGATCCGTCGATCTGGCTGGGCCAGGCGACCCGCTTCACGATCGACGCGCCCGGGGAGAACGACTGGGACCTATCCGCCAACGTGCCCATCGAGAAGGACATCGCCGCAGGCGACAAGATACTCGTCGCGATCGCGGCCAAGACCGTCAGCGCGGGGACGCCCGACGGCAAGGCGCTGGTCGCCATGCGCATCCAGGACAACACCGAGCCTTACGACGGGTTCGCGGAAAACATCTTCAAGGTCGGAGACAACTGGCAGCTGATCCGGATCAGCACCACCGCCCCGCGCGACCTGCCCGCCGGAACGGCGCAGCTCTCGCTCCAATTCGCGTCCGAAGCGCAGTCGGTCGATATCGGTCCTGTCTACATCTTCAGGACCGAATAGCCGGGCCCCTCAGGACCCCGCGACTGCGTAGGGGCCGACCACCAGCCCGGTGAAAAGGCCGGCATGGATCGAGGACAGCGGTTCGACATCGATGGCGGGCGACGATTGCCAACCGTCCGTCTCGTTCGACCGCCACGACGCAACGGCAGTGCCGCCATCGAAGGACAGCCGCATCTGGATAGCGTTGCCGGTCCACGGCGCGCGGTGGATTACTTCCCCGCGCTCGGCGTCGCCCTCGTCCTTCCGCATCCGGACGACGACGCTGTGGCTTTTCCCGGTCCGTTCCAACCCGGCAGTCAGGAAATGCCCTTCGTCCATGAAGGCGAGCAGCCCGGCATAATCGCCTTCGGCCTCGCTCCCGAGTTCGAAGGACGAGGTGAACTGCGCCGCATGATGGCGCATACGCCGGCCGATGAAAGCCGGACGTTCGAGGCTGCCGGCAGGGGCCGCGCCCGGCTCCAGCTGGATCGTGCCGCCGTCGATATCGTGCACGATGTGCGAGGTGCCTTGCGGGGTGCGTAGCGTGATCCATTCCGGCGAAAGCGAGACGGCGTCGAAATCGTCGCGCCAGCCGGAGAAGTCGTCGCCGACGGACGGCGGAAGGTCCGGTTTCGGTACCACTGGCGGGACCGGCTCGCCGCATTCGAGGAAGATCGGCCAGCCGTCCTTCCATTGTACCGGCAGCAGGAAGGTCTCGCGCCCCAGCAGGGTGGACTGCCCCGCGAAGGGCCGCGTGGCGAGGAAGACGCCCCACCAGTTCCCGTCGTCCAGCTGCACCATGTCGGCATGGCCGGTCGCCTCGACCCGGTCCGGGCGGCCGGGCGGCAGGTCGCGCTGGGTCAGGATGGGATTGACCGGCCCCGGCTCGTACGGGCCGTCCACATTGCGCGAGCGGTAGATCGTCTGCGAATGCTGGTCGGCCGTGCCGCCTTCCGCCGCCAGCAGGTAATACCAGCCGTCGACCTTGTAGATATGCGGCCCCTCCGCCCAGACCGGCTTGGTCGAAAGGTCGACGCCGCCATTCACCAGCAAGGTGCGTTCGGGCAGCACCTGCATCGCCTGCTGGTCGAACTCCTGCATCCACAGGGCCCGGTGGCCTTCGTATTGCGGCTCGCCCGGAGGCGCGTCGTTGTAGACGATCCAGGCCCGGTCCCCTTCGAAATAGAGCGAGGGATCGATCCCGCCGAATTCGAGCCATTGCGGATCGCTCCACGGTCCCTCCGGACGGTCTGCCGTGAGGACGAAGTTGTCCCCGCATTCGATGCAGGTGTTCACGATCCAGAACTTGCCATCGTGATGCGTGATGGCCGGCGCGAACAGGCCGCGGTTCGTGCCGAGGCCCGAGAGGTCGATCTGGTCCGGCCGGTCGATCGCGTGGCCGACCAGCTTCCAGTTCACCAGGTCCGTGCTGTGAAATATCGGCAGTCCGGGAAACCAGCTGAAGGTGGACGTGACCGCGTAGAAATCGTCCCCCACCTTCACGATCGAGGGATCGGGATGGAAACCAGGCAATACCGGATTGCGGAACGCATCGGGCGGTGTCTTGGCGGATGCCTCGGTCGCGGAATACTCGACGTGATCGAATGTCGCGACCGGCCGGGCCGCGGCGATGCCTGCGAACCCCACCAGACACGCCGCTGTCAGCGCGATTTTGCCTGTATCCATGACCCTCTTCCCCTGTCCGTTCTTAAGCCTTGCCCCTTAAGGGCCGCAGCCATATGGTAGCGCTCACAATTGGGAGGGCAAGAGCGGGATAATGGCCGCCGATCTGACACATATACTGCCTGCCGACGGCGAAGCCGGCACGTTCATCGGCCGCGCCTCGTCGCCCGCCGGACCGGTCGTCATCGTCCTGCGCGAAGGGCGCATCTTCGATCTCACCCCTGTCGCATCGACCGTATCGGGCGCGATTGCGCGGCGCGAGTTCGACGGCGGTCAGGATTTGGGCGCAATCGCGGACGGCCTGCCCGAGGGGTGGTCCCTCCTCAGTCCCATCGACCTGCAATGCATCAAGGCGAGCGGCGTAACCTTCGCCGTTTCCGCTATCGAGCGGGTGATCGAGGAGCGCGCGCGGGGCGACGCCAGCCGCGCAACCGCCATCCGTTCTCAGCTGGAAGGCAAGGTCGGGGCAGGCATCCGGTCGGTCGTGCCGGGAAGCGCAGAGGCCGAGCAGCTGAAGCAGGCCCTCATCGAAGAGGGCATGTGGTCGCAATATCTCGAAGTGGCCATCGGGCCCGACGCCGAAATCTTTTCCAAGTCGCCCGTCCTGTCCTCGGTCGGACACGGAATGGCGATCGGCGTCCGGTCCGACTCGAGCTGGAACAACCCGGAACCCGAAGTGGTGCTGGCCGTCGACGCTGCCGGCGAAGTGGTCGGCGCGACACTGGGCAACGACGTCAATCTGAGGGATTTCGAAGGGCGCTCGGCGCTTCTCCTGTCGAAGGCGAAGGACAACACGGCATCCTGCGCGATCGGGCCCTTCATCCGCCTGTTCGATAACGATTTCGGGATCGATGACGTGCGCAAGGCGGACGTCGAACTGCTGATCGAGGGACCGGACGGCTATCGCCTCGAAGGGCGCAACATGATGGCGGAAATCAGCAGGGATCCGCTCGACCTCGTCGCGCAGTGCCTGTCCGAACATCATTATCCGGACGGGTTCGTCCTGTTCTGCGGCACGCTCTTCGCGCCGACGCAGGACCGCGACGTGGAAGGCGCGGGCTTCACGCACAAGGTCGGGGACACGGTCACCATCCGTTCGGAACGGCTGGGCACGCTTTCCAACACGGTGACGACGTCGCGCGATGCGCCCGAATGGACAATGGGCATCGCCGCTTTCATGAAGAACCTCGCCTCGCGCGATCTCGTATCCCGTGCCTGAGATTCCGCGCAAAAGCGGAACGGACGAATACACAAGGGGAATTGGGCCGCATGGCTGAAGCAGACGCAACTCCGGTCCGGCAATCGGCAATCTATCTGAGCCTTGCGGGCAAGCGGGTGCTGGTCAGCGGCGGCGGGTCGGGCATCGGGGAAGGCATCGTGGAAGCCTTCGCCCTGCAAGGCGCCCGCGTCGCCTTCGTCGACATCCAGGAGGATCGGGGGGCGGAAGTGGCAAGCCGCCTGTCCATGGCCGACTTCCCGCCCGTATTCCAAGCCTGCGATGTGACCGATTGTGACGATTATGCCGCCACGATCGCTGCGCTGATCGAAAGGTTGGGCGGTTGCGATATCCTCGTGAACAATGCCGCCAGCGACGACCGGCACAGCGTCTCCGACGTCACTCCCGCCTACTGGGACGAGCGGATGGCGGTGAACCTGAAGCACCAGTTCTTCGCCGCAAAAGCGGTCGTCCCCTCCATGCGCGAAGCAGGCGGGGGCAGCATCGTGAACCTGGGATCGATCAGCTGGCACCTGGGCCTTGAGGACCTCGTCCTCTACCAGACGGCGAAGGCCGCGATCGAGGGACTGACGCGCAGCCTCGCCAGGGAACTGGGGGGCGACAACATCCGGGTGAACACGATCATTCCCGGCAACGTCCAGACGCCGCGCCAGATGCAATGGTACTCGCCCGCCGGCGAGGCCGAGATCGTCGCCGCGCAGTGCCTCGACGGGCGGATACAGCCGGTCGATATCGCCGCCATGGCGCTGTTCCTGGCGTCCGACGACGCGCGCTTCTGTACCGCGCACAATTACTGGGTGGATGCCGGATGGAGATAGACGTGCCGGTCGAGCGGGTGCTCGATGCCGAAAGCAAGCTGGGCGAAGGCGTCCTATGGGACTCCGAACGCGGTGTCGTCTGGTTCGTTGACATCAAGCGAAAGCGTCTCTGGCACTTCGATCCCGATACGGGCAGCAATTCGCATACCGATGCACCCGAACAAATCGGCTGGGCGATCCCTGCCGAAAACGGACTGCTCCTGTGCGGGCTGAAAGACGGGCTCTACACTTTCGACCCGGAAAGCCGTGAGTTCGCGAAACACGCGGACGTGCCGGGCGAACCGCGCAGCAACCGCCTCAACGATGCCTGCACCGATCCGTGGGGCAGGGTCTGGTTCGGGACGATGGATGACACCGAGACGACCGGCACCGGACGCTTCTACGTCTACGACCGGGGCGAAATCCGTGCCGCCGGACCGGCCGGCATCACCATCACCAACGGACCTGCCGTCAATATGGCCGGCGACCGGATTTACTTCACCGATACAGGCTCGCAGCGGATCATGGTCGCCGACCTGTCGGAAAGCGGCGCCGGGCAGGCGCGCCCGTTCGTGGATACCGGAGCGCTGTTTCCCAAGGCCTATCCGGATGGCCCGGTCGTCGATGCCGAAGACCATGTCTGGACCGGCCTCTATCTGGGCGGCTCGGTCGCGCGTTTCTCGCCCGATGGCGAACTTGTCGCCACCATTCCGGTCCCCGCCCGGGACGTGACGAAGATGGCGTTCGGCGGCACGGATTTCGCGACCGCCTATGTCACGAGCGCCACCAAGGACATGCAGGCGAGCGACATGGAAGAGTACCCGCTCGCAGGCGGCCTGTTTGCGTTCGCGGCGCCGGTCAGGGGCTTTCCTCTGACGCGAGCGAAACTGGGATGAGGCTCGCCTTCGCCGTCTTCGGGATCCTTGCCAGCGGTGCCGTCCACGCGGCCCCCGTGCTGGATTCCGGATACGGCGACGGCATGGTCCTGCAGCGCGACGCGCCCGTGGTCGTGTCCGGCTCCGCCGAGGCAGGCCGGACCGTGAGCGGGTCCCTCGACGGGACCGAAGCGGAAGCGACTGCCGACGGCACCGGTCGTTTCGAACTCACCTTCCCGGCCCGGACCGCGAGCGAGCAGCCGATTGTGCTGACGGTACGCGACGGGACCGGCTCGGTGCGCCTGGACGACATCCTGGTGGGCGACGTCTACCTGTGCGGCGGGCAGTCCAACATGGAACTCCCGGTGAGCCGGGCGCTCGATACCTACAACCAACTGCGGCTGGCGCCGGACGCCGGCATCCGGTTGCTGACCGTACCGAAAGCCACGGCGGCAGTGCCCCGGCCGACCTTCGCCAGTCCGGTGTCTTGGACGCCGGCGACGCAGGAAAGCGTGGAGCCGTTCTCCGCAGCCTGCTTCTACATGGCGAAGCAGTTGCGCGCCGATCGCGCGGGCGTGCCGGTGGGACTCGTCAATTCGAACTGGGGCGGGAGCGCTGCCCGGGCCTGGTATGCCCCGGAAGCGGTCGAGGCGCTGCATGGGTCCAAAGCGATCGCACAACTGCAGCTTTACCAGAACGATCCGCTTGCCGCGGCGCAGGCTTTCGTACCGCAATGGTACGACTGGTGGCGCAGCCAGGATGGCGGGCGGGAGCCCTGGAAGAACAGCGCAACGCTGGACTGGCAGCCGATCCCGCAATTCTCCTTCTGGAACGACTGGAAGGGTACCAGGCTCGACACGCGGCCGCAGGCGAATGTGTGGTTGCGCCAGACTTTTTCGCTGACTGCCGGGCAGGCCGCGGCGCAGGGCGCGCTGTCGATCGGCGCTATCGACGATCTGGACCTTACCTGGGTCAACGGCAATCCCGTAGGCTACACGTTCGGCTGGGGGGTCGAACGCACATACCGGGTGCCGGCGCAGTACCTGCGCGAGGGCGAAAACGAAGTCCTGATCGCGGCGAACAACATGTGGGATACCGGCGGCTTCTTCGCCGGGCCCGACCGGCTGTTCTTCACGCCCGCGAGCGGCGATCCGGTACCGCTGGGTGCGGATTGGGAATATGCGCGGTCCGATGTGGATGGCGTGCCGCCGCGCGCGCCTTGGGATGCCAATGCGGGCCTTGGCGTGATGCACAACGCCATGATCGCCCCGCTGGGAAACATGCGCCTCGCCGCCGTCGCTTGGTACCAGGGAGAGGCGGATGTGGGGCAGCCCGATTACGACCGGAAGCTGGCCGCCCTGTTTGCCGGCTGGCGTCGCCAGTTCGGGCAGCAGGCGCGCATGCTGGTCGTGCAACTGGCCGACTATGGCCAACGTCGGTCGGATCCTGCGCCATCGGGATGGGCGCAACTCCGCCAGGACCAGATCGACGGCGTGAATGCCGATGCCGATGCGGCGATGGTGACAGCGATCGATATCGGCGAGCCGACCGATATCCACCCCGCCAACAAGAACGATCTAGGCAAGCGCCTGGCCATGGCCGCACAGGAAACGCCGCTCCCCATGCCCGGCAAGGCGACGCGTGACGGGGACCGGATCGTGGTCCGGTTCGTCGGCGTCGAAGGCGATCTCCGCGCGTATGGCGGACCAGTCCCGCTCGGCGTGGAACTGTGTGCGGCCGACCGATCCGCCTGCCGCTGGGCCGATGCGCGGATCGACGGGCAGACGCTTGTGATCCGCTCCGGCTCCCCGGAAACCGACGCCGTCGTGCGGCATGCATGGGCCGATGCCCCGATCGTGAACCTCTTCGACGCTCGCGACCTGCCCGTCCCCGGCTTCGAACTGATCGTAGAATGATGCCTGCGACGGACCGCCGCGGTTTTCTGGGAGGATCGATCCTGCTGGGTGGCGCGGCGGTTCTGGGAGGATGCACCACGATGGGCATGAAGAGTCCGGGCTTCGTCGTGCGCGAGGGCATGGCCCTTCGCCGTGACGGGCAGCCGTACCGCGTGGTCGGTGCGAACATGTGGTACGCCGCCTGGCTGGGCGCGGACGCGGCGTTCGGCAACCGGGCGCGACTGGTCCGGGAACTGGACCGCCTGCAGGCGGTGGGCATCAACAATTTGCGGATCATGGCCTCGGGCGAGGAAGGGCCGCTCGCGAATTCGATCAAGCCGGGCTTCACGCGGCCCGACGGAACCGCCAACGCGCCCCTGTTCGAAGGGCTCGACTTCGCGATGAGCGAAATCGCGAAACGCGGCATGACCGCCGTACTCGTACTGTCGAACTTCTGGGAATGGTCGGGCGGCTTGCAGACTCTGCTGTGGCGGACGACGGGGAGTTTCATCGACATGGGCGATCCCGCCCATCCCTGGCCCGCCTTCGCCGATGCGACGGCCGAATTTTACGCCAACGACGACGCGGTCGCCCTCTACAACGAGCATCTGCGCCGCGTGGTCGGCCGAACCAACTCGATCACCGGGCAAGCCTATCGGGACGATCCGGCGATCATGAGCTGGCAGCACGCGAACGAGCCGCGGCCCGGTGGCAGCGACGCGGCCATTGCGCGCAATGCCGGGGCCTATCTCGACTGGATCGACGGAACGGCGGCGCTCATCCGGTCGCTCGACGGCAATCATCTCGTTTCCCTCGGCCAGGAGGGGACGCAGGCGACCAACGGGCGCGAGGACCTCGTCCTGCGGGCGCATGAGCGGATCGACTATCTGACGGCACATATCTGGCCGCTCAACTGGGGCTGGGTCGACGGGGACGATCTGCCCGGAACCTGGCCAACGGCGGCGCAGAACACCGAGGAGTATCTCGGCGTGCACGAGCGACTGGCGCGCCGGCTCGGCAAGCCCCTGCTCGTCGAGGAATTCGGCTTCCCGCGAGACGCGGAAAGCTATTCGCCCGGCGCCACGACCGAGTTTCGCGAACGCTTCTACCGGACGATCTACTCCGCGGTCGAAGCGGACTGGCAGTCGGGCGGGCCGATTGCGGGCAGCAATTTCTGGGCGTGGAACGGGGAAGCCCGGGCCGCGCACCCCGATGCGCGCTTCCGCGACGGCGACGGTGCCGGCGGGACCGCCTATATGGGCGATCCGCCGCACGAGGCCCAGGGCTGGTACGGGAACTTCGATACCGACGAAGCGATGCTGGCGCTGATCCGCCAGCACGCGCGCGAGGCGCTCGCCTTCGCCTAGTGGTTGTGGCGCGGGAGCTTGCGGCTGGTGCCGCGATACTTGACCGCGAAATCCATCACGCCGCCCTGGCCCAGCTGTCCGGTCTTTTCGCGGAAAAGCTCTTCCCAAGGCGTATTGTGCTCCGGGACCGGCGGCGCGGGTTCTTCTGCCAGGCGACGCGCGATCTCGTCCGCACCGACCAGCGCGTTGCAGGTACCGTCGTTCAGGTCCACCCGGATCCTGTCCCCGGTCCGCAGCCAGGCAAGGCCTCCGCCGGCCGCGCTTTCGGGCGAGACGTTGAGGATGGAAGGACTGTCGCTCGTCCCGGACTGGCGCCCGTCGCCCAGCGTCGGCAGCCATTGCGTGCCCTGCCGGATGAGGGCGTCGGGCGGCTGCATGTTGACGACTTCCGCACTGCCCGGCCAGCCGACGACGCCCGACCCGCGGATCACGAGAATGCAATCGTCGTCGATGTCGAGCGCGGGATCGTTGATCCGGTGATGGTAATCGTCCGAGCCGTCGAACACGATCGCGCGCGCCTCGAACACGCCTTCCTGCCCGGGACGCGACAGGTAGCGGGCGCGAAACTCGTCCGAGATGACCGAGGTCTTGAGGATGCCGAAGTCGAACAAATTGCCCGACAGGACGAGGAAGCCGGCCTTCTCCATCAGCGGATCGGCGAAGGGGCGGATCATCTGGCGATCCCCGGTCTCGCGGCCCGCGAGGTTTTCCGCCATCGATTCACCGGTGCAAGTGCGCACGTCGCCCTTCAGCACGCCTGCCGCGAGCAGTTCCCACATCGCCGCCGGGACTCCGCCTGCGCGGTGGAACCTCTCTCCCAGATACTCACCGGCCGGCTGCATGTTGACCAGCAGCGGGAGATCGTAGCCATGCTCCTGCCAGACCTCGGGTTCGAGCGGCACGCCCGCATGCGCCGCCATCGCCTGGATGTGCGGCTGGGCGTTGGACGATCCGCCGATGACGCTGACCGTGGCGATCGCGTTCAGGAAGGCGTCGCGCGTCAGTATGTCGGACGGCTTCAGGTCTTCGCGCACCATCTCCACGATGCGCTGCCCGGTGCGGTAGGCGATCTGCCCGCGCTCGCGATAGGGCGCGGGGATCGCGGCGCAGCCCGTCAGGCTGAGGCCGAGCGCTTCGGCCACCGCGTTCATCGTGCTGGCCGTACCCATGGAATTGCAATGCCCGGCGCTCGGCGCGCTCGAGGTCGCCCGGCGCAGGAATTCTTCCTCGTCGATCTCGCCTGCCGCGAGCTTCCTGCGGCTGCGCCAGATCACTGTCCCGCTGCCGACAAGCTCACCTTCGTGCCAGCCGTCCAGCATGGGACCGCCGCTCAGGACGATTGCCGGAATATCGACCGTGCTCGCCGCCATCACCTGGCTGGGCGTCGTCTTGTCGCACCCGGTCGTCAGGACGACGCCATCGATGGGGTATCCGTTGAGAAGTTCGACCAGTCCCAGATAGAGCAGGTTGCGGTCGAGCGCGGCTGTGGGACGGCGGCAATTCTCGAAGATCGGGTGGACCGGAAACTCGATCGGGATCCCGCCCGCATCGCGGATGCCGTCGCGGGTCCGCTTCGCCAGTTCCAGATGGATGCGGTTGCACGGACTCAGGTCGCTGCCCGACTGGGCGAACCCGATGATCGGCTTGCCGCTGCGCAGTTCCTCCGGCGTGATGCCGTAATTCATGAAACGCTCGAGATAGAGCGCGGTCATGTCCATCCGTTCGACATTGTCGAACCAGTCGCGGGAGCGAAGGCGGCGGCTTTCGCCGTCGCTCATCGGGCGCGGTCCGGCTTCGACT
Organism: Qipengyuania sp. JC766; assembly: GCF_040717445.1. Taxonomy (NCBI): domain Bacteria; kingdom Pseudomonadati; phylum Pseudomonadota; class Alphaproteobacteria; order Sphingomonadales; family Erythrobacteraceae; genus Qipengyuania; species Qipengyuania sp. JC766. The sequence goes on along the minus strand of NZ_JBFEFL010000001.1, from coordinate 2,267,044 downwards.
TCGCCAGGCTCGGCCCGGCTTCGGAATTGCGCTTGATGAGGTCGTAGGGGAACATCACGTGTTCCGCCTGCAACCGTTCGCTCTGGCGGCGGGCGCGCGTCAGGTCGGCAATCATCTGCACCGCCTTTGCCGTCATTTCGCGGATCGGCTGGCGGATCGTGGTCAGTTCCGGCCAGATCGAACTGGCGAGGTCGGTATCGTCGAAGCCGCACACGGTAATGTCGCTCGGCACGTCGAGGTGCCGCCGGTGCGCCATGGCCACGGTCGCCGCGGCCATGTCGTCATTGGACGCGAAGATGGCGGTCGGATGCGGATCGGCGGAAAGCAGCTTTTCCGCGGCGACCATGCCCGACCGGTAGGTGAACTGCCCCTGTGCCAGCAGGTCTTCCGCCACCTCGAGACCCGCATCCTCCATCGCGGCGCGATAGCCGTTGAGGCGGCGCCCGCTCGCCACCTGCTCCGGATTGCCGATGATGAAGCCGATGCGCGTGTGACCGAGCCCGATGATGTGCTTGGTCATGTCGTAGGCGGCCTGGTATTCGTCGATCATCACCGCGCCATGGGATCCGCTCGCACGGCCCGGTCCTACTGCCACGGCGATCCCGCCCGCGCCGGTAATCAGGTCGAGCACGCTCTGGTCGTCGCAGAGCGGCGGCGGCAGGATGAAGCCGGAAATCCCGCCTTCCGACATCTTCCCGACCAGTGCCGCATTGTCCGGGACATTGTCGCAGCTCTGCACTTCGAGATGGATGTCGCGGCGCGACGCCTCGTCCAGCGCGCCCATCAGGAATTCGCTCAGATAAGACGCGGACGGATTGTCGAAGAGGAGCCCGATACGAAGCTGCTCTCCTCCGGCCAACGAGCGCGCCGCGCGATTGGGCGAGTAGTTGAGCTTGCGCACCGCTTCGAGCACCTGCTCGCGCGTTTCCTCGCGCACATTGCCCTCGCCGTTGATGACCCGGCTGACGGTCATCGGGGAACAGCGCGCCTCCTGCGCGACGTCTGCGATGGTGGGAGCGGCATTGCCGCGCCGCGAACCGCGCTTGCGGCCCGGCTTTCCGTTGGTCCTGGTGCCCTCCATGGACCAATCCCTTAGACCCGTCTCCGTCTCGGCGGCAAGATTTCTCATTGCCCGGGCGCTTCCGGGAATTCGAGGCTGCGGTAGTGCTCCAGATCGTGTGCCGGTGGCCTGGCGCCGTCGGGCAGATCGAGGCCGTTCACCGATTGCCAGTAGGCGATCGACGCATCGCGCCACCAGCGCGCTTCGGATTGCTGGATGGCGAGGCTTTCGGCCACCGACCGGTGCCGCTCGGTATCCACGTACGGCCCGAGCCCATCCCAGGTCGCCGCCATCGCATCGACCTCGGCCACGCCGCGATCGTAGCGATGGACCAGTTCGGCCCACAGCGTCCGGCCGGACGGCATGGGACGGTCCCAGGCCACGCGATGGAACCAGAGGAGGTACCGGTCGTCGATCGTTGCCGGGTCCGCCCATGCTTTCGCGACGGTCGGATCGTACTGGGCGAGCGCATTCGATCCCGACGCGGTTCGGTCGAAGCCGATGCCTCGCGCGTCCGCGCGATGATAATAGCACGGGTTCCACTCGGGCCGGTCGAGCTCGCACACCCAGGGCGCGGGACCGTAATGGTGCCCGGTGTCCATCAGGTGTGCGAGGCCGAGCGGCGTCATGTAGCGCGCCACAGTCTCGCGGCTGCCCAGCATCATCGGCACTACGGCTTCGACGAAACGGGAATCGCGATTGAACGTCAGCGCGGTCCACTCACGCGCGATGGTTTCGGACGCGAGCGAGGGATCCCACGCCAGCCGCCCGAAGGCGTACCAGTTCGCCTGGTCGAAATGGCTGCCGCTCCAGTTGCGATCGGACCCCGTATTGGCGACGCCCGCCATGCCGGCAAGGGCGACGATACGCGCGACCGTCCCGCCGCGGCCCGTTTCCGACGCGAGCGTTTCCCGCCACATGGGCGCAAGGAAAGCGAGATGGCTCGCGAACCCGAGATATTCCTTGGTGATCTGGGCTTCCAGCATCAGCCGCGTGTTCGGCATCGCGCCGAACAGCGGATGGAACGGTTCGCGCGGCTGGAAGTCGATCGGTCCGTTCTTGACTTGCACGATCACGTTGTCCGCGAATTTGCCGTCGAGCGGTACGAACTCGTCATATGCCTGTTTGGCCCGGTCGGTCTCGTCTTCCGCCGAATATACGAAGGCACGCCAGATCACCGTGCCGCGGGTCCCCAGCGCTTCGGCGAGCATATTCGCGCCGTCGGCATGGGTCCGCCCGTAATCCTGCGGGCCGGGCTGGCCTTCGCTGTTCGCCTTGACAAGGAATCCGCCGAAATCGGGGATGCTCGCATAGATTTCGTCCGCCTTAGCCTGCCACCACGCGCGCACTGCCGGATCGAGCGGGTCCGCCGTTTCCAGCCCGCCGATGTCGCGCGGCGCACTGAAGCGCGCCGACAGGTAAGTCCGGATACCGTAGGGTCGCCATGCATCGGCCAGCCGGGCGAGCTTGGCGATGTAGCGCGGCTCCAGCATGAAGGCGCGCGCATTGACGTTGTTCACGACCGCGCCGTTGATGCCGACGGACGCATTGGCGCGCGCATAGTCGATCATCCGCCGGTCCAGCCGGTCCGGCAGGTGCCACCAGTCGAAGATCGAACGCCCGGCATAGCCGCGCTCGACATGACCGTCGGGATTGTCCCAGTGATTGAGCAGGCGCAGCGGCATCGCCGGTGCCTCTGCCATCCGGATCGTGGCCGGGTCGCGTCCCTGCCCAAGTTCGCGAAGAAGGGCGAAGGACGCGTACAGGCAACCGATGGGTTCGGCGGCCGCCAGGTCGATCCCTCCCTTTACCGACCGGACTTCGAAAGCCCCGCCGGCGGGCAGGTCGTCGCGGTCGCACTCGAAGCGGAATGCCCCTGCGTCGTCGCCGGTCGGCAAATCGATGGGGAAAGCCTGTCCATCGCCCGACGCGCCCGTCAGGCCGCGCAGGCCGCGCTGCAGTTCCGCGGCCGCTATACCGATGGTCGGATCGGAGCGGGTCTCGGCAACGATCGATCCCTGCATGGCGACGATCCGCTCCAACGCTGCGCCATCCAGTGGCGCATGGCGCAGCCAGAGATCGTAGCCGTCCTCCGCCCTCACCGCAGCCGGCGGAAATGCGCCCGCGACAAGGATCGCGACCGCAGTCGCAATCGTGTTGACAAGCTTGGACCCTCTCATCATGGTAGCGCTATCACAGGATGCCGCCCAGTCAAGAAGCGCGGCCCGGGAGAGAGGGATCACTGATGCGAAAGATGCTCCGCGCCAGCCTTGCCGCAGGTGCTGCCCTGATGGCGCTTGCGGGGCCGATCGCGCCCGCGACGATGGCGCAGGAGGTCGCTGTCGAACGCCCGATGCCCGACGCGCCATACTGGGACGCTTCCCTTCCCGTCGAGCGGCGGGTCGAGGACCTGCTGCAGCGCATGACCGTGGAAGAGAAGGTCGCCCAGATCATCAGCGTCTGGAATGCCAAGCCGGATATCCAGGACGAAAGCGATGATTTCGATCCCGCAAAGGCGTCCGCGGTCTATCCGCACGGGCTGGGACAGATCGCGCGGCCGTCAGACCGGACCGGGCCGGGCTCCCCGCGCGAAATCCCGCGCCGCAGCATCGAGGACAGCATCCGGTACGTCATCGACGCCCAGAAATGGGCGATCGAGGAGACGCGGCTCGGCATTCCGGTGCTGTTCCACGAAGAATCGCTTCACGGTTTCGCGGCGAAGGATGCAACCGCCTTCCCGCAATCGATCGGCCTTGCCAGCACCTGGGACCCGGATCTTGTGCGTGAGATCAACGACCTGATTGCCGGCGAGGTTCGCGCGCGCGGCGTCCACCTGGTGCTCTCTCCCGTGGTGGACGTCGCGCGCGATCCGCGCTGGGGCCGGATCGAGGAGACCTTCGGGGAAGACCCGTATCTGGTGGGCGAGATGGGCGTCGCCTCGGTCGAGGGGCTGACCGGCCCCGGCACCGACCGCCGCCTGCGCGACGGGCAGGTGATGGCCACGCTCAAGCACATGACCGGCCACGGCCAGCCGGAAAGCGGCACCAATGTGGGGCCCGCCCAGATTTCCGAACGGACATTGCGCGAACAGTTCTTCCCGCCTTTCGAGCAGGTCGTGACCCGCACGCCGATCGACGCGGTGATGGCCAGCTACAACGAGATCGACGGCATTCCGTCCCATTCGAACAGCTGGCTGCTGCAAGACGTGCTGCGCGGCGAGTGGAATTTCCGCGGCGCTGTGGTGAGCGATTACTACGCGATCGAGGACATGGCGCGGCTCCACCGGATCGTGCCCGACTACAAGGCGGCGGGTGCGCTGGCAGTGAATTCCGGCGTCGATGTCGACCTGCCGTCGGGCGACGGTTTCCGGGACCTGGCCGCCAGCGTGGCCGAAGGAACCGTGTCGATGGACACGCTCGACACGGCGGTCCGCCGGTTCCTGACGATGAAGTTCAATGCCGGCCTGTTCGACGATCCCTGGCCCGACCTGGCCGAGGCGCGCCGGTCCAATGGGCCGGAAGGCGTCGCGCTGGCCCGCCGGGCGGCCGAGAAGTCGCTCGTCCTGCTGAAGAACGAGGGCGTCCTTCCGCTCGCCCTGCCCGAGACATCCGCGGACCGGCCGACCATCGCGGTTATCGGACCGAACGCCGATGTCGCGCGACTGGGCGGCTATTACGGAGAGCCGCGCGCCAGCGTCACCCCGCTCGAAGGCATCCGTGCGCTTGCGGGCGACCGGGCGAATATCGTCCATTCGCTGGGCGTCGAGATCACCAAGGGCGACGACTGGTGGGACGACGAGGTCGAACTCGGCGATCCGGAGGAGAACCGGCGTCGCATTGCCGAGGCGGTCGAGGTCGCGCGCGATGCGGACACGATCCTGTTGTTCATCGGCGATACCGAGAAGACCAGTCGCGAAGGCTGGGCGCCCGAACACCTCGGCGACCGGACCAGCCTCGATCTCGTGGGCGAGCAGAACGAGCTGTTCATGGCGCTGAAGGCGCTGGGCAAGCCGATCGTCGCCGTGCTGGTGAACGGTCGGCCGCCGAGCTACCCCGTGGTGGCCGAGCAGGCCGACGCGATCCTCGAAACCTGGTACGCGGGCGAGCAGCAGGGCACGGCGATTGCCGATGCGCTGTTCGGACGCGTCAATCCGGGCGGCAAGATGCCGGTCACGACCGCGCGCAATGTCGGGCAGGTCCCCAATTTCTACAATTACAAGCCGAGCGCGCGGCGCGGTTACCTGTTCGACGAAGTGACCCCGCTTTATCCCTTCGGATACGGGCTCAGCTACACCAGCTTCGAAATGAGCGCGCCGGTCCTTTCGTCCGGCAGCATCGCCGCCGGCGAACCGGTCAGCGTCAGCACCACGGTCACCAATACCGGGCCGATGGCGGGCGACGAGGTGGTGCAGGTCTATCTGCGCGACACGATCAGTTCGGTGACCCGCCCGGTCAAGGAACTGGCCGGTTTCCGGCGCGTGACGCTGCAACCGGGGGAAAGCCGCACGGTCTCGATCCCGATCGAGCCGCGCTCTCTCATGATGTGGAACCGCGACATGGAGCGGGTGATCGAACCGGGTGAATTCACCATCATGGTCGGGCCCAATTCGGTCGACCTGCAGGAAACGACACTGACGGTCCGACCGTGACCGTTTCGCGGCGCGGCGCGATCGGGCTGCTTTCGGGGGCCGGCCTCTCCGCCCTCACCGCGATGCACGTTCCGCGTGCCTTTGCGCAGGCCGGGCCGGTCTATCGCGATCCGCGCGCGTCCGTGGCCGCGCGTGTCGCGGACCTGATGGCCCGCATGACCCTTGCGGAGAAAGTCGCCCAGATCCGCACCGCCTGGGCGGCCAAGGCGGACATGATCGACGGCCTCGCCTTCGATCCGGCGAAGGCCCGCGCCGCCTTTCCCGACGGCATCGGCCATGTGACCCGCCCCAGCGACAAGCGCGGCGTTCCCGGCATTTCGGGGGCCGCGGGCGGCACCGCGGCGCGCTGGCGCACACCGGAAGAAACCGTCGCCTTCATCAACGCCCTGCAGCGCTGGGCAGTCGAGGACACGCGGCTCGGCATCCCGGTGCTGCTGCACGAGGAATCGCTGCACGGCTACATGGCGACAGAGGCCACGATGTTCCCGCAGGCGATCGCGCTTGCCGGGACGTTCGACACCGACCTGATGCGCCGGGTCCAGTCCGTGATCGCGCGCGAGGTGCGCGCCCGCGGCGTGCCGCTGGTGCTGAGCCCGGTGGTCGATATCGTGCGCGATCCGCGCTGGGGCCGGATCGAGGAGACATGGGGAGAGGATCCCTTCCTCGTATCCGAGATGGGCGTCGCAGCCGTCGAAGGCATGCAGGGGCCTGGCAGGTTCGAGATGCTGCGCGAGGGCAAGGTATTCGCAACGCTTAAGCACATGACCGGGCACGGCCAGCCGGAAGCGGGCAACAACGTCGCGCCCGCGCAATTGTCCGAACGCGAATTGCGGGAGAATTTCTTCCCCCCGTTTCGCGAGATCGTCCGCCGGACGAGCATCGGTGCCGTCATGCCCAGCTACAACGAGATCGACGGCATACCGAGCCACGCGAATGCCTGGCTGCTGGACGACGTATTGCGGGGGGAATGGGGCTTCGAAGGCGTGATCGTGAGCGATTACGGCGGCGTGCGCGAGCTCGCCAGCCTGCACTCGGTGGCAGCAGACCTGGAAGACGCGGCGAGGCAGGCACTCGAGGCGGGAGTCGACAGCGAGCTCCCGGACGGCACCGCCTTCGCCACGCTCGAACGGGCGGTGGAGGCCGGGCGGATCCCGGTGGAACTGGTCGACCGCGCCTGCGCCCGCATGCTCGCCTTCAAGTTCCGCGCCGGACTGTTCGAAAATCCCTATGGCGACGCCGCGCTGGCCGCGCGGATCACCGGCAATGCCGAAGCCCGCGCGTTGGCGCTGGAAGCGGCGCGAAAGTCCGTGTGCCTGCTGACCAATCGCAACGGCGCACTGCCGCTCGGCCCCGCACGCATGGGCACGGTCGCGGTCATCGGGCCCAACCATGCGATCGCCCGGCTCGGGGGCTACTCCTCCGTCCCGAAGCAGACGATCAGCCTGATCGAAGGCCTGCGGCAGGTCGCGCCCGACGCGCGGTTCGTGACAGCGCAGGGCGTCTTCATCACGACCAGCGAGGACCGCTCGCAAAGCGATGTCGAGCTCGCACCGCGCGCACGCAACCTGGAACTGATTGCCGAGGCGATGGAAGTGGCCCGCAATGCCGACACGATCGTGCTGGCGATCGGGGATACGGAGCAGACCAGCCGGGAAGGCTTCGCTACCACCCATCTGGGCGACCGCGTCAGCATCGACATCGTCGGGGAACAGAACGCACTGGTGGACGCGATGGCGGTGCTCGGCAAACCGCTGATCGTGTGCGCCATCAACGGCCGCCCGCCGAGCTGGCCGCGCGTTATCGAACAGGCGGATGCCGTGCTGGAATGCTGGTATCCGGGACAGGAAGGCGGTGTGGCGATGGCCGAAACGCTGCTCGGCCTCAACAATCCGGGCGCGAAACTGCCGGTCACGGTGGTGCGCAACGCAGGGCAGGTCCCGTCCTTCTACAACCACAAGCCGAGCGCGCGGCGCGGCTACCTGTTCGACGATGCGGCGCCGCTGTTCCCGTTCGGGCACGGGCTGAGCTACACCGAATTCGTCATATCCGAACCGCGTCCCGCCAAACCCGTTTTCGCGCTGGACGAACCACTTTCGGTCGAGGTCGAGGTGCACAACGCAGGGGACCGGGCCGGGGACGAAGTGGTCCAGTTGTACGTGACCCGGCGCGACCTGTCCGTGACGACGCCGGTCCTCGAACTGAAGGGGTTCGAACGCGTCACGCTGGCGCCGGGAGAACGGCGGAAGATCCGGTTCGCCATTGCGCCGGAGCGCCTGACGATATGGAACCGCGCGATGGAAGAGGTCAACGAGCCGGGTCCGGTCCGGATTTCGGCAGGTAAAAGCAGCGCTTCTCTCAAAAGCGTCGAGGTGGAGATCGCCTGATATGAATACGTTCGAATTCAGCCGCCGTGGTGCGCTCGCCGGCATGGCGGCACTGCCGCTTTCCGCTTGCGCAGGCAGTCTCGGCCTGCCGTCGGCACCCGCTCCGCAAGGAACCGATCCCCTCGCCCTGCCACCCGAAGGGCCCGGACTGAACGCGATCGCGCGGCGCGGCGGGCGCAGGTTCGGCAGCGCCATCGCCTCGATCCCCGGCAGACCCGAGGCCGGCTCCATCCAGAACCCGCGCTACACGGCCATCGTGAAGGCCGAATGCGGTATCGTGGTGCCGGAAAACGAAATGAAATGGCAGGCCCTGCGCCCCGGTCCCGAGACTTACGACTTCGCCCGCATGGACGAGATCGTCGCCTGGGTCGGACGCGAGGGGCTGGACATGCGCGGACATACGCTGCTGTGGCATCGGCCGCAGTGGTTCCCTGACTGGCTCAACACTTACGATTTCGGCGCCAATCCCGTGCAGGAGGCGGAGCGGGTCGTGACCGAGCATATCCGCACGGTGACCCGGCGCTATCGCGGCGTCATTTCAAGCCACGACGTCGTGAACGAGGCGATCGACCACGACCGCAACGCGCCCATGGAAACGAGCCTCAGCCGCGCGATGGGCAGCGTGGAGGCCGTGCTGGACCTCGCCTTCCACACCGCACGCGAGGAACTGCCCCAGGGGCAGCTGGTCTACAACGACTACATGAGCTGGGAGCCGGCACACCTGAAGCACTGCGCCGACGTGCTGCGCCTGCTGGAAGGCTTCCGGAAGCGCGACGTCCCGGTCGATGCCCTGGGCATCCAGTCGCATATCGAGATGTTCGAGATCGACCCGTCGACCGGCGTCGGACCCTATGCCGAGCGGCAGTGGCGGGGCTTCCTCGATGAAGTGACCGGCATGGGCTACCGCCTGCTGATTACCGAGTTCGACGTCAAGGACAGGGCCGTGCCGGCCGATATCGCCCTGCGCGACCGGAAGGTGGCCGATTTCACGCGCCGCTATTTCGACGTGATGATGGATTACTCGGACCATCTCGACGACGTGCTCGCCTGGGGGATGGTCGATACCTTCAACTGGCTACAGTATTTCGAGCCCGCCATGCGCCCCGACGGGCTGCCCGTTCGCGGGACGCCCTACGATGCGGGTTACCGGCCCAAGCCGGTGCGCGACGCGCTGGCGCGGGCCCTGATGCCCGTCTGATCCACCGATAGCAGCGGAACGTGGCCTGTCGGCGATGCCGGCAGGGCCTGCGACGTGCCCCGGCGATGCCGGCTCGGCGACCGCTTGTGCCGATGACAAGAGAAAAGGCCGCCACGCGATGCGCGTGGCGGCCTTTCCTGTCCGGGCGTGCCGGTCTCTAGAACGATCCGCGAAGGATCAGGGAGAACCGTCGGTCGTTCATGAAGTAGGAGCGCGGGACCAGGTCTTCCGGATCGCCGCTATAGGCCTGGGTCGTCCGGGTCACTTCGTTGAGCAGGTTCACGCCCTGCGCACCGATCCGGATGTCTCCCGGCAGGTCGAGCACGTCGCCCACATTGAAGAAGATCGACGCATCGAGCTGGCCCGTTGGTTCGTTGAAGATCGAGTAGAACGGGAAGATCGCATCCGATGCCGTCAGCAGGAAGCGCGATCGCCAGTTATACGCGGCCCTCAGCGAGATCGGTCCCTTCTCGTAGAAGCCGGTGAGGTTGTAGTTGTGCCGCGACAGCTGTTCGAGCGGGAGGTTGCCCGGCTCGACCGTCGAATCGGTCGGCACGGCGCCGACGTTGAGGAAGGCGTTGGGCAGGCCCTCGCTGTCGATGAAAGTGTAGTTCGCCTGCACGCCGAACCCGTCGAGCGGGGCCGGCAAGAAATCGAAGGTCTGCTGGTAGGCGACCTCGAAGCCCCTCACCTTGCCCTGACCGTCGAAGTTCGCCGGGCCGCGCACCGTGACGTCGCGGGTTTCGCCGCTGCCATTGGTGATCGTCTCCGTCCGCACGGACTGGAAGAAGAAGTTGTCGATCTCCTTGTAGAACCCGTTCAGCGTCAGCGAGCCGACCCGTGCGAAGTACCACTCGAGGCTGGCATCGTACTGCCACGCCGTCGCCGGCAGCAGCGTCGGATCGCCGGCGGAGCCGGTGAAGTTGCCCGACGTGTCGATGCTGGAGACGAAGTAGTTGCGGATGTAGCTGTTGTCCGGCCGGGTGAGCACCTTCGAAGCCGCAAGACGCAGGATCAGCTCGTCCGTCAGGCCGAACTTCAGGTTCAGGCTGGGGAGGAAGTAATCGTAGCTGTTCTTGATCGGCGTGTAGGTGAAGCTGCCGTCGACGAAGTTCTGCAGCGCGAGATACGCTTCCTCGCCGATATTGCAGATGCCGCCCGGGATCGCCGTGCCGCCGCCCGCTTCCGCCGGCCGCGCGCGCGGCGCACAGCGCACGTCGAACGGCTGCGCGATGTTGAGCCCGTCCAGCGTACCCGGCCCGCGCGAACTGGCAGAGGTCAGGTCGGTGCGGACATAGCGGACGCCGACATTGCCGGACATGCGCACGTCGCCGAACAGGTCGTCGCTGCCGAAGCTGAGCATGCCGTAGGCGGCGTAGTCGTACTGGTCGACGGTCTGGATATCCGACGGCAGGTACCGCGTGCCCGGGATCGCCCCGCCGCGTTCGGCCAGCGGGTTCCAGGTCGGCGCGCCGCCGGCCTGGATGGTCAGGTCCTGGATGTCGCGGAAGAACGCCACCGAACCGTCGTAATCATCGATCAGGTCGCCCGCGTAGTAGAACGCGCCCGGAGGGGGCGGGACTTCGCCGCGGAAGAAGTTCGGGAAGTTGTAACGCACCGCCTGGTCGGCCGGGGTGTCGGCGAAGTTGATCGGGCGCGATCCCGACCAGGTCTCGCTCAGCATGCCCCAGTTGTAGGTGGTGTAGCGCACCGTCTGTTCGCGGCCCTGGTAGCGCGCGCCGACCTTGGCGCGGCGAATGAAGGCCATTTCGTCGAACTCGTATTCGAAGTCCGCCTGGAAGGCGAACTGCTCGCCAGTGCTCTCTTCCGCGTGGTCCATCGCCGCGCGCCAGAACTGGAAGCGCGGATCGTTGAAATATTCCTCTTCCGTCGCGCCGCCCAGTTCGGGACTCGGCGCGGACCAGGTGTAGCCGAGGAACTGCGGCTTGTGCGGGATGGAGACCGGGTATTCGCCGGTGAGGTCCAGCTCCTGGTCGGCGAAGTTCGAACCGAACACGCTGAAGTCCAGGTTTTCCTTGCGAGACGTGGCGTATTGCGCGTCCAGTTCCAGCGTCGCGCGGTCGCTGAAATCGTGCCGCAGGTTGAGGCTGTAGTCCTCGTTCGTCACCTCGTCGTCCACCTGGCGGCGGGCGAGCGAGAACTGCGAGCCGCCGATCGGGACGTAGGGCGATCCGCCCGTGCCCAGCGTCGGGTCGTAATTGTTGGTCGCACCGCGCCAGCCATTGCTGGCATCGACGATGTAGCCCGACTGGAAGACGTTGTTCTCGTCGTAGATGAAGTCGGTGAAGCCGCCCACCGGGCACTGCGCGCGCGGCGGGGTCTCGTCGTCGGGATCGATGACGCCATTGCTGTCGACCACGTTCGGACCGCCCGCGTTCTGCTGGCAGCCGATCGGATAGGTCGAGTATTCGGACAGGTCGGGCGCGGTTTCGTACGTGTATTCGCCCCACCGGTTGGTCGAGTGCGAGCGGATGAATTCGGCCGTCAGCAGCGTGTTCCGGTCGATCGATTCGAACTGCGCGGAAATGGCGAGGCCGTCACGCTCGCGGTCGAACTCCTGCGTGCGGAACTGGCCGCCCACGGGCGCGACGCGGAAATCGGCATAGTCCGCGAAGCCGTCCGGCCCGCCCGACCCGAAATCGCCGCATGCGGCCTGCGGCGGGGGAAGCGTGTTGTTGTCCACTCCGGACGGCAGCGGATTGCGGCAGATGAAGCGGTCGTCGACATCGGTGAAGCGGACCAGCTGCCCGTCGCGGGTCTGGTAGTTCGCGACCTGCAGGCCGTCGGCGCGGCTCTTGATCCGCGAATAGGACCCGCTCGCCAGCAGGCCGAACTTGCCGATGTCGGTGTCCCAGGTGTTGCTGATCAGCAGCGAGCCGGTCGGCGTCCATTCCTCGCGGAAGTCGCCGTAATTGGCCTCCGCGCCGAAGGCGACGCGGAACCCGTCGCGGTCGAACGGCTTGCGGGTGTTGAGATTGACCGTGCCGGCAAGGCCGCCCTCGATCTGTTCCGCAGTCGCGTTCTTGCTGACGATGACCGATCCGAGCAGTTCGGACGGCACGTCCGCGAAGTTCAGGGCCTGGCCGTTGACGCCGGCCGCGAACGCGCTGCGCCCGTTGAATTCGGACCGCACGAAGTTGAGGCCGCGCACGACCACGCCGGACCCTTCGACGGAGAAGTGGTCCGGGTCGTTGGAACCGGCGAAGCGGTTGATCGCGATGCCGGGGACGCGCTGCAGCGCTTCGGTCACGGAGCGGTCCGGCAGGGCGCCGATATCCTCGGCGGTGATGGCATCGACCACCGTGTCCGCGTCGCGCTTGATGTCCTGCGCATTGGCGAGCGACTGGCGGATGCCGGTGACGGTGATGATGTTGTCTTCGACCAGCGTCGGCTCCGCGCCTTGTTCGGGTTCGCCCGCCTGTTCGGTGTCGGTCGTCTGCGGACGGTCCTGCGCCAATGCGGCGGAACCTGCGAACAGGCCACCCAGCGCGAGCGAGGATGCGCCTGCCTTCAGCAGCACGCGGAACCGCTCCTGCGCGGACAATGTCGAATGAATACCTTGCGGTAGCGCCTTCATAAGGCTTTCCCTCCCATGTTAGCGCTACCATTAAGGCCGACAGCGCTTTGTTTTGTTCTGGACAAAGGCATATCGACACAATCTTGCCTTTGCAAGTCGCCTCTTGGCACTTTAGCAAAGGACGTGTGGCAAAGAGGGAACAGCCGGGTGAGGGCATGAGTGATAACGTTACCGCGAAGCGGATAGAGCGCGTCGCGATCGTCGGCGGCGGCACCGCCGGCTGGATGGCGGCGGCCGCCATGTCGAAGTTCTTCGACGATGGCCGGCGCACCATCACGCTGGTCGAATCGGACGCGATCGGGACCGTCGGCGTGGGCGAGGCGACCATCCCGCCGATTCGCAACTTCAACGCGATGCTCGACATCCCGGAGAACGAATTCCTGCGCGAGACGCGCGGCACGTTCAAGCTGGGCATCGAGTTTTGCAACTGGGGCCGCCCGGGCGACCGGTATTTCCACCCCTTCGGCGAATACGGGCAGGATTTCCACGGCATCCAGTTCCACCAGCTCTACCTGCGCCAGCGCCGGCTGGAACCGGACCGGACGGGCGATATCGGCGAATATTCGATGAGCACCATGGCCGCCGCCCGCTCCGCCTTCGGGCGGCCGGCACCGGGCGCGCGGTCGGCGGTCAGCGAAATCGCCTACGCCTTCCATTTCGATGCCGGGCTCTATGCCGCCTATCTGCGCCGCCGCGCCGAACGCCAGGGCGTGATCCGCCAGGAAGGCCGGATCACCGGGGTCGAGCGCGATGCGGAAACGGGCGACGTGACCGCAGTGCGGATCGAGGACGGACGCCGGATCGAGGCGGACCTGTTCATCGACTGCTCCGGCTTTCGCGGCCTGCTGATCGAGGAGGAGCTGGGCACCGGCTACGAGGACTGGAGCGCCTGGCTGCCGATGGACCGCGCGATCGCGCTGCCCACCGCCAATATCGCCCCGCCCGATCCCTTCACCCGCGCGACCGCACATGGCGCGGGCTGGCAGTGGCGCATCCCGCTGCAGCACCGGATGGGCAACGGCCACGTCTTTTCCAGCCGGTTCATGGACGAGGACGAGGCGCGCCGCATCCTGCTGGACAATGTGGAAGGCGAACCCTTGGCGGAACCGCGCACGCTGCGTTTCCTGACAGGGATGCGCAGCAAGGCATGGAACCACAACGTCGTGTCGCTCGGCCTGTCGTCCGGTTTCATCGAGCCGCTCGAATCGACCAGCATCCACCTGGTCCAGAACGGCATCGCGCGCCTGTTCGCCCTGTTCCCGGACAAGCCGGTCAGCCCGCTGGAGCGGGACGAATACAACCGCGGAATGCGCGAGATCTACGAGGACGTGCGCGACTTCATCATCCTCCACTACAAGGCGACGCAGCGCGACGACACGCCCTTCTGGCGCTACGTGCGCGACATGGAGGTGCCCGAGAGCCTGACCCGCAAGATGGCGCTGTGGAAGCTACACGGCCGGGTCTTCCGCGAGAACGCGGAACTGTTCGCCCAGCCCAGTTGGATCGCGGTGCTGCTGGGCCAGAATATCCATCCCGACGGCTACGACGCGATCGCCGATACGCTGGACGAGGCCAAGATCGGGTCGGCCCTGCAGCAGATGCGGGAGAATTACCGGATGGTCGCCGAACGGCTGCCCTCGCAGGAACAGTTCCTGAAGCAGGCCGGGGCCTGGCACGCGGACAATGCCATGCCCGCCTTCGCGGCCGGAGGCGCGACATGAACGGGGAGCCCATTCGCAGGATCGTGATCGTGGGCGGCGGGACGGCGGGCTGGATGGCCGCGGCCGCGCTGTCCCGGGTGCTGGGCGGCTTTCCCGGCCTCTCCATCGAACTCGTCGAAAGCGAGGCGATCGGCACGGTCGGCGTGGGCGAAGCGACGATCCCGCAGATCCTGTCCTTCAACAACATGCTCGGCATCGACGAGAACGAATTCGTGCGGGAAACCCACGCGACCTACAAGCTGGGGATCGAGTTCGTCGACTGGCTGCGCCCGGGCCATTCCTACGTTCATCCCTTCGGGACCTACGGGCTCGACATGCTGGGGATCGAATTCCACCATTTCTGGCTGCGCGGCCGGGCGGCGGGCGACACGTCGGAGCTCGACCGGTACTCGATCGCGGCGATGGCCGGGAAGGGCGGCAAGTTCTTCTGGCCGCAGCTGGACAATCCGAAATCGCCCCTGTCGAAGCTGTCCTACGCCTTCCAGTTCGATGCCGCGCGCTATGCGCGTTACCTGCGCAAGCGGGCGGAGGCGCAGGGCGTCGTGCGGCGCGAGGGCAAGGTCGTGGAAGTCCTGCAGGACGGGGAAAGCGGCTTCGTCACCGGCGTGCGGCTGGAGGACGGCTCCGACGTCGAAGGACAGCTGTTCCTCGACTGCACCGGCTTTCGCTCGCTCCTCCTCGGCCAGACGCTGGGCGTCCCGTTCCGCGACTGGAGCAAGTGGCTGCCCTGCGACCGGGCGGTGGCCATGCCCTGCTCGCTCGCCGGCGACCGCGAACCGCTGACGCGATCCACCGCGCGGCCCGCCGGGTGGCAGTGGCGCATCCCGCTGCAGCACCGGATCGGCAACGGCCACGTCTATTCCTCCGCCCACATGGAGGCGGACGAGGCGCTGGCGATCCTGCTCGACAATCTCGACGGCGAGCCGCTGGCCGAACCCAACCATCTGCGCTTCGTGGCCGGGCACCGCGAACGGGCGTGGGAGAAGAACGTGGTTGCGCTGGGCCTTGCGGGCGGGTTCCTGGAACCGCTCGAATCGACCGCCATCCACCTGGTGCAGGCCTGCATCGCGCGCCTGCTCGCCTTTTTCCCGACCAGCGCGTTCGGGCGGAAGGAAGCGGATCGCTTCAACGCCGATACGGAGCGCGACTACGTCGATATCCGCGATTTCCTGGTGCTGCACTACAAGGCGACCGAGCGCGACGATTCCGAGTTCTGGCGCTATTGCCGCGAACTGCCGCCGCCCGACGGCCTGCGCGAGAAGCTGGAGATGTTCCGCGCCACCGGCCGCGTGATCCGCGAGCACGAGGAGCTTTTCACCGAGACCAGCTGGCTGTCCGTGATGGCGGGCCAAGGCGTGGAGCCGGAAGGGTACCACCCCGTTGCCGCCATGCTGGACGAACAGGAGACGAAGCAGCGGCTGGCCCATATCGGGCAGGTCATCGCGCAGGCGGTGGACCAGATGCCGACGCAGGACGAATTCCTCGCCCGCAATCGCAGCGCGATCCCCGCGACCGAACGCATCGTGGCATGACCGGCCTGCCCGCGCCCGACGCGGTCGAGGAGCTCGCCGGTCCGGTAGACAATGCCGCGCTGGAGGAGATCCGCGTTGCGGGGAAGCCGGTCGTCCTGCGCGGACTGGTGCGCGAATGGCCCGCCGTCCGGCAGGCGCGGGACAGCGATGCGGCGATCGTGCGCTATCTTTCGGATTGCGGGCCCACCCGGCCCGTCACCGCCATCGCGGCCGCGCCGTCGCAGCGCGGGCGGTTCTTCTACAACGAGGCGATGACCGGCCTCAATTTCAGGAACGGGCAGGGCCGGCTGGAAGCTTTCCTGCAGGACCTGCTGCACGCCGCCGACCTGCCCGATCCGCCCGGAATGGCGGTCCAGTCGGAAGACGTCGCGGACCTCATGCCCGCCTTCGCGCGCGACAATCGCCTGACGCTCCTGCCCGATATCGCCCCGCGCATCTGGATCGGCAACCGGATCCGCGTGGCGCCGCATTTCGACATCAAGGAAAACATCGCCTGCTGCGTCGCCGGGCGCAGGCGCTTCACGATCTTCCCGCCGGACCAGATCGCCAACCTCTATCCCGGGCCCTTCGAACTGACCCCCGCCGGCACGCCGGTTAGCATGGTGGACCTCGCCCGGCCCGATCTCGACCGCCATCCGCGCTTCATGGAAGCGTGGAAGACCGCGCAGGTCGCCACGCTGGAACCGGGGGACGCGATCTACATCCCCTATTGCTGGTGGCACGGTGTGGAATCGCTGGAGCCGGTCAGCATCCTGGTCAATTACTGGTGGACACGCGGCCAGCCCGACGGGATCGGCAGCGCCTACGACGCGCTGCTCCACGCGATCCTGGCCTTCCGCCACCTGCCGCCGGCGCAGCGGGAGGTATGGCGCGGCATGCTGGATTACTACGCGTTCGAAAGCGACGGCGATCCCGGCGCGCACTTGCCGGAGCACGCCCGCGGCGTGCTGGGCGCGGCCCGGCCGGACCTGTTCGAGCGCATCCGCGCTATCATCCGGTCGGCGTTGCGCTGACCTTCAGAACGTGCGCCATCCACTGGCGGTAGTCCGGGGCGTAATCGAGCGCTTCTTTCGCATCCCGTTGTACCCGCGCCAGCGCCATTTCGACCTCGCGCGGGTCCATCGCACCATGCTGCGGCGCCCGTCCCGGCATGAAACCCAGCGCCGTAAGCAGCTCCATTTCCTCCTGCTTCAGGAACGGCGCCTCCTCCCGGAACGGCAGACGCCCGCGCCTTTCGAACTGGTCGAGCGCGATACGGACGGCGTCCGGAACGGCCGCCTGTTCGCCGAAAACCGCCCGCGCCCCCGGCGCCGCATAATGCAGCGCCAGAGTGTCGCGCACCGCATCCATCATCAATCCCGCCCGCCGATTATACTCCGCCCGCTCAGGCGGCAGGATTGCGCGGCCCGGCAGCATTTCGAGGAGCAGGTCGAGCTGCCGATGCGCCAGATCGAGATTGAGAAAACCCAGCGGTTCGAACTGCGCAGCCGCATCGCCCAGCGCAATCACGTTGCCGGTCCAGGCATCGCGGATTCTCACGGGACTGAGCGCGATCCCAGCGATCGGTTCTGCCCCCAGGGCATTCACCGCGGCATCCTCGGCGCCCCCGTCTGCCATGGCGAGAGATACCTGAACCCCGTCGCGCCCGTTCAGTTCGCTGCGCCAGCCTTCCGGTACCAGCGACATCCGGTCTTCCAGCGCCAGGACCGCCGGACCGGGCTTGCCGACGAGCACGCGCCGGACGGGGAGTTCGGAAGTCCAGTCGATCCGCGCGTATCCGGGCATGGCCGCGGCCAGCGCAGCGCCCGATCCGCTGCAATCGACGAACAGGTCTGCCGCAATCCTCTCGCTGCCTTCGATCGCCACCGATGCTATCCCGCCGGCATCGTCCGGCTCGAGCGCGGCGATCGGGCCGGGCACATGGGCGATACCCAGCTGCTGCGCGATCCCGATCAGCAGGTCGCGATAGGCCGGCGGGTTCCAGCGCAGGCCATATTCCACCCGCGAGAGCGGCGTTTCCATATCCGGCGGCGGCGGGGCGAACCGTCCGGCCTCGGCCAGCACTTCGGACAGCGATCCGGCGGGGCGCTCCCGGCTGACATTCCGCGGTCCACCGCCCCATTCCTGCGCAAATCGGGTCTGGAGGGCGGGATCCTGTCCCCCGCCATAGGGCAGCAGCCCGGCCTGGCCGCCTCCGCCCCAGTCCCGATAACGGGTGATCAGCCTGTGGCTCGCGCCGCATTTCAGGACGAGATCGGCTTCCTCGACGCCCAATCGGTCGTGCAGCCGGTTGGTGAACGGCAGGGCAGTCGCCGCAAAATCCGCAAATGCCGCACGGTCCGGGGGCAAGCCGATAACGATCACGTCGCTTCGCGGCAGCGCCCGCCTTATGCCGATCGCGGTCAGGATTGCGACCTGACCGCCACCTGCGACCACGACGCGCCGCATCGGTTCCCTTGCCGAGCTCACGCCGCGTCGGCCAGTCGCGCACTCTCGCGCTGCAGGAACTCGCGGTGCGCCGGCATGGCCGAGACTTCGAAGGCGATCTCCTGCCGGAGCCGGTCGGCGGCCGCCTTCAGCCGTGCTGGATCTACCATGCCCGCGCGCGGGTCGTGCCGTTCGGGCAGCCAGCCCTGGCCGATGTAGACTGCGATCCAGCTCGCATCGTAGAACAGGCCGTCGGAATATTTCTCGATCCGGCCCGCCTCGCGCCAGAGGGCCATTTTACCGGCCAGGCTGTCGGGCACCTCCATGGTGCGGACGTGGTTCCAGAACTCGGAATCGTCGCGCGTCGTCGCGTGGTAATGGAGGATCAGGAAATCGCGGACCCTGTCGTATTCCATGTCCACGAGCCGGTTGAACTCGTCGCGGTCGGCCGGATCCACCCGCCCGTCTTCCGGGAACAGTTCGATGAGGTAGGTGATGGCCATCTGTGCCAGGTAAATCGAGGTGGATTCGAGCGGCTCGAGGAAGCCGCTCGCCAGGCCTACGCCGATGACGTTGTGGCTCCAGGACCGTTTGCGGCGGCCGGGCCTGAATTTCAGGATCCGCGGATCGGCCAGCGGCTCGCCGTCCGCCGCCGCGCGAATCGTCTCGCATGCCGCGTCCTCGTCGATGAAGGCGCTCGAGAAGACGTAGCCATTGCCCATCCTGTGCTGCAGCGGGATCTGCCAGCGCCATCCGGCGGGCATGGCGGTGGCGGTCGTGTAGGGCCGCAGTTCGTCCGTCGCGTGGGTGCACGGCATCGCCGCCGCGCGGTCGCAGGGGAGCCAGTGGGTCCAGTCCTCCCATTCCTCGCCCAGTTCCTGTCCCAGCAGGAGCGAGCGAAAGCCGGAGCAGTCGACGAACAGGTCGCCCTCGATCCGGCGCCCGTCCGCAAGGACCAGCGCCGTGACATCGCCCCTATTGCCGTCCCTCTCCACCTCCGTGACACGGCCTTCGTGGCGCGTGACCCCGATGCCAGTCCCGAATTCGCGCATGAACGGGCCGAACAGCGTCGCATCGAACTGGTAGGCGTAGCCATAGGTGGAGGCGAGCGACATGTCCTGCGCGGGCGGCGAAAACCGGTTGGCAAGTGCGGCGGCCACGCACAACGAATAGTCGCCCAGCGGTTCGGCCATCCCGTGGCGCTGCAGTTCCAGCCAGTAATGGTGGAAGCCGACCGAATTCAGCTCTTCCCCGAACGAGCCGAAGGGGTGGATGTAACTTTCGCCGATGCGGCCGAAATCGCGGAAATCGATGCCCAGCTTGTAAGTCGCGTGGGTCGCTTTCATGAAGGCGGCTTCGTCGATCCCCAGCCGCTCCACGAACCCGCGGATGTGGGGAAGCGTCGCTTCCCCCACCCCGACGATGCCGATGTCCTCGCTTTCGACCAGGTGGACATCGACCCGGTCCGCCAGCAATTTCGCGATCCCGGCGGCCGTCATCCAGCCGGCCGTTCCGCCTCCCAGCACCACGAGCTTGATCGGCTTGCGCTGTTCCATCGTACTGTCGACCTCGATCCCGGCCGCCGGAGCCAAGTGGCCCCGGCGCGCGATCAGCCCTGCATATCCTCCAGCTCGATGCCCTTCGTTTCCCGGACCATCAGCCAGACGAACACGACCGAGACCGCCGCGCTGATGGCGTAGAACCCGTAAGCGCCGGTCAGGCCGATCGTGCCGAGCATGATCGGAAAGGTCATCGTGATTCCGAAATTCGCCATCCACTGCGCGAAGCCGCTGACCGCTAGGCCCGATCCGCGGATCTGGTTGGGGAACATCTCGCCCAGCATTACCCACATCACCGGACCCCAGCTGAAGTTGAAAAAGGCGACATAAAGGTTGGCCGCGATCAGGGCAGTGAGGCCTGCATCGTCCGAAAGTTCGAGCGTCCCGTCGACCAGTTCGCCGCTCATGAAAGCGATTGCGACGACGGCGAGCGTGATCGCCATGCCGACCGATCCGATGAGTAGCAGCGGCTTGCGACCGATCCGGTCGATGAGGGCGATAGCCAGGAGGCACGCACCGATGGAAATCGCGCCGCTCAGAACGTTGATCTTGAGCGCGTCGCTCTCGCTGAAGCCGACTGCCTGCCACAGCACCGCGCCGTAGTAGAACACCACGTTGATGCCGACGAGCTGCTGGAAGACGGCGAGGCCGATGCCGGTCCACACGATCGGGCGGATCTTGCCGCTCGTGCGGTCGAGCAGGTCCGACAGACGAGGGCGATGGTCGTTCGCCAGCGAAGCCTCGATCTCCGTGACCTTTCGCGCGGCGAAACCGGCACCGAACAGGCGCGTGAGCACCGAGCGCGCATCGCCCGTCCGGACGCGAGAGACGAGGAAGCGAGGGCTTTCCGGGATGAAAACCAGCGCCACCAGGAAGATCGTCGCAGGCACGAGTTCCATCCAGAACATCCAGCGCCAGGCTTCGAACCCGAGCCAGAAGCTGTTGGTCGAGGAACCTGCATACTCGGCCAGCAGGTAGTTCGAAAGGAACGCTGCGGTGAGACCGATGATGATCATCACCTGCTGCACGCTGGACAGACGTCCGCGCAGATGGGCAGGGGTGACCTCGCTGATGTAGGCAGGGGCGAGGACGCTCGCCGCGCCCACCGCGAAACCGCCGATGATGCGGTAGATGACGAACTCTACCGAAGAGCCCGCGATCCCCGATCCGTAAGCGCTGACGATGAAGAATATCGCGGCCAGCAACAGGGCCTTCTTGCGTCCGATGACGTCGGCCAGCCGCCCGGCAAGGAACGCGCCGACCGCGCAGCCCAGCAGCATCGAGGCCACGTTGAAGCCGGTCCCGACATCGTCGGAATCGAATGCGATCCGGAGGCCGTCGACCGTCCCGTTGATGACGCCGCTGTCGAAACCGAAAAGAAAACCGCCCAGCGTCGCCACGGCCACGATGGCCGTGATCAGGGCCATGTTCGCGCCTGCGTCGCTTGCACCACGCGTGGCTTCGTTCGTCTCCATCTACCCTCTCCCTCGTCCTTTGCGGACCATCCGGTTGCAACACCGGCTATTTATGTTAGCGCTACCTAGGACCGAATTGATTGCGAGCGCAAGCGCGTTTGCATTTTCGTTTCACGGACCGTCCGAAAGCAAGCATCCAGCAGGAGAATCCACGTGGCCATCACCGGAAAGAATTTCGTAGCGGGCGAATGGCGCGACGGCGACAGCCACTTCCAGGCGGTGGACGCGCAAAGCGGCAAACCCTTTGGTGAGAATTTTGCCAGCGCGAGCGCGAACGATGTTGCGGACGCCTGTGCTGCCGCTGCCGGGGCCCAGGCCGAATATGCCGGCCGACCGCTATCGGAACGCGCGGCCTTCCTGCGCCTCGCGGCCGACAAGATCGACGCGCTGGGGGATACGCTCACGCAGCGCGCCATGAAGGAAACCGGACTTCCGGAAGCGAGGCTGAACGGCGAGCGCGGGCGTACTGTCGGGCAATTGCGCCTCTTCGCGGACGAGATCGAGCACGGCGGCTGGCAGGGCCTGCGGATCGATCACGCCGATTCGGGGCGTACGCCGCCCAAGCCGGACTTGCGGATGCGGATGGTTCCGCTCGGCCCCGTGGCGGTCTTCGGGGCGTCGAACTTCCCGCTCGCCTTTTCCGTCGCCGGCGGGGACACGGCTTCGGCCTTCGCTGCGGGATGCTGCGTGGTGGTGAAGGGCCACCCCGCCCATCCGGGAACGAGCGAGCTCGTCGCAGGCGCGATTGCGGAAGCCGTAGAACAGGCTGCCTTGCCCGCCGGGACATTCTCCCTCTTGAACGGAACCGAAAACGCGCTCGGCGAAGCGCTGGTGAAGGACCCGCGCATCGCCGCGGTCGGATTTACCGGCTCGCGCGGCGGCGGCCTTGCCCTGATGCGCCATGCCGCGGATCGCGAAGTGCCGATCCCGGTCTATGCCGAAATGAGCAGCGTGAACCCGGTGACCCTGCTGCCGTCCCGGCTCTCCGAAGATCCGAAGGGCCTCGCCCGGGCCTATGTCGGATCGCTATCCATGGGGGCGGGACAGTTCTGCACCAATCCGGGCATCCTCCTCGCGGTGGAGTCCGATGCTCTCGATATATTCCTGGACGAAACGCGGACCGCGCTGGCCGAAATCGGCGGGCAGACCATGCTGACACCCTCGATCCATGACGCTTACGCCGAGGCTGCCGAACGGCTCGCAATGAGAAGCGGGGCGGAGCAAGTCGGGATCGGGCCCGAGGCAACGGGAACTTGCGGGCGGGCGCAGGTCTTCACCGTATCCGCCGAAGCCTTCCTCGCCGATCCGGGCTTTTCCGAAGAGGTCTTCGGGCCGTCCTCGATCGTCGTCCGGTGCAGCGACCTTGCGCAATTGCGCGGCGTGCTCGAGCAGATGGAAGGCCAGCTGACCGCGACCCTGCACATGGACGAGGCGGACCATGACGCGGCCCGCGACTTGCTGCCGGTGCTGGAAACCCTCGCCGGCCGTATTATCGCCAATGGCTGGCCCACCGGGGTCGACGTGACCCACGCCATGGTTCACGGCGGGCCTTTCCCGGCGACCTCGGACGGCCGCAGCACCTCGGTCGGCACGCTGGCCATCGACCGCTTCCTGCGCCCGGTGTCCTACCAGGACATGCCCGAGGCGCTGCTTCCGAAAAGCCTGCGCGACGAAGCCGGCAGTGAAATACGACGTGTTGACGGCAAGTTCCGCGACTGACGTTTGCGAACGGGCCGGCCGGTCACAAGGGGATCAGGCAGCGGTCCGGACTTCGCGACCCAGGCGCCGGGCAAGCGACAGGAAGATCAGGATCGCGATCACGAAGAAGGGCGTGAGCGTGAAGAGCGAAACTTGCAGCGAATTGGTCATGCCCTGCGCCGCGAAGTAATCGCTCGCGATACCGACATAGGTCGGGCCGAGACCCAGGCCGATGAAATTCATGACCAGGAGGAGAAGAGCGCCTGCCAGCACACGCTGGTTCGGGCGAACCTCGTCCTGCACCAGGGCGATCGAGGCCGAGAGGTAGAAGTAGTTGAGGAACATGACCGGCGTCAGCAGAAGCAGGGCCATTTCCCAGCCCGGCGCCCAGACGAAGCCGAGGTAGAAGGGCAGTGCCAGCGCCAGCGAGATTGCGGGTGCGAGCGCATAGGCCGTGCGGGACGATTGCGTGAACCGGTCGAGCAAACGGCCCGAAACCAGCATGCCCGACCCCATGCCGAGACCCACCACCAGCGCGTACCAGAGGGCAACTTCTTCCAGCGTCATGCCCTTTTCCCGCATGAGGAAGAGGACCGCGAAATTGCCCAGGCCGTAAGTGACGAACTGGGTCGCGCCGCTCCCCAGCGATGCGCGCACCAGCAGCGGATTGCGGAAGAAGTCCTTGACCGTTCCCAGGAACGGCGCCGGCGTGGACGCGGTCTCGTCACGAGTGATGTCGGTGCCGCCGCGCTCTGGATCGCGCATGACCAGCTTCAGGATGATGGCCGTCACGATCCCGACAATGCCGACCACGATGAACGCGTCGCGCCAGTCGAACGCAGCTGCGATCGACGCGCCGAACGCGATGCCGACCGCCGCACCGATGGGTGGTCCGAGGTTGAAGATGCCCAGCGCCGTCGCGCGGTATCCGGGCGAGAAGGTATCGGTGATCAGGGCATAGGACGGCGGCACCCCGCCCGCTTCGCCGAAGCCCACCGCCATGCGGGCGACGACCAGTTCGGGATAGGTGCGCGCCAGACCGCAGGCGACTGTCGCCGCGCTCCAGATACCGCAGGCCACCGCCAGGATCGTGACCCGGTTGGTCCGGTCGGCAAGCCAGCCGACGGGGATAGCGATGAAGGTATAGAACATCGCGAAATACAGGCCGCCGATAAGGCCCAGCTGCCCGTCCGTGATATCCAGCGTCTCCTGGATTGGAAGGGCGAGGATGGCGAGCAGCTGCCGGTCGAGGAAGTTCAGGACGTAGACGAAACTCAGGAGCGAGAGCATCGTCCAGTCCTTCCCGCTGGGCTTGCGAATGGCGCGTGGCGCCGTTGCGACCGACGCGTTCACGAGCCGCGTTCCGGACACTGTACGACTATCCCGCCCTTGGCGCTCATCCTGGCTCTCCCGGCCGCATCGTTGTACGGCTCTTTATTCACTAGTGAGTGAGTGAATACTCGTGGTCAGTCGGATCGTCAATGTCGATCTGCACCTCAAGCAGCCGTTGTTGATATTCACACGCTTGATAGTGAGTGTTGACATTATCGACAGTGTGAATGAAAAGGCCCCCGTCAAGCGACCGAGTCGAAAAGTCGCAGCACATGGGAGAGTCACGATGATGGCACGGTATCTGGCGTCCGCCTCGGCGGTCGCACTTCTGATCAATGCAGCACCGGGTGCCGCGCAGGATACGGACGGCGCGCAGCCGACCGGGCCCGATGTCGCCGGCGAGGAAGTGATCGAGGACATTTCGCCGACCGCGGAAGAAGCGCCCTCGGGCAACACGATCATCGTGACCGCGACGCGCCGCGAGGAACGGTTGCAGGACGTGCCGCTCGCGATCTCCGCTTTCGGGCAGGAGGAACTGACCAAGAAGGGTATCGTCGGTTTCGAGGGCATCGGCCGTGAAACGCCTGGCGTCGTCCTCAATCGCCCCACGCAGAACTTCAACAATTTCACCGCACGCGGCATCGCCACCAACGGTTACAACGCGAACCTTTCAAGCACCGTCTCCGTGTATATCGACGAACTCCCCGTTTCGACGATCGGCAATACCACGGTGGTCGATCCCAACCTGTTCGACGTCGAGCGGGTCGAATTCCTGCGCGGTCCGCAGGGAACGCTGTTCGGATCCGGGTCCCTGTCCGGCGCCATGCGGATCATCACCAAGAGCCCGGAGCTCGACTATTTCGATGCGGCTGCGCTCGTCGATTTCGGGCTGACCAACGGCGATTCCTTCCGCCAGCGGTACAACGCGATGGTGAACGTGCCGATCGTCAACGACAAGGTCGCCCTGCGCGCGGTCGGCTTCTATCGCGACGAGGAAGGCTATCTCGACAATCTCGGCACGGGCGTCGAGAATTCGAACACGCTGATCGACTACGGCGGCCGCCTGATCCTGCTCGTGCAGCCGACCGACCGGCTGTCGATCAAGCTGCTCGGCTCCTACGAGAACAGCGATCCCAAGGACAGCTCGCTGACCGATCCTTCGCTCGGCGAGGAAAAGCGCATTTCCGACGAACCTGATCGCTTCACAGGCGAGCAGATCATCGCCAACGCCACTGTCGAATACGATTTCGACTGGGCCAAGCTGACCAGCTCGTCCACTTATTCCGATTTCCGGCAGCGGTTCTACGTCGACCTTGCCGGCACCTTCGCCCCGGGCTCCTTCCCCGGCGCCCCGATCGCGTTCGGTCTGGACGCCGACGCCTATGACGACGTGTTCGTCCAGGAAACACGGCTCGCCTCCTCGCTCGGCGGGGCGTTCGAATTCGTGATTGGCGGGTTCTACCTGAACCGGCGCCGCGATGTCGATTTCCGCTACCGCTCGAATTTCGACTTCCTGGAACAGCGCGGCCTGACCGGCCTGCCGGACAAGTATTTCCAGGAACAGTACACCTACTCGATCAGCGAGGAGATCGCGGCATTCGGCGAACTCACCTACCGGTTCTCCGACCGGTTCTGGCTGACCGGCGGCCTTCGCTACGGCGAAATCTCCGCGCAGGGCTTCACCGAAGCGGGAGGGTTCCTCGCCACCGGCACCACGCCTTTCATCCCGGGCGCACAGACGAATTATTACACCGCCGCGCTGTTCGGCATCCCGCTGGATTTCGACACATTCACGCCATATCCGGCAGTCGAAGGGGTGAAGGCGACCGGGTCCAAGCCTTCCTACAAGCTGGCGGCCTCGTTCAAGCCGACCGACGACATCACCACCTATGCGACCTTTGCCACGGGCTTCCGCGCCCCGATCGTCAACGCTGCCGCCGGCAGGCCCAGCGTGGCACCGGGCGGGGAAAACGACATCATCATCCCGTTCGGAGCTACTTCGGACGACCTGAAGAGCTACGAAGTCGGCGCCAAGGCCAGCTGGCTGAACGGCCGGGTGACGGTGAATGTCGCGGCCTACTATATCGACTGGAGCAACATCCAGGTGCAGGCCAACCGGGTCAGCGACTCGGTGCAGTTCGCCACGAATATCGGCGCGGCGACCAGCAAGGGGTTCGAATTCGAACTCGGCATCATTCCGGCCACCGGATGGTTTATCGGGGCGAACGGCGCCTACAACGATGCGAAGATCACCGAACTGACCCCGGCGGAAGCCGCCATCTCGGGCGCCGAAATCGGCCACCGGCTGTCGGCCCCGCGCCTGCAGGGATCGACTTTCGCGAGCTATTCCTTCGATCTGTCGGACGACACGGAAGCGACCTTCGCTACCAATGCGCAGTATATCGGCAGCTACAACAGCAGCTTCCCCAACCAGCCGGGCAATCCCAATGTCCGCCTGTCCACCTTCGGGCAAACCGACGAGTATGTGAACGTCAACGCAAGCTTCGGGATCGAAAAGGGGAATATCGGCGCGCAGGTCTATGTCGAGAACCTCTTCGACGATCATTCGGTCACCTACATCCACCCCGAGGCGTTCCTGATCAGCCGCTTTGGTACGCTGCGTCCCCGGACTTTTGGCATCCGCCTGAGCTACGGAATCTGACCGTGGGGCGGTCGCTCCACCGGACGACGCCAACGCTGGCGCTGGCGGCTGCCTTTCTGGCGGCTTCGGCGCCCGCGCTGGCTTCCGAAGGCCCGCTGGTCGCGGCGCCAGCCGGGACCTTCGAGGGGACGCAGGACGATACCGTCAGCGTCTTTCGCGGCATTGCCTACGCAGAGGCCCCATCGGGCGAATTGCGCTGGCGACCGCCCGTGCGGAAGGCGGACGCGGCAGAGCCCGTCGATGCGACCCGTTTCGGCGACATCTGCCACCAGCCCGAACTGCCTGACGTCCCTGCGAACATTTACTACGAGGACCTGCCGCCTCGCAGCGAAGATTGCCTGTTGCTCAACATCTGGCGACCGGCGGGTGCGGAGAAGGTACCGGTCCTTGTCTGGATCCACGGCGGTTCCCTGCTGACCGGGGCCAGCCGCTTTTCGCTCTACGACGGCAAACGGATGGCAGAGCGCGGAGTGATGGTGGTCTCGATCAACTATCGCCTTGGCGCGCTGGGCTTCCTTGCCCATCCCGCCCTGTCCGCGGAATCGCCGGAAGGAATATCGGGCAACTACGGACTGCTCGACCAGATCGAGGCGCTGCGATGGGTGGAGCGCAACATCGCGGCCTTCGGCGGAGATCCGGACAATGTAACCGTGGCCGGGGAATCGGCCGGCGGCCTCAGCGTCATGCACCTGATGGCATCTCCCCTCGCGCATGGCCTGTTCGACAAGGCGATCATGCAGAGCGCCTACATGGTATCGGAACCCGCGCTGGCGGAGGATCGCAACGGTCATCCATCGGCCGAGAGCGAAGGTCTGAGGGTCGCGGCAGCGGCCGGGACGGATACGCTGGCGGACATGCGGTCGATGGATGCGCGCGAACTGACGGCCAAGGCAACCGCCGCCGGATTCCGGACCTATCCGACGGTCGACGGCAAGGTGGTACCGGCGCAGCTGGTCGAAGTGTTCGATCAGGGCGCGCAGGCACAGGTTCCGATCATCGCAGGCTTCAACAGCGGGGAGATCCGGTCGCTTCGCGTGCTGCTTCCCCCGGCACCGTCCGGGTCGAGGGAATACGAGGAGAAGATACGGGCCGCATACGGTGATGTGGCGGATGTCTTCCTGCGCATCTACCCGTCCGATGCGATCGACCAGAGCATGCTGGAGACGACGCGGGACGCGCTTTACGGCTGGACGAGCCAGCGGCTTGCGGAAAAGCAGCCGGCAGAGACCCAGGCGTATCTCTATGTCTTCGATCGTCCCTACCCCGCCGCCGACAAGGCCGGGCTCCACGCCTTCCACGGGTCGGAGTTGCCCTACATGTTCGGTACGATCGATCAGACGGCCCGCAACTGGCCCCGCATTCCGCGGACTCGCGAGGAGCGCGGCTTTTCCGACGCGATGGTCGATTACTGGACGTCCTTTGCGCGAACCGGAATACCGGAAGCGGCGGACGGCCCGGAATGGCCGGCCTATGAGCAAGGCCAGTCCTGGATGGTCTTCGGAGAGGACCGGAAGGTCGTCGAAGACGTGCTTAGCTACCGCTACGATCTGATCGAACACGTGGTCTGTCGGCGCCGTGCGGCCGGCAACCAGCAATGGAACTGGAACGTGGGTGTCGGCGCGCCGGTTCTCCCCCCGCTCGAAGGCGACTGCGGATGATGCACGGCGCGCTGCAGGATTTCGCGCTGACGCTGGACAAGTTCCTGGATCATGCGGCGAAATGGCATCCGGAGACCGAAGTGGTCACCGCGCGGGAGGACGGTTCGACCGCGCGCATCGGCTATGCCGGACTGAACCTGCGCGCCCGGCAGGTTTCCGGGGCTTTGCGCAGCCTTGGCGTGGCGCAAGGCGACCGGGTGGCGACGCTCGCCTGGAATACCCAGGAACACATGGAAGCCTGGTACGGCATCATGGCCATGGGCGCAGTGTGCCATACGCTCAATCCGCGCCTGACCGCTGAACAGCTGGCCTGGATGATCGACCGCTCCGGCGCGAAGCTGCTGCTGGCGAGCGCGGATCTGGCCGAGCTGGCGCACAGCGTTTCTGACCTCTCGGACGGCGGGTCGTGCCGCGTGATGATCCTGGGTCCGGAAGCAAAGGGTCCGGACGCCTTCGATGCCGTCGCGAATTTGGCGCCGCAGGATACCCCGTGGGGCGAATTCAACGAGACCAGTCCATGCGGCCTGTGCTTTACCTCCGGTACGACGGGCGCGCCCAAGGGCGTCACCTACACGCATCGCGGCAATTATCTCCATACGCTCAAGCTGATGCAGGCGGATGTCACGGCGATAACTGCGCGCGATGTCGTCATGCCGGTCGTGCCGATGTTCCACGCGAATGCCTGGGGCCTGCCCTTTGCCTGTCCGGCAGCGGGCGCAGGGCTGGTCCTGCCGGGCCGTCAGGCGGACGGCGAGAGCCTGGCGCGCCTCATCGCGCAAGAAGGCGTGACCATTGCGGTCGGCGTCCCGACCGTATGGCTCGGCCTGATGGACTATCTCGACGCGACGGGGACCACCTTGCCGAGCCTGAAGCGGATCATGGTCGGCGGGGCCCCCATGGCGCAGGCCCTGATGGACCGGATCGAAGCGCGCGGCATCGCGGTGCAGACGACGTGGGGCATGACAGAGCTTTCCCCGCTCGGCACGGCCACACCGCCCAACAGCGAGGTGCGCGATCCCCGTGCCGCTGGACGTCCGGCCGTCGGCGTCGACCTGCGCCTCACCGACGAGACCGGAACTCCGCTGCCCCGGCAGCGCGACGTCGAAGGCTACCTCTGGGTGCGCGGCCCCGCAGTGGTGGAACGGTATTTCGGGCAGGAAGAATCCGCTACCGTGGACGGCTGGTTCGACACCGGCGACCTTGCGCGGATCGATCACTACGGGACGGTCAGGATCACGGGCCGGTCCAAGGATCTGATCAAGTCGGGCGGAGAGTGGATCAATCCGGGCGAGATCGAGACGATCATCTCCGCCCTGCCGTGTGTGGCCCAGTCCGCCGTAATCGGCCGGTCCGATCCCAAATGGGGGGAACGCCCACTGCTCCTGGTCGAGTTCCGCGAGGGATTTTCGCCCAGCGACGAGGACCTGCTCGCCGAACTGAAGGGCAAGGTCGCGAACTGGTGGATCCCGCAGGAAGTCGTCCGATTGCGCGCGATGCCGCTCGCCCCTACCGGGAAGATCGACAAGTTGCGATTGCGCAACCAATATTGCAGGGCATGAAGGATCCAGTGACCATCACAGCCGCCCACGCGGCGACCTCGGGGAAGGGCAAGCGCGTGCCGGCAGCAAAGAAGACGAGTAAGAGTTCGCTCAGCAAGGCGGAACGGCGTGCCGAGACGACCGAGCTGATCCTCGACGAAGCCGAATATCTCTTCTCAAAGCACGGGCTGTACGGCGTCACGCTGAAGGACGTCGCCAAGCGGGCGGGCGTGCATCACACGCTCGTCAATTACTATTTCGACGACAAGGACACGCTGTTCGAAGCCGTGTTCGAGCGTCGCGCCGAAGTCACGCGCGACCTGCGGATGAAGGCGCTCGAGGAATACGAGACCGCCAATGCCGGCAAGCTGACCGTCGAAGGCGCCCTCCACACCTTTCTCGACACCGACCTCAACCTCTACGGTTCCGGCGGCGAGGGATGGCGCAATTACGGCGCACTCGCCTCCCAGGTCGCCAACACTCCCGAATGGGGTGCCAAGCTGATGGACAAGAATTTCGATCCGGTGGTGCTCAAGCTGGTGGACATCATCAACCGTGCCCTTCCCGACGCGAAGAAGGTCGACATCTTCTGGGGCTATCACTTCGTCTCCGGCGCCTTGCTGCTGACGCTCGCGCGGACCGGACGCATCGACAAGCTGTCGGACGGCCTGTGCGAATCGGATGATTTCGAAGCGGTGAAGGCGCGCATGGCCGACTTCATGGCTGCCGGCTTCAAGGCCATCTGCACCTGATCACGCATTGACGTTCAAATCGCCGAATGCGCTCGGGCCCATGCCCGCGTTTAATTATTCACTCGCCAGTTAGTTACGAAAAAGGATCTATAATGTCACAGCCAGTCTCCCTCGCCGATCGGGTTGCCATCGTCACGGGAGCAGGCGGCGGCCTCGGGCGCAGCCATGCGCTCGAACTCGCGCGGCGCGGTGCAAAGGTCGTCGTGAACGATCTTGCCATCGAGGGTGCCCGTGCGGTGGCGGACGAGATTACTGGGGCGGGCGGAGAAGCCTTCGCGATCGCTGCGTCGGTCACGGACGAGGCTGCCGTTGGGGCCATGGTCGAACAGACGGTCGCGCGCTGGGGGAAGGTCGATATCCTGGTGAACAATGCCGGGATTCTGCGCGACAAGAGCTTTGCCAAGATGAGCCTCGACGATTTCCGCCTCGTGGTGGACGTCCACCTGATGGGCGCCGCGATCTGCACGAAGGCAGTCTGGGACCAGATGCGGGAGCAATGCTACGGGCGGATCGTGATGACGACTTCGTCCTCGGGTTTGTACGGCAATTTCGGCCAGGCGAATTACGGTGCGGCCAAGATGGCGTTGGTCGGGCTGATGCAGACCCTAGCGATCGAAGGCGAGAAATACGGCATCCGGGTCAACTGCCTGGCGCCGACGGCTGCGACGCAGATGACCGATGGCGTGCTGTCCCAGGATGCGCTGCGCGCGCTCGCACCGGAAGCGGTCAGCCCCGGCCTTTCGGTACTGGTGAGCAAGGACGCCCCCACCAGGACCATCCTGTGCGCAGGCGCCGGTCATTTCGCAGCCGCCAACGTCACCCTGACCGAAGGCCGCGCGGTACCTAGGGCGGACGACGCCGCGGAACAGCTCGCCAGCAAATGGCAGTCAGTTATCGAACGCGACGGGGAAATGGTCCCCGCATACGGGTTCAGGCAGTGCGAACGGGAACTCGAAAGCACGCAGGCCGACGTGGAAAAGGTCATGGCCTTCGACGCGGCATGATCCAGCCCGGCTGACCGATAAGTCACGGGTGTATTTCGAGGTCGAAATGGCGCACCCGACAGGATTCGAACCTGTGACCTCTGCCTTCGGAGGGCAGCGCTCTATCCAGCTGAGCTACGGGTGCCGGGGCCGTGGGGCCAGGGCGCGGCGGTTAGCAAAGGCGGGGCGGTCTTGCCAGTCAAAACGCATGGGCCCGCATGTTTAGCGAATTGGCAATGCGCGGCGGGCTAGGACACCCGGCATGGAGTCGATTCCCGCCAGACAGCCGCCGGCCGATCCCTCGCCAGCCGAAGCGCGCGCGAGCGAGCGCATGCTCGGCGCGCGCTGGGCCGCGCTGCTCGATGCCGGCAATGCGATCGCGCCGCTAGCCGGGATCGCGCCCGATGACGGGGGCGCGCGCCTGCGCCGGTTCCCCTCGCAACTGCAGAGCGCCGCACCCTGGCAGGTGGACAATGCGAAGAACGCCATCGCCGATCTCGCATCCGTGCTGGAGACCGGGCTGACCGCGCTTCTGGCGGCCAGTGCCAGGGGCCGCGACGTCACCGCGCCCGCCCTCATGCTCTGGCGCGAATATCATGCCGCGCGGGAAGCAATCGCGGCGCTTGCCCCGGTGCACAGCCCGCTGGGCCCGCCGCGCCGCGCCTGACGGCGGCTCCGCTCCCTCTCCCGGCCGCTTGACCGAGTTCATGCTATGTTCCAGACGGGGGCATGCTCGAAACCGAATCGCCCGTGGCCCCGCCGCCGTCTTCCCCTGTCGCATCCGACCTGTGCCGCGGCATTGCGCGCCTGTTCGCCCGCAACGGCATCTGGTGCCTGTCCGAAATGCCGCTGCGCAACGGACGCCGGGCGGATCTCATGGGACTGGATCCGAAGGGCCGGATCACCATCGTGGAGATCAAGGTCAGCCGCGCGGATCTGCTCGGCGACGGCAAATGGCCCGATTATCTCGATTACTGCGACCGGTTCTACTGGGGGCTGCCGCCCTCTCTCGACCGGAACATCCTCGACACGATCGAATACCGGCCCGATTGCTGCGGTATCATCTGCGCCGACGGGTACGATGCGGAAATCGTCCGTCCGGCACCGACCCATGCGCTCGCCGCAGCGCGCCGCAAGACGGAAACCGAACGGCTCGCCCGCACGGCCCTGCGACGGCTTGTCACCGGATCCGATCCGGAATGCGACGCCTGGGGCCGCGACCTCGCCTGAACCCCGCAAATGGCATGAGCGCCACATCCCGCTTGTCCGCCGGGGGCAGGAACGGGCATAGGGGGCGCGCATGTGGGTTGCCATCGCCATTTCCGCCGTCGCCACGACCTTGATCGTGGCCTTGCGCTACCTCGCGGTCAGCGGCGCGTTCGCGTGGGCGACAACCAGGGTGCGCCCCGGCCTCTACGCGCCCCTGAGGGGTCAGATCGCGCGGGAAATCCGCTGGTCGCTGGTGTCCGCAGTCATTTTCGGGATCCCGGCGGGCATCGTCGGGTGGGGCTGGAAAGAACACGGCTGGACGCTGATCTACACGGATCCGCACGCCTATCCGCTGTGGTACCTGCCGGTCTCGGTCCTGCTGTACCTGTTCGCGCACGACACTTGGTTCTACTGGACCCACCGCTGGATGCACAAACCGCGCATCTTTCGCGTGGCCCATGCGGTCCACCATTCCAGCAGGCCGCCGACGGCCTGGGCGGCGATGAGCTTCCATCCGGCAGAGGCGCTGACCGGCGCGATCGTGATACCGGTACTGGTTTTCCTCATTCCCATTCATTTTGCAGCCCTGCTGGCCGTGCTAACCATCATGACCGTCATGGGCGTGACCAACCACATGGGTTGGGAAATGTTTCCCCGCTGGCTGGTCCATTCGCGCATCGGCGGCTGGATCATCACTGCAAGTCACCATCACAAGCATCACGAGCGCTACACATGCAATTACGGCCTCTACTTCCGTTTCTGGGATCGACTGTGTCGGACCGACCGCGGCCTCTCGCCGCCGTGAGCGTGCGGCGGATTGGCCTGTGCGGGCTGGCAGCATCAGCCATGCTGCTGACGGGCGCGGCGGACGAGACCGAACTGGGCACGATCGACGTGCACGTGTCCAACGTGCGCAATGCCAAGGGCGTCGTGCGCGCCTGCCTGGCGTCCAAGGCGTCCGACTTTCCCGGCTGCGACACGACGCCTGCGCGCTGGAAGCTGAAAACGCCGGCGGACGACAGCGTGGTCCTGCGCTTTACCGGGCTGAAGCCCGGCCGTTACGCATTCGCGATCCTGCATGACGAGAACAACAACAACAAGGCGGACACCGCCCTGTCGATGATCCCCAAGGAAGGCTTCGCCTTTTCGCGCGATGCCAAGGCGTCCTTCGGCCCGCCCAAGTTCGATGCGGCGGCCGTTAATGTGCGGCCCGGGCGGCAGATGATCCAGGTAAAGATGCGCTACGTCTTCTGACCACGGCTCGCACCGGGCCCGGCATCGCGGCCTGGCCGCAATCCGAGGCTTAACGCAAACTTTACCATGGTGCGCCAGAAGCGGTCCCCGACCAAAGGCATGACAGGGGACGCCTCAGGATGGATACGCTTCGCGGGAACTTCGAATCGTCGGCTTTCGACGACGAAGACGATTGGGTCACCGGCGACGAAAGCGGATTCGACGCCCCTCCCCCCGATATTGGCACCGACGAACGCCGAATGCAGGTGCGCGCCTACAATCACTGGGCGAGCCTGCTGGGCGACCGCAGCTTCCCCTCGATCGAGGACCTCGAGCCGCAGGATCTTCCCGATTTCGCGCCCCATTCGGTCCTGCTGGATTTCACGGCCGGGATCGAGGATCCGGCGGTTGCCTATCTCGGGTCGGAACTGGCGACGGAATGCGGCGCCGAAGACCAGATCGAAAACCTGTCCGACGTGCCCAGCCGGTCCCTGCTGAGCCGTATCACCGACCATTACCTGCAGATCCTCGCCAACCAGGCGCCGATCGGATTCGAAGCTGAATTCGTGAACCAGCGCGAGGCAACGATCCTGTATCGCGGCATCCTGCTTCCCTATTCGAGCGACGGCGAGACGATCGATTTCGTCTTCGGCGTCATCAACTGGAAGGAAATGGCCGACCAGGCGACGACCGACGAGCTGCTTCTCGAGATCGACCAGGCGCTCGAGGGTTCCGAGCCGGAGGAAGAGGAAGTCGCCGTCCGCCAGGCCGATCCGATCGAGGACTGGGCCGATGGTCCGCTCGCGGATAATCCCATCTCCGACGGCCCGGCATCTTCGTTTCAGGACGACGAGGACGAGGACGAGGAATTCGACTACCCCGAATACGAGGACGGATACGAGGACGAGGAAGCCGATGTCCGCGACCTCAGCGACGAGGACGAAGCGGTCATCGCGCGGCTTTCTGCGCTCATCCAGCCGCGCAAGCCCAAGCGGCCCGTGCTCGACCTCGACAGCGGCAGCGACCTGCTCGCGCCCGGGCCGGGAGAAGAGGATTACGAACCCGCCGCGCCGGTCCCGCAGGCCTTCACGCCCGAACCGATGTTCGAGGCGCCGATGGAAGCGCTGGAGGAGGAGGAGGACGACGAGCCGGTCGGGATCGTCGAATTCCCCGTCGCCGAAGAGCCGGCATACGACGCTCCGGGCTTCGCCGGCACCGCCAACCTGCCCGCCGTCCAGGAGCCGCCGGTTCCGGAAAGCGGCCTCTACGATTGCCTTGCCGATGCCCGCGAACTGGCGGATGCGGCACGCGATGCCGAAAGCCGCTCGCGCGCGACGCTCTACGCCGCGGTCGGACGCGCCTACGACGTGGCGCTGGCCGCCCGTGCGGACGGCGAGGAATTCGCCGCGCTGCTGGAAGAAAACGGCCTCACCATGCAGGACCGCGCACCCATGGTGCCGGTGGTCAAGCTGGTCTTCGGCGCGAATTACGACAAGACGCGTGTCACCGAATACGCAGCCGTTCTCGATCACGCGGCGCGCCACGACATGGCCGCCGGGAGCCTGGGCAGCTATCTCGGCTCCGTGCCGGGCGGGCTCAAGGGCATCGTCGCGGAGGAACGCGCCTGGCGCCGTTCGCTGCGCGGCGAGGACGAGCCCGAGGAACGGACCGTGCGCGAGGTCCTCGCGCGCAGCCTTCGGGCTCTGGAAGGCACATCGCTGGACGAGGTTGCGGACGAGGGCGAGGAATTCGCCGTGCTGATGATCCGCCGCCTGCCCTCGGGCGAAATCCGCGTGCTGGGCGAAGTGTCCGACGAGGTCGCACTGATCGAACGAGTCGCGAAAAAGATCGTCGACTGAGCCGGCCGCCCCCGCGGGGGTGGTCTGCGCAGCCGCGATTCGCTAGGCGCGATGGCGCCATGCCGTTCTTCCCGCGGGCCCCGGTCCGGATCCAACCCTATTTCGGATATCGCAACCGGACCGCGCTTCACATCTCGGCGCGGGCGCTGAGAGCGGCGCCGAGCAATTTCTCGCGCACCGGCGGGACCTGGCAGGCGATCCGCACCATGCTCGCGCAGTTCCTCTCGCACGAGGTGGAAGGCCTCGCGGTCGAGCTGGAAATCGAGACGCCCGGTGGCCTCCGCCGTTACGAGGGCTGCAGCAATCGTGAGGGCTTCATCCATTTCGACGTCGAGACGGGCGAATGGCCGCTCGGCCCGCACAGCAACTGGGACGTCGTGCGCCTGAAATGGCATAACGAGGCCGGACCGCAGAGCGTGCGCGGTTACGTCAAGGCACCGCCGGCCGAACCGCGGATCTCGGTCATTTCCGATATCGACGACACCATCATCGAGACCGGCATCAACAAGGGCTTCCGCTCGCTCGTCCGCAACTGGAAGCGGGTCTTCGCGCAGATGCCGAACGAGCGGCTGCAAGTGCCCGAAGCGGCGGTATTCTACGCCGCGCTGGGCGGCGGGGCGACGCCGGAAACGTCCGCAGGCACGCCGTGC
This sequence comes from Qipengyuania sp. JC766, assembly GCF_040717445.1. NCBI lineage: Bacteria > Pseudomonadati > Pseudomonadota > Alphaproteobacteria > Sphingomonadales > Erythrobacteraceae > Qipengyuania > Qipengyuania sp. JC766. The sequence goes on along the minus strand of NZ_JBFEFL010000001.1, from coordinate 2,229,868 downwards.
GGTGCGATGCCGCCTGCGACGCGGCGCCCGTTCTTCTACGTCTCGTCCAGCCCCTGGAACCTGTTCAGCTACCTCGTCGCGTTCCAGGAAGTGCACGATCTGCCGCTGGGTCCGATCTTCCTGCGCGACTGGTCGCTCAGCCGGAAGACCTTCGGCGAGGCGAGCCATGGCGGGCACAAGCGGCAGGCGATCGGCACGATCCTCGAGACCTATCCCGACACCCGCTTCGCCCTGATCGGGGACGACACGCAGGGCGATTTTGCCGCCTTTGCCGACGTGATCGAGGCCTATCCCGGCCGGGTGGCAGCGGTGTTCATCCGCAATGCGGGCGACACGCTGTCGGCGGACAAGCTGGCCGCGCAGGACGCGATCGAGGCGTCGGGCGTGCCGCTGTGGACCGGGAGCGACTACAGCACCGGACGCGCGTTCCTGGACGCGGCCGGCCTCTCGCATGACGAGGACGCGGCACAAATCGTGGAGACGGTCGAGAAGCCGAATGCCGCGCGCGACAAGGCTTCAGTTCCCGTTCAGCGCAAAACACGCTAGCGTCGCGCCATGCGCATACTCGCCCAGTTCGTTGCCATGCTGGCGGCGCTGTCGCTGCTGGTCCAGCCGGCCCATGCCCAGTCGGTCCTGCGCGACGCGGAAACCGAGGCACTGCTGCGCGACATGGCCGCCCCGCTGGTCGAGGCGGCCGAGCTGGAAGAGGGCAATGTCGACCTCGTCCTGATCGACGACCGGTCGATCAACGCCTTCGTCGCGGGCGGGCAGGCGGTCTATATCCACACCGGCCTGATCGAGGCGGCGGACACCGCCAACGAAGTACAGGGCGTCATCGCGCACGAGCTCGGCCACGTGAAGGGCGGCCACGTCATCCGTCATTCCGAAGGGGTGGCGCAGGCGAGCAAGATTTCCATCCTGTCCCTGCTGCTGGGCGTGGGTGCCGCGCTTGCCGGTGCGCCGCCGGAAGCGGCCGCGGGCGTACTGCAGGCGGGCCAGCGGGCCGCGCTCGGCCGCTATCTCGCCTTCAGCCGGGTGCAGGAATCCAGCGCCGATGCCGCGGGCGCGGAATACCTCTCCAAGGCCGGCATTTCTGGTCGCGGCTCGATCGAGTTCTTCAAGAAGCTGCGCAACCTGGAATACCGCTATGGCTATACCCAGCGCGACAGCGACGAGTTCGCCCGCACCCACCCGCTGTCGGGCAATCGCATCTCGCGCCTGCAGGCCACCTACCAGGAGGATCCCGCGTGGGATGCGCCCAACGATCCGGCGCTCCAGGCCCGGTTCGAACGCGTCAAGGCCAAGCTCTACGGCTACCAGGCCGATCCGGAGCGAGTGCTGGTCGCCTATCCCGAGAGCCGCACCGACGTGCCCGCGCGCTATGCCCGCGCCTATGCCTGGCACCGCGAGGCGCGCGTCGACAAGGCGCTGGCCGAAGCCGACGCGCTGCTCGCGCAGGACCCCGACGATCCCTATTTCCTCGAGCTGAAGGGCCAGATCCTGCTCGAATCGGGCCGCGTGGCCGAGGCGCTCGACCCGCTGCGGCAAGCGACCGAAATGACCGCCTACGAACCGCTCATCGCGTCCATGTTCGGCCATGCCCTGATCGCGACGGAGGATGCGTCCCATCACGAGGAAGCGGAACAGGTTTTGCGCTCAGCCGTGGCGCGCGATCGCCGCAATCCCTTCGCCTGGTACCAGCTGGGCGTGGTCTATGCCCAGCGCGGCGACATGCCGCGCGCCCGGCTGGCGTCCGCCGAACAGCAGGTGATGACGCAGCAATATACGCGGGCGCTGGAAAGCGCGCAGTTCGCGATGGCCGGCCTGCCGGAAAACTCGGTCGACTGGATACGGGCGCAGGATATCGCCTTCCAGGCGCGCGCCGAACTGGAACGTATCCGCGAACGGCGGTAAGGCCGGCTCACCCGACATGACTTTCAGACACTTTTTGATCACCGCGCTCGTCGCGCTCGGCTTCGGTTTTGCCGGTGCGGCCCTGTGGCAGGTCGCCGGTTTCGGCGACAGCCGAACCAAATCCTACCTGCTCGAAAATCCGGAAATCCTGCCGGAAATGATCGCCAATCTGGAAAAGCAGCAGGCGCAGGAAAAGCTGACCCGGCTGGGCGGCGACGTGACGGAACCCTTCCCGGGCGCAGTCCTCGGCAATCCCGACGGATCGGTCACGCTGGTCGAATTCACCGATTACGGCTGCGGCTACTGCCGGCAAAGCCAGTCGGATGTCGCCGCGCTGATCGCTGCCAACCCGGAATTGCGCGTCGTGATCCGCGAATGGCCGATCTTCGAAGGCAGCGACGAAGCGGCCCGCATGGCGCTGGCCGCCGCGCGGCAGGGCAAGTTCCCCGCGTTCCACAACGCCATGTTCGAAGGCGGGCAGGTGAGCGCGGACAGCATCGCCCGCGCGGCGCAGGTCGCCGGCCTCGACATGGCCAAGGCCGAGGCGTTCGTCGCCTCGCGCGATGCCGATTTCGAGATCGAGAAGAACCGCGCGCTCGCGAGCGAACTCGCCTTCACCGGTACGCCGAGCTGGGTCGTGGGCGACCGCATCATACAGGGCGCGGTCGGGCAACAGGGCCTGCAGGAGGCGATTACCGAAGCGCAAGGCTCGTGATGCGTGGCCTTCGCCTGCTGACGAAGACGGACGGCATCGCCGCCGCATTTGCGCTCCTCCTGTCCGGTCCGATCGTAGCGCATGCCGGGACGCAGGCCGACAGCGCGCTGCACATCCTCCAGGCCAAGGACGCACGGCTGAACGACGTCGCCTGGAAGCTGGTGCGCGGCAATGCGCAAAGCTGCGAGAGAACGCGGCTGGCGAGCGGCCTGCTGTTGCAGGACATGGCCGGATATGGCGATGCGGACGCGGCGCGTGCCGCGCTCGGCGTCACCGGCGATTTCGCGGTACAGGCCGCGGCGAAGGATAGTCCGGCGGCGCGCGCCGGCCTCCGCGCGAACCAGACGGTCCTGTCCATCGACGGTACCGGCCTCGCCGATCTCGTGGCGGGCCGGACGCAAGCCTGGGAAAGACTGCGCACGGCGAAGGCGGCGCTCGACAGTGCGCTGGCCGATGACGGAGTCGCGCTTCTCGCCACGTCTGCCGACGGACCGGTCCTCGCGCTGCTGGGCGAAGAAGCCTGCACGGTCGATTTCGAGATCCGGACCGGCCATTCGAGCGCGGTCGCGGACTGGGCGGTCGTCTATATCGGGGACGATTTTCCCGGCCTGTCCTATGTCGAGGACGAATTTGCCGCCGCCGTCGCGCACGAAATGGCGCATGTCATCCTGCGCCACCCGGCCTGGCTGACCGAGCGCGGGCGCAAGCGCAAGGACGTGCGGATGACCGAGCGCGAGGCAGACCGGCTGATGCCCTGGCTGCTCGCCAATGCGGGATACGATCCGGAAGCAGCATTGCGTTTCATGCGCCGCTGGGGTCCGGCCCATGGCGGCGGCCTGTTCCGCAAGCGCACCCATGACGGGTGGGACGAGCGGGTCGAGTTCATCGAGGCGGAACTGCCGCTGGTGCGCGCGGCGCTGGCGCGCGACGGGCACGCCGACTGGCGCGCCCGCTTCCCCGCGAAGGACGTGGACTAGAGCCCGGCGCTCAGGCCGCTTCGGCGTCCGACTTCACGTACATGGAGGACAGCGGCTTCGCCATCACGCGGCGGACCATGGGTTCGAAGAACTCCAGGCTCTCGCTCTCGTAATCGGGATCGAACGCGGCCTGGTCGTATTTCTCGCAGAATTCCGCGCAGGCGGCGTAATGGGGATGTTCCTCGAACCGGTCGCGCAGGTTCCGGTCCATGCCCAGGTGATGGAAGTAGTAGTACCCCTGGAAGGCGCCGTGGTTCTGGCAGATCCAGTGCTCTTCCTCGGTCACGAATGGCTTCAGGATCGCTGCCGCCACTTCCGGGTGGTTGTAGGTGCCCAGCGTATCGCCGATGTCGTGCAGCAGGGCCATGACCACGTAACGCTCCCCCCGTCCGTCGCGATGGGCGCGGGTGGCGGTCTGGAGCGAGTGTTCCAGCCGGCAGACCGGGAAGCCGCCGAAATCCCCTTCCAGCAGTTTCAGGTGTTTCAGCACGCGGTCGGGCAAGCCCTTTGCAAAGGCGAAGTACTGGCCGGAAATGATGTCCCAGTCTTCCTTCGTGCCTTCCTTCATTTCGCGAAACCGGGCGCGTTCGCGCATGCCGTGCAGTTCCTGCGTCGTGGTATCGGCCATCAATTCTCTCCTGTGGGCCCGCAATTATCGCAATTCGGCTGCCTTAGGAACCGCATCGTCGACACAAGGATGTGACGACAGCCGATAATCTGGGCTAAGGGGCGTGAACCATGGCCCTTACGCCCTACCGACCCTCTCCGTTCTTCGAGAGCAAGAACGAGGCCTTCTGGCGCCTCCAGTTCCTGGGGTGGAGCGGCGCGTTCCTGCTGCGCGCGGTACCGGCAGTGGTCAACGGGCAGGACTGGCCGATCTTCCTGATCGTGCTGGCCGAAGCGGTCACCGGTTTTTCCATCAGCCTGATCCTCGCGACGATCTACCGCGAACTGATCATGCGCAAGCCGCTGGTCACCTGGACGCTGGCCGCGCTGACCCTGCTGATCGCGGTGCTGGTACTGGCCTTCATCAACACCTGGGTCATCACGCTGGTGCGCGGCGATTCGGAACTGAGCTTCACGGCGCAGCTGTTTGGCTATTTCGTCTATCCGCTGACGCTGCTGGGCGCGTGGTCGGCGCTTTATTTCGCGATCAACTACTTCCTGCAGGTCGAAAGCCAGGCCGCGCGGCTGGAACGCGTGGAAGCGCAGGCCACCAGTGCGCAACTGGCGATGCTGCGGTACCAGCTGAACCCGCATTTCCTGTTCAACACCCTTAATTCGATCAGCACGCTGGTGCTGCTCAAGCAGACCGAGCCTGCCAACGCGATGCTGACCCGCCTGTCCTCGTTCCTGCGGCACACGCTCGTCACCCAGCCGGGCGGCAAGGTGACGCTGGCGCAGGAGGTGGAGACGCTGAAGCTCTATCTCGGGATCGAAAAGATGCGGTTCGAGGAACGGCTTCGGACCTCGTTCCGGATTCAGGACGAAGCAGGCAAGGGCTGCCTCCCTGCCATGCTGCTGCAGCCGCTGGTCGAGAACGCGATCAAGTATGCCGTCTCTCCGCAGGAGGAAGGCGCAGAGATCACCATCGAATCGCAGAAGATCGGCGATCGGCTGCGGGTGTCCGTGGCCGATAGCGGGCCCGGCGCGCAGGCCGAAGATGCAGGTCCGGGTCTGCCGCCCGAGATCACCGGCGACAGGCGCACCTCCACCGGCGTCGGCCTCGCCAATATCCGCGACCGGCTGGCGCAGGCCTATGGCGACAACCACCTGTTCGAGATCCGCACTCCGCCCGGCGGCGGCTTCACCGTGGTGATCGAGATACCCTTCGAGCGGGCCGACGACGTCGCGGCGGAAGCAGAAACCGCCGGCCGGTCCGGGCAGTTGCGCCCCGTGACGGCCGAACCGGCCCCCCTCATCCCCCCGGCGTTCGCACGCCATCCCATAAGGACAAGACCGTGACCATACGCACCATTATTGTCGACGACGAGAAACTCGCGATCCAAGGCATGCAGCTCAGGCTGGAGCCGTTCGAGGACATCGAGATCATCGGCACCTGCGCCAACGGGCGCGAGGCGATCCGCGCCATCAAGACGGAGAAGCCCGACCTCGTCTTCCTCGACATCCAGATGCCCGGCTTCGACGGGTTCTCCGTCGTGAAGGGCGTGATGGAAATCGACCCGCCGCTGTTCGTCTTCGTCACCGCCTACGAGGAACACGCGATCCGCGCGTTCGAGGCGAATGCGGTGAACTACCTCATGAAGCCGGTCGACGAGGACAAGCTCGCCGACACGATCGAACGCGTGCGCACCCGCCTTGCCGAGAAGAAATCGGCCGAGGAAGCGGACAAGTTGATGAGCGTGCTGTCCGAAGTCGCGCCCGATGCGGCGGAAGAGTTCCAGGAGCAGGACGCCGAAGGCAGCGACCGGTACGAGAAGCTGATCAACGTGAAGGACCGCGGCCAGATCTTCCGCGTCGAAGTCGGCTCGATCGAGCATATCGAGGCGGCGGGCGACTACATGTGCATCTACACCGGCGACAACTCGCTGATCCTGCGCGAGACGATGAAGGACCTGGAACGCCGGCTCGACCCGCGCAAGTTCCAGCGCGTCCACCGTTCCACCATCGTCAACCTGGACCAGGTCCGGCAGGTGAAGCCGCACACCAACGGCGAATGCTTCCTGGTCCTCGACAGCGGGGCCGAGGTGAAGGTGAGCCGTAGCTATCGCGACGTGGTGGCGCGCTTTGTACACTGAGCGGTTCGAACTTCCCGGCTTCGATATCGAGCGCTTCATTCGCACCGTCTTGGCAGAGGATCTGGGCGAAGGACTGCCCGGGGGCGGGCGGGACGTGACCAGCGAAGCCGTGATTCCCGCCGATGCGCGGTTCTCCGGCGTGATGGACAGCCGCGACGCGATCGTCGTCGCCGGCCTCCCCATCGCCGAAGCATTCTTCCGTTTCCTCGACCCCGAGATCGAGATCGAACGCCTTGTAAACGAAGGAGATTCCGTCGAGGCAGGCACCGACCTGGTGCGCCTGACCGGTAATGCCCGGGCCATGCTGACCGCGGAAAGAAGCGCGCTCAACACCGTGCAGCACCTCTCCGGTATCGCCACTATGGTCCGCCAATACGTGACCGCGATGGACAACCCGGACTGCACCCTCCTCGACACCCGCAAGACCCTCCCCGGCCTCCGCCAGCTCGAGAAATACGCCACTCGCATGGGCGGCGCCGACAATCACCGCATGGGCCTGTGGGACGCGGCCATGATCAAGGACAACCACGTCCTGGTCGCCGGATCGGTCGCCGAAGCCGTGCGTCGTGCGGTCGAAGCCGGCGTTGCGGAAATCATTTGCGAGGTCGACCGGATCGACCAGATCGAACCTGCGCTGGACGCGGGCGCGACTCGCCTGCTGCTCGACAACATGGACCCGCCGACCTTGCGCGAGGCCGTGACCATCGTGGCGGGCCGCGTGCCCACGGAAGCCAGCGGCGGGATCACTCTGGACACGATCCGGGACAAGGCCGCGACAGGTGTCGACTACGTCTCGGTCGGCCGGCTGACGCAAAGCGCCCCGGCAGCCGATATCGGTCTCGACTTCACCCCGTTGTGAAAGGGATCGCGCTCGCCGTACCGCTGGCCCTCGTGTTTGCCGGATCGGCACAGGCCCAATCCTACCAGTGCCGGTTCGCGCGAACGGTCGCCATTCCTGAAATCCGACCGGACGGACCGCCCCGGCAGGTTCGCATCACGGGCTACACGCTCGCGCTCAGCTGGAGCCCCGAGTTCTGCAAGGGCCGCGAAACCGACGCGCGCCACCGCAGCCAGTGTTCCGGGCGGAACGGCCGGTTCGGCTTCGTGACTCACGGATTGTGGCCGGAAGGAGCCGGCGGCTGGCCGCAATGGTGCCCCACCCGCGCCAATGTCACGCCCGCCATCGCACGGCGCAACTTGTGCCTCAGCCCCTCTGTACCGCTGATCGCGCGCCAATGGGCCAAGCACGGCAGCTGCATGGCCCGCACGCCGCGCGAATACTTCACGACCGCGCGTATCCTGCGCAGCTTCATCGCATTTCCCGATACCGATCGCCTTTCACGCGAGGACGACCTGACCGCCGGCCGGCTGCGCGAAGCCTTCGCCTCTGCCAATCCGTGGTGGCCGCAGGATGCCGTCGGCCTGAAGGTCAATCGGCGCGGCTGGTTGCAGGAGATGCGGCTCTGTTACGATTCGCTGATGCGGCCGAAGACGTGCGACAGGCGCCGGTTCGGTCCGTCCGACGGCGCACGGATCAGAATCTGGCGCGGGCTCTAGCGGCGGGCGGCAAAGAAGCTTCGCAGCAGCAGGCCTGCCTCCGCCTCTCCAAGGCCCGGATAGACATCGGGCCTATGCAGGCACTGGGGATGGTCGAACACCCGCGCGCCGTGCGCCACCGCGCCGCCCTTCGGGTCCTGCGCGGCGTAGTAGAGCTTCGCCAGCCGGGCATGGCTGATCGCACCGGCGCACATCGCACATGGCTCGAGCGTCACCCAGATTTCGCAATCCGTCAGCCGTTCGCTTCCCGATAGCCGTGCCGCTTCGCGAATCGCCACGATCTCCGCATGGCCGGTCGGATCGTGCCTGACGCGCGTGACATTGCGGCCCCTGCCGATTATCGCCCCGTTGCGAGTCACCACCGCCCCGACGGGGACCTCGCCCGCCTGTTCGGCCTCCTGCGCCAGTTTCAGCGCTTCGCGCATCGGGTCCGGAAGCGGCCAGCGGGTCATCCTGCAACGGCTAGCGGGGGTCCGCGATTGCTGCAACGTCGCTTGACGATTTGGCGGTCTACCGCTATGCGCGCCGCTTTCCGGGATCATCCCCAGACCTCCAGACCGGCGAGATTGCCTCGTCGGCACATAGATTGCGAGCGAGAGATACCATGTCGCGCATTTGCGAACTGACCGGCAAAGGCCGCCTGACGGGCCACAATGTGAGCCACGCGAATAACAAGACGAAGCGCGTCTTCCTGCCGAACCTGCAGAACGTCACGCTTCTGAGCGAGAAGCTGGATCGCAGCTTCAAGTTCCGCGTGTCCACCCATGGCTTGCGCTCGGTCGAACACAATGGCGGTCTCGACAACTGGCTGCTCAAGACTCGTGACGAGAAGCTGAGCACGCGCGCCCTCAAGGTGAAGCGCGAGCTGAAGAAGGCCGCGAAGGAAGCGGCCTGACTTTACCTCGGGCGGGCTAGCGTGCCCGCCTGTTTCTCGGCGTGTAGTCTATTCGCGCGAACAGCGTACGCTGCAGCGTCGCGAAATTGTCGTCCGAAATCAGCCAGAGCGTGACCGATCCGCCGGGACCGGTCGTACTGGTAATCCCTTCGAAATTGTCGGACGGAAACGGCGGCGCGAGCGAGACGGCGACCGCCCCTTCCCATGTCTCGTCTTTCCTGATGGCAGACGGATCGGCGATTGCGACGGCCGATTCGAAATGCGGAGGCAGGCCGATACGTACGGCCCGCAGCAGGATCGCGACCTTTCCGCCGGGCAAGGCGGTCATTCCGACCGGTCGATAGCCGTCAGGAGGCCGGAAGCGGAACGGAGTTTCGGCCGCGCCTTCGACCGGATCGCCGTCGAACAGGATCGCCCGGTGCGTGCCGTCAGGCGTTCCGCGCCGCCCTTCGGAAATCACGATGAACCGGCCATCGGCCAGTCGCGCCATGGATTCCGGCCCGCTGTTCGCGCCCCAGTCCGCCATGACCTCGGGCTCCACGCTACCGTCGGGCGCGAAGGTCTTCGGGTCGCGCCGCTCGATCATGTTGCGAAACTCGTAAGCGAGCCAGACGCGCCCCGTAACCGGATCGTAGGCTGCCGATTCGACATCGGCCGCGACCTTCGGTCCGTTCCCTCCGGCAACTGAGAGCAAGCGCATGGGTTGTTCGCCCTTTTCCAGGACGAAGTTCATGTAATCGCCGGTATCGCTCAGGGCTAAAAACCGACGCGCCCCGGCACCGTCCTGCCGGACTTCCAGCGCCGAGAAACCGCCGAACCGGCTGTTCCCGCTTTCCAGCGCCCAGAGACCGGTGACCGACCATCCCGCGCTCGTCCGGGCGCCATCGTATGCGAGAGGCGTGATCATCAGGGGCGCGTCCTCGATCACGGCGGGCTGCCTCGCCTTGATGAACGTTCCGGGCGCGAGAGCGAACGCAATTCCCGCGATCGCCAGAACGCGTCGCCAGCGTATCATCGCAGGTCCTGCCTCAGCTCTGCGGATTGACGAAAAGCAGCGGGTCGAGACGCGCATCGCGCCATTTGATACTCCAGTGCAGATGCGGCCCGGTCGCGCGTCCGGTCGCACCGACATCCCCGATATGCTGGCCCTGCTTCACGACGTCTCCTTCCTCCACGAGAATTCGGGAGGAATGGAGAAAGGCGCTGTTGAGACCCTGCCCGTGATCGATGATGATCAGTCCACCTTCCAGGCTGAAGCCTGTTTCGGCGAGGACGACGACCCCGTCGGCAGGCGCGACATAGGGCACTCCCGCCCCGGGAGCGATATCGAGCCCGGAATGATAGCTTCCCGGCTCGCCGCGATAGATCCTCTGCCGCCCGAACCGCCCGGAGATGCGGCCCTGCACCGGCCAGACGAAGGATTGCTTCCAGCCTTCGGATCCCGTTTCCTGCGCGCGGGCGGCCACGATCGCATTGTATTCGGGCTCGCGGATTTTCCAGAACGCTTCGCTGGTCCGGCCGCCGCGAAGCGCCACGTTCACGCGCTGGATGTCCCACTCCCGCGGCTCGATCGTGAGCACTTGCCGGACGATCTGCCCATCGGCGAGAGTTGCGGAAAGGATGACGCTGGAAGCGGAATCGCGGTCGAAGGCGGCAAAGAAGCGCCCGTCTCGATCCAGCACCAGTTCCTGCTCGCCCAGCGACGCTTGGCGCGTGCCGGCGGGAGCCCTGCCGATTATCCATCCGCCTTGCGTCAGGCGACCCTCGAACGAGAAATCGGGGCGAACGGGCTCTGGAGACAGCGACTCTCGGGCAGGTATCGACCGATCGACTGGCGTGGATGCGGACTGCGTTGCGGTACCGGCATCCTGGCCGTTCGCAGCGGCACAGGCCGCTAGAACGCCCGCCGCGATTGTTAACAAACCGGATTTGCGGACGGCCTTGGCTATCCTCACACCCCGTCCGTCAGTCGCTTCGTGGCAATCTCGGCGCTGGCGTAGGGCTCCTGCCGCTCGACGTCCCAGTATCGCAGTTCCTCGAGAGGGATCGCCTCTCCGGTGACGGCACAGAAGACGTGCTGGCCCGCGCGAAGGACGCGAAAGCCGTTCGGGCCATACTGGAGCTTGGCGGGCTGACTGCTGGAAGACATGAGCATGGCGAGGGCCTTAGCAAAGCGCGGCTGGCGGAACAATTAACCGCCGAAGAGGTCGTCCTGTCCCGAAGGAGGCGGTGAAGGCCGTCGCTTTCTGGGTGCGGCGCGCAACGGCGCGACCGGCAAACTGCCGTCAGCGAAGGAAAGGGTCAGGCTGCCATGCGATGCGGCGGTCTTCCGGCTGCGAACAGGAGCTCCGTCGGGATCGGAAACCAGCACGAAGCCGCGTTCCAGCGGCGCCTTCGGGTTCACGGACACCAGCAGTCGCGCGAGGCCAGCATGCCTTTCCCGGGCGCGGGAGAGCCGGTCATTTAGCAGCGACGGGCGCAGTCGCGCCGCGCCCAGTCGTTCGCGGGACTGGCGGATGCTCCGCTGCAACATTGCGGGGCCGAGCCTTCCGCTCTGCCGCGCGAGCCGTTCCCGACCCCCGCCGGCCTTTTCCCGAAGCGCGGCACGGGCGCGGTCTGCGAGCTCGTCGAGCTGTTGCGAGAATGGCTGTAACACCGCGTCGGGACCGGGCAGGCGGTCCGCTCGGGCTTGCAGTCGCTCCCGTCCGATCTCGACGGGGCGTGCGATCGCGCGCTTTTTCCGCAATCCGAAGCTCTCCAGCGCGGTCACCAGTTCGCTGCGCACCGGGACGGCCATCTCGGCTGCAGCCGTGGGCGTCGGCGCCCGCCGATCGGCGGCGTAATCCGCTAGCGTCGTATCCGTTTCGTGGCCGACCGCGCTGATCACGGGAATGGGACTTTCCGCGACGGCCCGGACGACGGTTTCCTCGTTGAAGCCCCACAGGTCTTCTATCGATCCCCCACCGCGCGCGACGATCAGCAGGTCGGGCTTCGGTACCGGGCCGTTGACCTCAAGGGCGCCGAAGCCCCGAATGGCGCCCGCCACCTGGTCTGCCGCCCCCTTCCCCTGCACCAGCACCGGCCAGACGACCACGCGGCTTGGAAACCGATCGGCCAGCCGATGCAGGATGTCGCGAATGACCGCGCCTGTCGGCGACGTCACGACGCCGATCGTATGCGGAAGGAATGGTGGCGCCCGTTTGCGCTCTGCCGCGAACAGGCCTTCCGCTTCCAGCCGGGCCTTCGTCTTCTCCAGAAGCGCCAGCAGCGCGCCTTCCCCGGCCAGTTCCAGGCTTTCGATCACGATCTGGTATTTCGAACGTCCGGGATATGTCGTGATCTTGCCGCTCGCGATCACTTCGAGTCCGTCGTCGGGTGCAAAGGCCAGGCGGTCGGTGCTGCCGCGCCACATCACGCCGTCGATGACCGCCTTCTCGTCCTTCAGGCAGCAGTAGAGGTGGCCGCTGGCCGCACGCTTCACGCCCGAAAGCTCCCCCCGCAAGCGCACGAAACCGAACCGGTCCTCGACCGTGCGCTTCAGGAGGGAGGAAATCTCGCTGACACTGACCGCCGCGGCGTTGTCCCCCGGTGTGCCGCGCGCTACCAATCCCGGCCGGTCCATATCGAAGTCGTCATTTGTCGGAGTGCGAGCCATGAATATCCTTCTGCTGGGTAGCGGCGGGCGCGAACATGCGCTGGCATGGAAGCTGGCGCAATCCCGCCTGCTCGCAGGAGATGGGGACAGGCTGTTCGCCGCGCCAGGCAATCCGGGGATCGCGGACCATGCCGAGTGCGTGACGCTGGACGCAGGCGATCACGACGCGGTCGTGTCCTTCTGCCGCGACAACTCCATCGGGCTGGTCGTGATCGGTCCAGAGGCGCCACTGGTGGACGGCTTGGCCGACAGCCTGCGCACTGCAGACATCCCGGTCTTCGGGCCTTCGAAACAGGCCGCACAACTGGAAGGCAGCAAGGGGTTCACGAAGGATCTGTGCGAGCGCGCAGGCATTCCCACGGCGCGATACATGCGTGCGACCTCGCTCGAGGACGCCTGGGGCGCGCTGAAGATGTTCGATGCCCCGTTCGTCCTCAAGGCCGACGGTCTCGCGGCAGGCAAGGGCGTGGTCATCGTCGCGACGCGCGAAGAAGCGCAGGAAGCCGTACGCGACATGTTCGATGGCCGTTTCGGATCGGCGGGGGCGGAAGTCGTCGTCGAGGAATTCCTCGAAGGCGAGGAGGCGAGCTTCTTCGCGCTCACCGACGGAAAGACGATCGTCCCGTTCGGAACGGCGCAGGACCACAAGCGCGTGGGTGAAGGCGATACGGGACCCAATACCGGCGGTATGGGTGCCTACAGCCCCGCCCCGGTGCTGGACGAGAAGCTGCGCGGCCGTGCGATGGCGGAAATCGTCGAGCCCACGGTCGCGACCATGGCATCGGAAGGGATGGCCTATTCCGGGGTTCTCTATGCCGGGCTGATGCTGACCGAGGCCGGTCCGAAACTGATCGAATACAACTGCCGTTTCGGCGATCCCGAATGCCAGGTCCTTATGATGCGGCTCGAGAGCGATCTCGGTGAAGCGATGCTGGCCTGTGCGCAGGGTCGGCTACACGATTACGGGCAGCCGCAGTTCTCGGACTCGACGGCGCTGACGGTGGTCATGGCGGCGCATGGCTACCCCGACGCGCCGGAAAAGGGCGGCGCCATAACTCTAGCGCCGGACGGCGCCGGAGGCGTCACGGTATTCCATGCCGGCACGGCGCGCGGGGAGGACGGTTCGCTGGTTTCCGCGGGGGGGCGGGTGCTCAATGTCACCGCTACCGGAGCGAATGTCACCCAAGCCCAGAAGGCAGCCTACGCGGCAGTCGACCGGATCGAATTTCCGACCGGTTTCTGCCGCCGCGACATCGGTTGGCGCGAAGTCGAACGCGAGAGGGCCTAGCCGAGCTTTTCGGCGATCATGGCCGAGACATCGGCCTCGGGTCGCGGACCGTAGTGGCTTATCACTTCGGCCGCAGCGATCGCTCCGCGCTTCAGGCATTCCTCGAGAGGCGCCCCGCGGGCGTGGCCCGAGAGGAAGCCGGCGGCGAACTGGTCGCCCGCACCGGTCGTATCGACGACCTTCTCGATCGGCTCGGCTGCGACTTCGGCCCGTTCACCGTTGGCAACTGCGATCGCGCCACGTTCGCTGCGGGTCGCGACGAGGACCGGCACTTTTGCGGAAACATGCGCAACGCTTTCCTCGAAATCGGACTTGCCGGTCAGGGTCGCAAGCTCGTGCTCGTTGACGAACAGGATATCGATGAGGCCTTCGTCCATCATGCGGCGGAAATCGTCGCCGTGCCGATCGATCACGAAGCTCTCGCTCGCCGTGAAGGCGACCTTGCGACCGGCGGAACGCGCAACCTCGATGGCACGGCGCATGGCACGACGCGGCTCTTCGGGGTCCCATAGATAGCCTTCCAGGTAGAGGATCGCGGCATCGGCGATCATGCCCTCGTCGAGAGCGGCCGCGGGCAGTACCTGGCCCGCACCCAGGAACGTGTTCATGGTGCGCTCCCCGTCGGGCGTGACGAAGATCAGGCAGCGGCCCGTTTCGGGCCCGTCGGCGAGTTTCTCGGTCTCGAACGCAATACCGATCGAACGGATGTCGTGGGTGAAGATCTTGCCCAGCTGATCGTCGTTCACCTGACCGATGAACGCGCAGTCGAGGCCCAGCATCGCGAGACCGGCAAGCGTGTTGGCGGCCGATCCGCCCGACTTTTCCGTAGTGGGCCCCATGGCGTTGTACAATTCGTCCGCACGTGCCTCGTCGAGCAGAGTCATGCCGCCGCGGTTGAGCCCGAGGCGCGAAATGTCTTCGTCCGTGCAGGATGTGAAGACATCGACCAGCGCGTTGCCGATGGCGATGACGTCGAAACGGGGCTTGCTCATTATGCTGTGTCCTGATGCGGAAAGGAAGTTGCCGCGCGCCTAGCGGCCTGTCGTCGCCGCGCCAAGGCCCCGTCTGGCAGCTTGTCGATTGACTTTTCGGGTCGAGCCGCTCCACTCACAGGCGATGCTCACGCTCGCCAACGCATTCGGACGCGCAATCGGCCAGCTGGGCGATCCGGCAATACTGAAAGTCTTGGCCAAGAGCATCGCGCTGACGATCGCCGCTTTCGTCGCGTGCGGATTTGCGGCCGGTTTCCTTGTCGATGCACTGTTCGACTACTGGAACTTCGGCTTCGGTCCGCAGGCGGGCGCCATCGTGGGGATACTCCTGACGCTCGTGGGAGGATGGCTTCTGTTTCGCCTCGTCGCGCTGGCAGTCATCCAGTTTTTCGCCGACGAGGTCGTGCTGGCGGTGGAGCGCAAGCACTATCCTGATCTCGTGGCCAATATCCGCAACCGGCCCTTCGTCGACGAATTGCGCAACTCGGTGCGAAGCACGGTCAGGGCGCTGGGGTTCAACCTCTTGGCGCTGATCCTTTCCATCCCCCTGGCCGTCACGGCCGTCGGTCCGCCGCTCGTGTTCTTTGCCGTCAATTCGTGGCTTCTGGGGCGCGAGTTGCAGGACATGGTATGGTTGCGGCATCACGACGGATCGGATGACCTGCAACCTCTCGGTCGCGCCCGCCGCCTGGCGCTCGGCGGGGTCACGGCCGGGCTGCTCGCGATCCCGTTCCTCAACCTAGTCGCGCCCGTTCTGGGCGCGGCTGCCGCCACTCATCTCGTCCATCGACGTTCCGGAGCCACCCCGTGAAATCCAAACTCGCATTGCTTCTCCTCCCGGGCCTCGCCGCTTGCGCCACCGCCGTTCCGCAGGGCCAGCCGCGAGTTCCGGTGGATCGACCGCCCCCGGTGGAGGTCGCCCCGCCGCCGACACGGCCGCAGGTGCCACGTCCGGCCGATCGCGATCCCAACGCGCCAAGAGTCATGAACCTGCCCGGACTGGAGGGCGTGATCGGAGCGAACGCATCGTCCCTCGTCTCGCAATTCGGCGAGCCCCGACTCGACGTGCGCGAAGGCGATGCGCGAAAGCTGCAATTCTCCGGCGACCGGTGCGTGCTCGACGTGTTTCTCTATCCCTTGCGCCAGGGGGCGGAACCGAGCGCGACCTATGTCGATGCCCGCCGCAGCTCCGACGGGCTGGATGTCGATCGGGCGGCCTGCGTGTCGGCGCTCCGCCGCTGATCGACGCCCTATCGCTAACCCGGATTTAAGCAAATCGGCCGATATTGCCGCGCTCAACGTCCATTCATTCGGGGGCACGAGCGGCGATGACGGCATATTTCGGCGATCTGGCGCGGAACGCGGGCCAGGACGGCTTTATTTCCGCAGATGAAATCCTGCAGCTTCGGCGCGCGGGCTGGGGCGATGACGGAAAGATAACGCGCGCGGAGGCGGAGGCCATCTTCGCCGCCGATCACGCCAATACCATGCCGACCGGAGCCTGGACCGATTTCATGGTCGAGGCGATCGGCGAATTCGTCATCAACGGGACCGAACCGCGCAACTACGTTTCCGACGAGGAGGCCGAGTGGCTGATAGCCCAGTTAGATGGCGACGGTCGGTTCTGCACCATGACCGAGCTGGAGTTGCTCGTCCGCATCCTGGAGCGTGCTTTCAATATACCTGAAACGCTGAAAGCCTACGTCCTTGCGCGAATTGAGGAAGCGGTATTGCACGGCGAAGGTCCGACGAGGCAGGGAGGTTCTCTCAATCCGTCGGGCATTACCGCCGTCGAAGCGGAGATATTGCGCCGGGTGATCTTTTCGTCCGGCGGCGATCGCCCCGGCGCCGTCGGTCGTCGCGAAGCGGAAATGTTGTTCAGGCTCAAGGAAGCGACCGCGAACGCGGACAACGCGACCGAATGGAAGGACGTCTTCGTGAGGGGCGTCGGTAGCTACCTGCTGGGCTTTTCCGGCCCCAGCGCACAGATCAGCCGCGAGAGAGCGCTTGAGCTGGAAGCCTTCATGGCTGACGGTCGGCACGGCGTCGGTCGCTTCATGGGCAGCCTCCTGAAGGCACTGCCCGGAAGCTTCGGGAACCTTGGCGCAGGAGTCGGCGAAGCTGTCGATTCCGTCTTCGATCGCGACCGCATGGCGGAGAGGCGAGCACGGCATCTCGCGGGGCAACAAACCTTGGATGCCGCCGAGCAGGGATGGCTGGAACGGGCAATCGCCGCGGACGGGAAAATCGATGCCTATGAAAGCGCCCTGCTGGATTTCATCATGGCCGAGCAGGAAAGCGGGCCGAAAGCCTAGACCATGAAGCTTTCGCCGCAGCCGCACGCACCCTTGGCGTTCGGGTTCTCAAAGGTGAAACCGGCGGAAAAATCGTCCTCGACCCAATCCATGACGCTACCCACGAGGTAGAGAACGCTCGCGCCATCGATGTAGAACGTGCCGCCGGGCGTTTCGATTTTCTCATCGAAGCTTTGCTTTTCGGAGACGTAGTCCACGGAATATGCGAGACCGGAGCACCCGCGCCGCGGCGTCGAGAGCTTGACTCCGATCGCATCGTCGGGCGCCCTCGCCATCAGTTCGGCTATTCGCGCTTCCGCGGCATCGGTCAGGACGACCGCGGCCGGGCGTTCGCGCGTCTTCGTTGCTTCGTCTGTTGCGGCCATCACAGCATCCCCAGTTCGAGCCGTGCCTCGTCGCTCATCTTGTCGGGGCTCCATGGGGGATCCCAGACAAGATTGACCTCGGCATCGCGCACGCCGGGCACAGAACCTGCGCGCAACTCGACCTCGGCCGGCATGGATTCGGCGACCGGGCAATGCGGCGTCGTCAGCGTCATGGTGACTACCACCTCGCCGTCCTCGGTCGCATCCACGCCGTAGATGAGGCCAAGATCGTAGATGTTGACCGGAATTTCGGGGTCGTAGATTTCCTTCAGCGCATCGACGACGGCCTGTTGCAGCGGACCGCCGGGGCCGCCGTTTCCGGCTTCTTCCGGCTTCTTCGCCAGGAATCCTTCGAGATAGTCGCGCTTGCGCTCCAGCTTCTCGCTCGCGGTCTCCGCATCCGGATCGACAGCATCGGAAACCCGGGCTCGCGGCGGTTTCGCCGGCGCTTGCGCCACGACCTGCTCCGTGGGCGAGGGCGCTGCGACGAAGTCCTTTTCCTCGGTTGGCTTGTTCATCTCGTTCATTCCTAGGCGAATATGGTCTGCGTGCGTTCGATACCGCGCAGGAGCGCCTCGATATCGCTTTCGTCGCTGTAGAGGCCGAAGCTGGCGCGGGCGGTGGCGGGGACGTCCAGATGCTCCATCAGCGGCTGTGCGCAGTGGTGTCCGGCCCGGATTGCGACGTTTTCCTCGTCCAATATGGTGCCGAGATCGTGCGGGTGAACCCCTTCCATGACGAAGGAGACGATCCCCGCACTCCGCTCCGGGCCGACCAACCGGATGCTATTGAAGCGCTTCAATTCGTTTCTCAGCTGCCTGGCGAGACCGCTTTCGTGTTCGAAGAGGCCTTCCATGCCCCCGGCGCCGGCCACGTCCTCGACGTAATCGATGGCAGCCGCCAGCGCGATCGCTTCGGTGATCATCGGCGTTCCCGCCTCGAAGCGCTGAGGCGGCGGCGCCCAGGTGCTGCGTTCGAACGAGACCTTCTCGATCATCGAACCGCCGCCCTGGTAGGGCGCCATCGCGTCGAGCAGTTCCTCACGCGCCCAGAGCACGCCGATGCCGGTCGGTCCGTAGAGCTTGTGGCCCGAGAACACGAAGAAGTCGCAGTCGAGTTCGCCCATGTCGAGCCGCATGCGGGGTGCGGACTGACACCCGTCGAGCAGCAGTTTCGCCCCCACCGCATGGGCGGCGCGGGCGGCACGTTTCGCGCCGAGGACAGAACCCAGCACGTTGGACACGTGGGCGAGCGCGACGATGGCGTGCCGTTCGGTCAGATTGGCTTCCAGCCAGTCGAGATCGACGAGACCATCCTCGGTCAGCGGGCAGACATCGATCGTCGCGCCGGTTCGCTGGGCCAGCAATTGCCACGGCACGATGTTGGAATGGTGCTCCAGCATGCTGAGCATGATCCGATCGCCCGGGCCGATATTGGCATCGCCCCAGCTGCTCGCGACCAGGTTGATCCCTTCGGTCGCCCCCTTCGTGAACACCACTTCCGCTTCCGCCCCGCC
Organism: Qipengyuania sp. JC766; assembly: GCF_040717445.1. Taxonomy (NCBI): domain Bacteria; kingdom Pseudomonadati; phylum Pseudomonadota; class Alphaproteobacteria; order Sphingomonadales; family Erythrobacteraceae; genus Qipengyuania; species Qipengyuania sp. JC766. The sequence continues at coordinate 2,210,920 of NZ_JBFEFL010000001.1, read as the reverse complement.
AATGAACTCGGCGACGCGGCGCCGCGCGGCCTCGTAACCCAGCGTCATCCGCGCGCTGCGGCCATAGACGCCGCGATGGACGGTCGCGTAATCCTCGCCCAGCGCGCGAGACATCGCATCGATGACCGCCTGCGGCTTCTGCGCGGTGGCCGCCGTGTCGAGGTAATGCCAAGGCGATCCGTCCGGCATCGCAAGGCCGGGGAAATCGGCTTTACGCGTGTCGATCGCCGTACCGGTCACAGCTGCGCGTCCATCGTGGCAATCGCGATGCCGAGCAGGCGCTCGCGCTCCGCCTCGTCATCCAGGCCGACGAAAGCGTCGGCCAGGAAGGCGCGGACCAGCAGGCGCTTCGCGGCTTCGGGCGGGATGCCGCGCGCCGCCATGTAGTAGCGTGCCGCCTCGTCCAGCCGGCCGACCGTCGCGCCATGCGCACATTTCACGTCGTCGGCGAAAATCTCCAGCTGCGGCACGGTGTTGGCGCTCGCGCCCTTTTCCAGCAGCAGCCCCTTGAAATCCTGCGCCGCGTCGGTCTTTTGCGCATCGCGCACCACATCGATCCGGCCGAGAAAATTGCCGGTGCCGCGTCCCCAGTGGACGCTGCGCACGACCTGGTTGCTGGTCGCTTCCGGCTCCTCGTGCGCCATGCAGGTGACGAATTCGCGCGTCGTGTTCCCGCCGCCCAGAGTGACGCCGCCGAATTCGAAATGGCTGCCGCGGCTCGCCGTCACGACGACCTCGATCCGGCCGAGTTGCCCGCCGGCGTTCACGGCAAACAGTTCGCAGCGGGCCTTCTCGCCCAGCTTCACGCGGATGCGCCGCAGTTCGACGCCGTCCTCGCTGTCGAGAACGAGCGTATCGCGGAACGTCTCGCCTGCGGGCACTTCGATATCGCGCCAGTCGTCGAACCGGCCGAGATCCATCCCGGCCAGCGCATCGACGTCCGAATAGCGCCAGGCTTCGTCCTTGCGGGTGGGGAGGATGACGCTTTCGCTCAAGCCACTTCCCCCATCACCGCGTCGTAACCCTCTTCCTCGAGCTGGACGGCGAGTTCCGGACCGCCGGTGCGCACGATCCGCCCGCGCGACAGGATGCTCACCTTGTCGGGCTTCACCACTTCGAGCAGCCGCTGGTAATGCGTGATCAGGAGCACGCCCTTGTCGGGCTGGCGCATGATGGCGTTGATGCCGTCCCCGACGACGCGCAGGGCATCGATGTCGAGCCCGCTGTCCGTCTCGTCCAGCACGGCGAAGGCCGGGTCGAGAATGCCCATCTGGACCATTTCCGCGCGCTTCTTCTCACCGCCGGAAAAGCCGACATTCACGTTGCGCTTGAGCATTTCCATGTCGAGCTTCAGCAGGCCGGCCTTTTCCTTCGCCAGCTTCAGGAATTCGCCGCCCGAGAGCGGCTCCTCGCCGCGCGCGGTGCGCTGCGCGTTCAAGGCCTCGCGCAGGAACTGGACGTTGGAAACGCCGGGTATCTCGACCGGGTACTGGAACCCCAGGAACAGGCCGGCGGCGGCGCGTTCGTGCGCTTCCATCCCGAGCAGGTCCTCGCCGCCGAACTGCACCGATCCACCGGTCACTTCGTATCCCGGTCGGCCGCCGAGGACGTAGGCCAGCGTCGATTTGCCCGCACCATTGGGGCCCATGATCGCGTGGACCTCGCCTGCGGGCACTTCCAGCGTCAGCCCGTCGAGGATCTGCTTGCCGTCGATTTCGGCGGAAAGGTTGTCGATTTTCAGCATCAGTCGTTCCGTTTTCTGCGCGGCGGACCGTTACCGGCGCGATCGTAGCGCGGCGCGGTCTGGCGCGGGTTCTTGGCATTGTGTTCGCGGCGGGCCTGCTTCTTGTCCTCGATCCGCAGGCGCATGCCTGCCGTGATCCGGGCGAGCACAGCATCCATGTTTTCCAGGATATCCTCCGCCTTGATCCGCATGATGCGGATGCCGACGGCTTCCAGGCTCTTGTCCCGGCGCTTGGCGAGGGCATCGTTCTGGTCCGGTTCGTCGATCGCGATGGCCATGCCGAGCTTGTGGCAATTGAAATCGACGATGGCGCTGCCGACCACGGCGTGCCGGGTGAAGGTGTAGGGGCCCATGTCGGCGTCGGCGAAACGCCTCGCCAGCGCCTTGTGCGCCTCCGACGAATGACGACGCAGGTCGCGCGCCCGCTCGTGCAGCGCATCGAGCCGCTTCTCGGAGATTTCCCAGCCACGGCCCCGCTTCTTGATCGCGGGGGCTTCGTCGGCATCCGAGGGTTCGCGGAGATTGAGGGTCTTGCGGTCAGTCATGCGATTTTCTCATCCAGATGAGATAAATGGCAACCATCGTGGCTGGGGGCCCGAAAAGGATGAGCGAAATCAGGGCGTTTCCGACATAGTAATCTGTGAGCGTCCCGAACGCGAATTCCCACATCAACCATATCGAGGTGATGGGGGCGAGAACGATCCATATTGCTGCGATCATTCCAATTGCGCGCTGAGCCATCACCCCACGCTCCCTTCGAGCGAAATCGCCAGAAGCTTCTGCGCTTCGACGGCGAATTCCATCGGCAGTTCCTTCAGCACTTCCTTGGCGAAGCCGTTGACGATCAGGGCCATGGCCTGCTCCTCGTCCAGCCCGCGCTGCATCGCGTAGAACAGCTGGTCGTCGGAGATCTTGCTGGTCGTCGCCTCGTGCTCGATCTGCGCGCTGGGGTTCTTTACCTCGATATAGGGCACGGTGTGCGCGCCGCATCTGTCGCCGATCAGAAGGCTGTCGCATTCGGTCCGGTTGCGCACGTTTTCCGCGTTCGGACCGATGCGTACCAAGCCGCGATAGGTGTTGTTGGACTGGCCCGCGCTGATCCCCTTGGAAATGATCGTGGAGCGCGTGTTCGGCGCATTGTGAACCATCTTGGTTCCCGTATCCGCCTGCTGGTGGTTATTCGTAACCGCGACGGAGTAGAATTCGCCCACGCTGCCTTCGCCATTCAGCACGCAGGAGGGGTATTTCCACGTGACCGCGCTGCCGGTTTCCACCTGAGTCCAGCTGATCTTCGACCGCGCGCCCTGGCACAGGCCGCGCTTGGTGACGAAGTTGTAGATCCCGCCCTTGCCGTCGGCATCGCCGGGATACCAGTTCTGGACGGTCGAATACTTGATCTCCGCATCGTCCATCGCGACCAGCTCCACCACGGCGGCGTGTAGCTGGTTCTCGTCGCGCATCGGCGCGGTGCAGCCTTCGAGATAGCTGACATAGCTGCCCTTCTCCGCCACGATCAGCGTGCGTTCGAACTGCCCGGTATTTTCCGCATTGATGCGGAAATAGGTGCTGAGCTCCATCGGACAGCGCACGCCTTCGGGGATGTAGACGAAGGTCCCGTCGGAAAAGACCGCGCAATTCAAAGTGGCGAAGTAGTTGTCGCGCTGCGGCACGACCTTGCCGAGCCACTTCTTCACCAGCTCCGGATATTCGCGGATCGCCTCGCTGATGGACAGGAAGATGACGCCCGCCTTCTTCAGTTCCTCGCGGAAGGTCGTGGCGACACTGACACTGTCGAACACCGCATCGACGGCGACCTTGCGCGCACCCTTCACGCCGGCGAGCACTTCCTGCTCCCCGATCGGGATGCCGAGCTTGTCATAGACCCGCTTGATCTCCGGATCGAGCTCGTCGAGCGACTCCAGCTCTTCCTTCTTCTTCGGCTCGGCGTAGTAATACGCGTCCTGGTAGTCGATCTTCGGATAGCCGATCTTGGCCCAGTCCGGCTCTTCCATCGTCTGCCACAGGCGGAAGGCCTTGAGCCGCCATTCGAGCATCCACTCGGGCTCTTTCTTCTTGGCCGAAATGTACTTCACCGTGTCTTCGGTGAGGCCCTTGGGCGCGAATTCGGTGTCGATGTCCGAATGCCAGCCGAACTCGTATTCGGCGGCGCGCGCCGCAGCTTCCTTCGCCGCGGCATCCGTTTCCGGCCTGTCCTGAATGTCGATATCGTCGCTCATGCCATTTCCCGTGTCATTTCCGGCGTGCCCGCAAGCCGCGTCAGTGGAATGTCCGCCAGCGCGCCGCGCAGGGCTTCGTTCACGATCGGCCAGTGCGGCTTCACGCTGCAATTGGAGTGGATCGCGCAGTCGTCGCCCTCCACGCAGCTCACCAGCGCGATGGGGCCTTCGATCGCCTCCACGATCTCGGCCAGGCTGATGGCTGCGGCCGGCCGCGCCAGCTGCAATCCGCCGCCGACGCCCCGCGTGGAGCGCAGCAGCCCCGCCGCCGTCAGCTTGCTGACCACCTTCTGCACCGTGGGTGCCGGCAGGCCGGTTTCCTCCGCCAGTTGCCCGGACGAAACGCGCGCCCCGCCGCAATGGCGGGCGGCCGCGCTCATCGTGACGACGGCGTAGTCTGCAAGGTTGCTGAGGCGCATGCGATCGAAATCGGAGCAATTCGCTCCGATTTCAACCGGAAACCGATTGTTGCGAGTCGTTAGCGTTTATTCGCCCATGATCGCAGGCGCCGTGGACCGGTTGCCTCTGGTCTCGGCAACCCATGCCTCGACGTTCTCTTCCATCAGGCTGAGCGGGACCGGCCCTGTCTTCAGGATCGCGTCGTGGAAGCCCTTGATGTCGAACCGGTCGCCCAGTTCGGCCCGCGCCTGCTCGCGCAGCTCCATGATCTTGAGCTTGCCGATCATGTAGGCGGTCGCCTGGCCGGGATAGACGATGTAGCGCTCGATCGCCTTGCGGATGTCTCCGTCGGGATTGGGCGTGTTGTCCGTCAGGTACTGGATCGCGCGTTCACGGCTCCAGCGCTTGTGGTGGATGCCGGTATCCACGACCAGTCGACAGGCTCTCCACAGCTCCATCCCCAGCCGGCCGAAGTCGGAATACGGGTCGGTATAGAAGCCCATGTCCTTGCCGAGCTCCTCGGAATAGAGGCCCCAGCCCTCTGAATAGGCGGTGATCCCGCCGAAGCGGCGGAAGGGCGGCACGTCGCCGAGCTGGGTCTGGATCGACAGCTGGAGATGGTGGCCCGGCAGCCCTTCATGATAGGCGAGCGCTTCCAGCTCGTTCCGGCTCATGTCCTTCAGGTTGTAGAGATTGACGTAGTAGGTGCCCGGCCGCGATCCGTCGGGCGCCGGCCGCTGATAGAACGCCTTGCCCGCGCTCTGTTCGCGGAACGCCTCGACCGGCTTGATGACCAGCGGATCGGTCGGCAGGGTCGCGAAGAATTCCGGCAGCTTCGCTTCCATCGCGTCCAGCTTCGCCTCGGCATCGGCGAGGTAGGCTTCGCGCGTATCATAGTAGAACCGCGGATCGGTGCGGGTGAATTCGAAGAAATCCTGCAGATCGCCTTCGAACCCCACCTGCTCCATGATGGCGCGCATCTCGCCATGGATCCGCTCGACCTCGCGCAGCCCGATCGCGTGAATCTCGTCGGCGGTCAGGTCGGTGGTGGTGTAGTTCTTCAGGAGCGCCGCGTAGTAGGCATCGCCGTCCGGGAACCGCCAGACGCCGTCGTCGGTCGGCGCGATCGCCTGCTGTCGCTTCATCTCGGCGAGGAGGCGTTCGTAGGCGGGCCGCGCCTTTTCGCGCCATGCCTGCCGCGCGGCACCCTGCGTGATCTCCTTCTGCATGTTCGAGATGTCGAGTTCGCCGACCTTTTCCGCAAAATCTTCGAGGATCGCGTTCTCGTCACCCGCCTCGAGCAGGTTCTCGATGTCGGAAATCACATAGGCGTAGACCCAGGCCGGCGGCATGATGCCATCCGCGGCCGCCTCGCGCGATTGATCGGTCAGCGTGTCCAGCGCCCGCTCCATGCCGGTGATCCGGTCGACATAGTCAGTCGCCTGCTGGAAAGTGGACACCGAATGGATGTTGATGAGGAACGCCGGCAACTGGCTCTGCGCGCCGTTCATCTGGTCGAAGGTGTAGCCGTAATCGCGGTAGGGAAAGAGGTTCGCGCTGTTGCGCGCATCGTAATCGAACAGGCGATATGACAGGGCATCCTGCCCCGAAAGGTCTTCGAGCGCATAATTGCTCCGCATCTGGTCCGCGGTGCTCTGCAGCAGGGCTTCCTCCTCGACCGCCGCCGCGTCGGAGAAGTCGCCCCATTTCCCGTAATCGTCGTCGCGAATGCCGCGATAGGCCTTGGACAGCGGCGACAGGGCGAGCTGCGCCCGGTCGTACTCTTCGAAAAGCGTGTCGATATCCGCGCTCGTCGCGGTCTCGGACATTCCCTGTCCGGCCTGTTCGGCAGCCGGCATCGTGGCGCAGGCCGCAAGGGCCAGGGGACTCGCGATCAGGCAAAGCCGGTTCAGACGCATGACATTCTCCCGATTTGATTGCCCCTTCCGGCTAGGGGATCGGAAGGCGGAACGCCAGTATGCCTTCGATGCGGGAATACCGCACAAAAAAGGGGCGGCCCCCGAAGGAACCGCCCGTAAAGTCGACGAACCCCATGCATTTCTGCCCGGGGCCCCTCGGGTCGCACCGTCCAGATAGGGCAGGTCGCGCGATCCGGTATTGTACGGAATCGACATTTTGCGTCGGATCTGGACCTAAACACTGTCTGTCCGTTCGCGTGGCTGCCCTTTCTCGACAGCGACTTGCCGGCTTGGCATAGGCGCGATCATGCTGTTCGACGTCCTGCGCCCCGCGATTTTCAGCCTCGATCCGGAGCGCGCGCATCGGTTGACCATCCGGGCGCTGAAACTGGCACCGCTGCCAGGGACGCCGTCCTATCCAGATGGTTTGGGTATCGAAGTAGCGGGGCTTTCCTTCCCAACACCGCTGGGCCTCGCGCCGGGTTTCGACAAGGATGCGGAAGTGCCGCGTCAGATGATGGCGCTGGGGTTCGGCCACGTCGAAGTGGGGACGCTCACACCCCTACCTCAGACGGGCAATCCGAAACCGCGCCTCTTCCGGCTGGTCGAGGACCGGGCGGTCATCAACCGGATGGGGTTCAACAACAGGGGGCAGGCATCCGCCCGCGAAAGATTGGAGCGACGTACCGCTCCGCGCCGCGGCATCCTCGGCATCAATATCGGCGCGAACAAGGACAGCGAGGACCGTGCCACGGATTACCGTCTGGGTACGCAGGCGATGGCGCCTTACGCCGACTACCTGACGGTCAATATTTCCAGTCCGAACACGCCGGGCCTGCGGGCGCTGCAGGACGCCTCGGCGCTGGAGGACCTGCTCGACGGCGTCATCGAAGCGCGTGGGCGAAGCGGGCCGCCAATCTTTCTCAAGGTCGCTCCCGATCTGGAACCGCGGGATATCGACGATATCGCCCGGATCGGAATCGAAAAGAAGCTGGGTGCCCTCATCGTTTCGAACACGACCATCTCCCGCCCTGCGCTTGCGTCCCGGCATCGTGCGGAAGCCGGCGGTCTGTCCGGTGCCCCGTTGCACGACCTTGCCCTGCAGCGGTTGCGCGATTTCCGGCAAGCTACCGGCGGCACCCTGCCCCTGATCGGCGTGGGCGGCATCTCGACCGCATCCGAAGCATGGCAGCGCATCCGCGCAGGGGCCAGCCTGGTGCAGCTATACAGCGCGCTGGTCTACGAAGGGCCGGGCCTCGCAAAGCGGATCAATCGCGATCTCGCGGCGCTGATGGAGCGGGACGGTTTCAATTCGATTGCCGAAGCGGTCGGAAGCGAATAGCCTTTCGGCCATGTCTTTCCGCACAGGTTTAGCCCTTCTGGTCGGCACTGCGCTTGCCGCCTGCTCCTCCATTACCGCCGAACAGGCTTCCGTCGAAACGGCGCAGGCGCCTCTTCCTGCCGGGGCCGTCTCTGCGGCGGATCCGCGAGCGCAGGCCGCAGGCGAGGAAATACTGCGGCAGGGCGGCAGCGCGACCGATGCCGCGATTGCCGTGATGCTGGCACTGACGGTCGTCGAACCGCAGAGCTCCGGCATCGGCGGGGGCGGTTTCTACCTTTACAGCCAGGGGGACGGCAACGTCGTCTCGCTCGACGGACGCGAAGCTGCCCCCGCGGGTGCGACGCCGAACTGGTTCATCGGACCCGACGGCGAACGCCTGCAGTTCGGCGAAGCTGTCGGCACCGGGCTGAGTGCGGGTGTTCCGGGCAACATCGCCCTCGCCGCCGAAGCGCATCGCCGCCACGGCAAACTCGACTGGGCAACGCTGTTCGCACCGGCCATCTCCCTTGCCGAACAGGGTTTCGAAATGAACCCGCGGCTGCACAATTCCCTCGGCCAGTCCGATACGCGCGCCGGCAACAGCGCCGAAGCGCGCGCCATCTATTACGATGCGGACGGGCAACCGCTGCCGGTGGGATCCACGGTGGTCAATCGGCCGCTCGCGGCGACGCTGCGAACCATTGCGACCGGCGGGCCCCGGGCCTTCTACACCGGCGCATCGGCCAGCCGTATCGCGCGCACGATTGCCGAGGCGACTCCCGCCGGACGGCAACCGATGCAGGTCGGCGATGTCGAAAGCTACGCCGTGAAGGATCGCCAGCCGGTCTGCGGCATGTACCGGGCGTACAAGATTTGCGGGATGGGGCCGCCGTCCTCCGGCGGCGTGGCGGTCCTGCAGATCCTCGGGCAGCTCGAACGCTTCGATCTCGCTTCCCTGGGCATGGACAACCCCGTCACCTGGCATCTCTTCGTCGAGTCACAGCGTCTCGCCTATGCCGATCGCGAGCTTTATATCGGGGACGATGACTTCGTGTCCGTCCCGGTCCGCGGCCTGGTCGATCCCGCCTATCTCGCCCGGCGCAGCGCGTTGATCGACCCCGGCGGCACGCTGGCGCAGGCCGAGGCCGGAACACCCCCCGGCGCTTCGCAAGCGCTCGCGGACGGCGAGGAAGGGCCCGAAGCCGGGACGAGCCATTTTTCCGTGGCCGATGGCATCGGCAACGTCGTCAGCTGGACGTCGACCATCGAAAGCGCGTTCGGGTCCGGCCTGATGGTGGACGGATACTACCTCAACAACGAGCTGACCGATTTCAGTTTCGTGCCCGAAATCGACGGGAACCCGGTCGCGAACCGGGTGGAAGGCGGGAAGCGTCCGCGCAGCTCCATGGCTCCGACGATCGTGTTCGACCCGCAGGGTGAGCCGCTGTTCGTCGTCGGCGCGGCGGGCGGCGGAACGATCCCCGTCCAGACAGCGCGAAGCATAATCGGCGTGATCGATTTCGACCTATCGGTGGAGGAAGCCATCGGGATGCCCTTCATCATGGCATTCGGCGACAGCATCCTGCTGGAACGCGGAACCTGGCTGGAAACATCGGCCGAACGCTTTCGGGCGCTGGGTCACTCGGACCTACAGATCAGGGGCGCACCGGTGAAAGCGGGCGCCATCCTGCGCACTGCGCAGGGATGGACCACCGCGCGCGATCCGCGCCTTTCCGGACAACTGGTAGCCCCCTGAGGCAAGCGACCGGCGCGTTGCGCCGTCCCCTGCCTTGTGGTCGAGCCGCCGAGACCCTAATCGAGAGGAAAAGGTTGCACGCGCAACCAACCGGGTGAGGAGCCGAAACTTGCTGGATGACATCGAGCGGGCGAACAATCTCGTCGAACTCTTCCTGAAGCGTGCCGATGCGAAGGGCGATGCGCCTTTCCTCGGCGCAAAGAAGGACGGGGAATGGCACACGATGAGCTGGCGCGAGGCTGCCGAGAAAGTCTGCCTCTTTGCCGAACATTTGCGGCGGATCGGGCTGGAAGACGGCGACCGCGTCATGCTGGTATCCGAGAACCGACCCGAATGGTGCATCGCGGATCTCGGGATCATGGCGGCCCGGTGTATCTCCGTTCCGACCTACATCACGAATACCGAACGCGATCACCTGCATATACTCGACAATTCGGGCGCGCGCGCGGTCATCGTCTCCAACGACAAGCTCTCGGGCCCGCTCCTGCCGGCCATGATGCGCAGCGGCGTGGCGGAGCACATCATCCCTTTCGAGACCATACGGTCCTACCAGTCGGGTGATCTCGTCTGTCATTCGTGGGATGCCATGACGGACGGCGACGGGGTCCAGGCGCGCAAGCTGGTCGACGAACGCGTGGCCGAAATCAGCCGCAGCCAGACCGCCTGCATCATCTACACCAGCGGGACCGGCGGCGCGCCGCGCGGGGTGATGCAGCATCACGGGGCGATCCTGTGCAATATCCACGGGGCGGCCGAGATCCTGATCAACGATTTCGGGATCGAGGAAGACGAGCGGTTCCTCAGCTTCCTGCCGCTGAGCCATGCCTACGAGCATTCGGGGGGCCAGTTCCTCCCGATCAGTGTCGGCGCCCAGATCTACTATGCCGAAGGGCTGGAGAAGCTGGCGAGCAATATCGAGGAAACCCGCCCGACGATCATGGTGGTCGTCCCGCGCCTGTTCGAAGTGCTGCGGACCCGAATCATGAAGCAGGTCGACAAGCAGGGGGGCGCGGCGAAATTCCTGATGGAGCAGGCTCTCGCGATCGGGGAGCGCAAGGCGGAAAAAGGCCGCACGAGACTGCGCGACAAGCCGATGAACCTGGTTATCGACAAGGCGCTGCGGCCGAAGATCCGCCAGAAATTCGGCGGGCGCATCAAGGCGATGGTGAGCGGCGGGGCGCCGCTCAACCCCGAGGTCGGCGTGTTCTTCGACGCTATGGGTCTCACGATGCTGCAGGGTTACGGCCAGACCGAGGCGGGCCCGGTCATCAGCTGCAATCGCCCGGCCGCTGGCATCGCCATGCATACGGTCGGTCCGCCGATGAAGGGTGTCGAGGTCAAGATCGCGCAGGACGGGGAAATCCTGGTGCGCGGCGAACTGGTGATGAAGGGCTACTGGCAGAACAAGGCCGAAACCCAGCGCGCCTTGCAGGACAGCTGGCTCCACACCGGCGACATCGGCCATATCGACGAGAAAGGCCGGATCGTCATTACCGACCGCAAGAAGGACATGATCGTCAACGACAAGGGCGACAACGTCGCGCCACAGAAGGTCGAGGGGATGCTCACGCTGCAGCCCGAGATTGCGCAAGCGATGGTGGTGGGCGACAAACGCCCTTACATCGTCGGCCTTATCGTTCCGGATGCGGAATGGGCGGTCGAATGGGCGCAGGCGAACGATAAGAAGTTCGACATGGCCCAGTTGCAGGACCTGCCCGAGTTCCGGAAGGCGGTGGGCGAAGCCGTGGCCCGAGTGAACACCGACCTTTCCGTGGTCGAGAAAGTGCGCCAGTTCGCGCTGGCGGACGAGGCGTTCACAATCGAGAACGAGGAAATGACGCCGAGCATGAAAATCCGGCGGCACAAGATCAAGGATCGCTACGGCGATCGGCTCGACGGATTGTATCGAAGCTAGTTTGCCTTTGGCGACAAGGCGGTAGTAGAGCTTCTCGCGACCTGTGGGGAGAAGACTGCCATGACCAAGACGTTCCTGTTCGCCGCTGCGAGCCTGTTTGCGATCCAGACCGCCGCTACGGCTGCGCAGGAGCAGCGCATCCCGCCGGTCGAGGAAACCGAGGTTCCGGAAGACGAGATACTCGGCCCCGAACCGGAAGGCGACGGCCTGCCCGAGGAAGACAGCGGCCAGCCTGTCGATCCCGCGATGGAGACGGAAGAACCGGCCGAGGACGCGGCGTGGGACGTCAGCAATCCTGCGGGCATGACGATCCGCCAGATCCCGATCCGGACGGAGGAGGGGACCTGGATGGACGTGGACGTCTCCCCCGACGGCCGGACCATCGCCTTTTCGCTTCTGGGCGACATCTACACCATGCCGATCGCGGGAGGCTCCCCCACGCGGATCGCGGAAGGCATGGCATGGGAAGTGCAGCCGCGCTTCTCGCCCGACGGGCGCCGCATCGCGTTCACCTCCGATCGTGGCGGGGGCGACAACATCTGGCTGATGAATGCCGACGGCAGCGACATGCGCCAGCTGACCAAGGAGGATTTCCGCCTCCTCAACCAGCCGACATGGTCGCCCGACGGACGGTTCATCGCGGCCAAGAAGCATTTCACGACCGGTCGGTCGCTCGGCACCGGCGAGGTCTGGCTCTACCACGTGAGCGGCGGCGGCGGCGTCAAGCTGGTCGAGCGCCCGAACGAGCAGCACCAGAAGGAACTCGGCGAGCCGATCTACAGCCCGGACGGCAAAACGATTTATTTCACGCGCAACACCACACCGGGCCCGATCTTCGAATACGCGCAAGATTCCACGCAAGGCATCTTCGATATCGAAGCATACGACCTGCGCACGGGGGAAACCACGACCGCCGTTTCCGGCTATGGCGGGGCCGTCCGGCCCACGCCCTCGCCCGACGGACGCCTCATCGCATTCGTCCGGCGGGAACAGGATCAGTCCCAGCTGTGGGTCAAGGACCTCGCCAGCGGAGAAGAACGCCGGATTTACGCCAACCTCGATCTCGACGTGCAGGAGACCTGGGCGGTCACGGGTGTGTACCCGAACATGGACTGGACGCCCGATAGCGAGGAAATCGTCTTCTGGGCCGGCGGGAAGCTGCGCCGGGTCGCCGTCTCAAACGGTGCCGTTCGCGAGATCCCGTTCCGCATCGACGATACGCGCGGCGTGGCCGACGCGCCGCATCCCGTCATCGAAGTCGCGCCCGAACGGTTCGTCACCAGCATCCCGCGTTTCGCGACACTTTCACCCGACGGGCGCCGGGTCGTCTTCGAAAGCATGGGCAAGCTCTACGCCAAGGATGCATCGGGCGGCGAACCGCGCCGCCTTACTGGCAGCGGTGATGCGCTGGAACTCTGGCCCGCATTCTCGCGCGACGGGCGGCGGATCGTGTTCGTTCGCTGGACAGACCAAGGCCTTGGCGAAATCGTGGTCGCGGATGCGAACGGGCGCAACCTTCGCACCGTGACACGCCAGCCCGGCCACTACGCCAGTCCGCAGTTTTCACCCGACGGCGAAACGATCGTCTTCGAAAAGCGCAGCGGCGGTTACCTCACCGACCAGGCCTATTCGGAAAATCCCGGCGTCTACCGCATCGACGCGGACGGCGGCACGCCGCAACTGGTCGCACGCGGAACCGGGACACCGCAGTTCGGGGCGACCGAAGACCGGCTGTTCATGCTGGCGAACGAAGGCGGTGCCTTGCAGCTCGTCTCGACCGACCTCAACGGCGAGGCCCGCCGGGTCCATGCCCAAGGCGAACTCGCGAACGATTTCCGCGTTTCCCCCAATGGTGAATTCGTCGCGTTCCGGCAGAATTACGAAGTGTTCGCCATGCCGCTGATGCCCGGCGGGCAAGCGGTGAGCGTGGCCGAGAACGGTGGCCCGCTCCCTGTCACCAAGGCCAGCGAAGGCGGGGCGGACTATATCGGTTGGACGCGGGACGGCGAAACCCTGCACTGGTCCATGGGGCCGACCCTGTATTCCGTGCGCACGGACGACCTGTTCCGGTCGGCCCCTGCCGGAGAGGCGGACGGCGAGGCCGCCTTCACACCGCCGAGTCAAGGCATCTCGCTCGCCCGGACGGTGGAAGCTGCCAAGCCCGATCGCACGATTGCGCTGGTCAATGCATCGATCCTCCAGATGCCGGCTTCCGGTGGAGAAGGCAGGATCGACCGGGATGGCGTGATCGTGATCCGCGGCGACCGGATCGTTTCGGTCGGTACGCGCGGTCAGGTGGAGATACCGGGCGGTGCCCGCGAAATCGACATGAGCGGCAAGGTCATCATGCCCGGCCTGGTCGATGCGCATGCCCACGGGCCGCAAGGCGTCGGGGACCTGATCCCGCAGCAGAACTGGTCGATGGTGCAGGCGCTGGCCATGGGCACCACCACCATCCACGACCCCAGTTCGAGCGCGAGCATGATCTTCGCCGCAGCGGAGCGCCAGCGGGCCGGGACACTGCTCGCGCCGCGCATCTTCTCCACCGGGGAGATCATCTATGGTGCCAAGTCGCCGAGCGTCTATGCACGCATCGACAATTACGACGATGCGCTGGCGCATGTCCGCCGGATCAAGGCGCAGGGCGGCGTATCGGTGAAGAACTACAACCAGCCGAGGCGCGAACAGCGCCAGCAGGTGGCCGCCGCTGCTCTTGCCGAGAACATGCTGGTCGTGGCCGAGGGCGGATCGCTCTTCGGCATGGACATGAACCTGATCGCGGACGGCAATTCCACGGTCGAACACAATGTCCCGGTCAATGTGATGTACGAGGACGTGCTGCAGTTCTTCAGCCAGAGCCAGTCGAACTACACGCCCACGCTGGGCGTGACCTATGGCGGACTGGCGGGCGATCCGTACTGGCGCCAGACCACCGACGTCTGGCTGAACCCGCTGCTGATGCACACGCCGCCCAAGCAACTGCTGGCCGACAACGCACGGCGTACCAAGGCACCAGAATGGGCTTTTCAGGACGACGACGCCGCACGCGAGGCCAAGAAGCTTGCCGACAGGGGCGTGAAGGTTTCGCTGGGTGCACACGGGCAGCAGGCGGGTGTCGCGGCGCATTGGGAACTCTGGAGTTTCGTGCGCGGCGGAATGTCTCCCGTCGAGGCGCTGCGCGCGGGTACGATCGTCGCGGCGCAATCGCTGGGCATGGCGAACGATATCGGCAGTATCGAGCCGGGCAAGCTCGCCGACCTCGTCGTCCTGGATGCCGATCCGGCCGAGAACATCCGCAACAGCGACCGGATTTCCTCGGTTATGCTCGGCGGTCGGCTCTACGACGCACGCACGATGAACGAAATCGAGACGGGAGACGCGGAACGCCTGCCGTATTGGTGGGAATGATCGGAGCGCTCAGGCGGCGACGCTGTCGATATATTCCGGGAAGAAGGTCGGTCGCCGGACCGACCACCCGGGTGCCGTCGCAGCCGCTTCGCTGAGGGACTGCAGCAGCATCTTGCGGTTGTGCGGTTCGATCTGCGGCAATGCCGCCGCTCCGCAGAACGCGGCGGGAAGCCAAGGTCGGGCCTCGGGACCGAGCAGCCTTTCGTAGAGAAAACGGAAGGCGGAGAAACATTCGATCCTGCCTTGCGCCAGGTCGAAGGCTGCAATGCGGGTCAGCTTGCCGATGAATGCTTCCGCGGGTTCCGATGCAGTCGGGTCCGGTATCGATGAACGCAACGCCTTCAGGTCGTTGTAAATAACGTAGTGGCGCCTGATTCCTACAGTCTCCGATGCGTCCCGCGCCCAGAGGCGGAATGCATCCTGCCTGCCAAGGCCGATGTCCAGACTGCGACGAATGTATCTCTGTTCGGCAGCGGTGAACGCGGCAAACTCCCGCATTTCCGCGATCGCGAGTGAAGCCGTTCCGGTAATCGCCATGACCATTCCCCCTTCTTGGAGGAAGTGTCGCGCAAGATGGTTAACGCCGCGTAAGCGATAAACAAAAAGGGCCACCACTGAGTGCGGCCCTTCTCGGTGGTATCGTGAATTGCGTCAGACCTTGTCGCCCAACGCACCCTTCACTTCGCCCTTGAGGTTCTGCGCCTCGCCCTTGCGTTCCTGCGCCTTTCCTTCGGTCTTGGTTTCCGGATCGCTGGAAGCCTGCTTCGCCTTGCCGGCAACTTCGTTCGCGATACCCTTCGCCTTGTCTGTGAATTCACCCATGATTGAAATCCTTCCTGCGTTTATGTCTCCCGGCAGTATCGCCGGAAGGCAGGGCTGCTCTCGTGCAACTTGACATTTGAACGGGTTGACCGGTGCGGCGTTCCGCAAATCCTGCCGGTTCGCTCCATATCATTTGTGATGTCCGGTCAGATGAGACCCGCCAGCGGGCTCGAGGGATCGGCGTATTTGCGCGTTGCCATGCGACCGGACAGATACGCGTCTCTGCCGGCCTGGACGGCCAGCTTCATGGCGCGAGCCATGCGTATCGGGTCTTTCGCTTCGGCAATGGCGGTGTTCATCAGGATGCCGTCGCATCCCAGTTCCATTCCCACCGCAGCATCGCTCGCCGTGCCTACCCCTGCATCGACGAGGACGGGAACCTTGGCCCCTTCCACGATCAAACGGATGGTGACCCGGTTCTGGATGCCGAGCCCGCTGCCGATCGGGGCGCCCAGCGGCATGATCGCCACGGCCCCGGCCTCTTCCAGCTGCTTCGCCGCTATCGGATCATCGACGCAATAGACCATCGGATAAAAGCCCTCCTTCGCGAGGGTTTCGGTGGCGCGAAGGGTTTCCCGCATATCCGGGTAAAGCGTGCGCGCCTCGCCCAGGACTTCCAGCTTTACCAGATCCCATCCGCCGGCTTCTCTCGCCAGACGCAGGGTGCGGATGGCCTCGTCCGCCGTGAAGCACCCGGCCGTATTGGGAAGGTAAGTGACCTTTTTCGGATCGATAAAATCGGTAAGCATCGGCGCCTTGGGATCGCTGACATTCACCCGGCGGACCGCCACGGTCACGATGTCGGCACCCGCCGCTTCGACGGCCGCGGCGTTCTGTTCGAAATCGGCATATTTCCCGGTTCCGACGATCAGGCGCGACCGGAACGTGCGTCCGGCAACTTCCCAATTATCGTCCTGCTGCCCTGATCCCCCGCCCACGAAATGGACGATTTCGAGAACGTCCCCGTCGGCAAGCGGCGTCTCGCCCAGATGCGATCGCGGTGCGATGGTGCCGTTATGCTCGACGGCAACCTTCTGCGGATCGAGTTCGAGTTCACGCACGAGCGCGGCGACATCGGACGATGAGGTACGGCGAGATTCGCCGTTGACGGTGACGGTGCGCAGATCGGTCATGCCCGCCGAGATAGAGGGCAAGTCGCGCGAGGCAAGCTCAGGCTTTGGCGGGAGCGCGAAGGTTGAGGACGTGCCCGACCGAAACCAGCGCGACGCCGATCACGGTCAGGATCATTTCTTCCATCCCGTGGGGTGCCGCCAGGGCACCGCCCATGAAGGTCAGTCCCATCATGGCGACGACGAAGGGAACGGCGCGGCGGTGCCGCAACGCGCCCCATCCGATTGCGATGGCAGCAATGAAGAGCGCGAGCATCAATCCGATCTCGTGCCAAATCGGATCGAGCAGGAACTGCCCGCCGATGCCGAGTCCGGAAATGATCAAGACGCTTGCCAGACAATGCGCCGCGCACACCCCCGAAAGGATGAGACCGGCACGATCGAGCCGCGTACGAATCGTGGGTTTGGCGGGGATCGACACGCGGTGCATGTATGTGACGATGTTACATTTCGCAAGTCCCGCAAGTCCTATTGCATGCGTTGCTCTTGCCGGGGGCTGCTTCAGGCAGCATGGAACGCCCCATGACCGAGACTGAAACCCTGCCGGACGCGGCCGTGCCATCGAGCTCCAGACCTGCGCAGATCGCGTGGTGGCTCTGGGGCGTGGCCGCGCTGGTGGTGACGATCGTGATCGTGGGCGGGATCACGCGCCTGACGGAATCGGGCCTTTCCATTACCGAGTGGAAACCCGTGACGGGCGCGCTGCCGCCCTTGTCCGAGGCGCAGTGGCAGGCGGAATTCGAACTGTACCAGCAGATACCGGAATACCGTAACGTGACCGGCCCCGCGGGCATGACGCTGGCCGATTTCAAGTTCATCTATTTCTGGGAATGGTTCCACCGCCTGATCGGGCGGTTGATTGGCTTGGCCTATGCCTTGCCCCTCGCCTGGTTCTGGATCCGCGGGGCCATTCCGCAAGGCTACAAGCTGCGCTTGGTTCTGCTCCTCGTCCTGGGCGGGATGCAGGGGGTTTTCGGCTGGTTCATGGTCCGGTCCGGGCTGTCCGGACAGATGACCGACGTGAGCCATTTCTGGCTCTCGATCCATTTGCTCACGGCTCTGCTCACGCTCTCGCTGCTCGTCTGGACCGCGCTGGACATGCGCAGGCTGGCCCGCATTCCTGCCGGACCTGCGGCCCGTCTGCGGCTGGTGCCGTTCCTCGTCGCCGTGGTGCTGTTCATCCAGCTCCTCCTGGGGGCATGGGTCGCAGGGCTCAATGCCGGCCATGCGTCGGACAGCTGGCCGCTCATGCAGGACCGTTTCCTCCCGGAGTATGACAGTACGCGGGGCTTCTGGTGGGCTGTGACCCACGATCCCTTCCTGCTCCACTTCCTCCATCGCTGGTGGGCGTGGATTGCCGCGGCCGCGCTGATCTTCCAGGCGCGCCGCGTTAAGCCCTTCGAGCGGAAGGCCTCCGTCCTCCTCAACGCCCTGGTCGGCTTGCAGATCGTGGTCGGCATCGCGACCGTGCTGTCGGGCGTCGAATTGTGGGTCGCGGTGGCGCACCAAGGGATCGGAGCACTGGTCGTGGGCGCAACCGCCTGGGCCATGCATATCGAGGGCCGCCGCAAGTGAGCGCCCTGATCTGGAGCCCGTTCGCCGACGAGGCACAGGCGCGGGCGGCCGCGGCGACGCTGATCGAGGAGCGTCTCGTCGCCTGTGCGAACCTGCTCCCGGCGATGGTATCGGTCTTTGCCTGGAAGGGCGCCGTCCAGTCCGAGAACGAGTGCGCGGCGCTGTTCAAGACGGATGAGGCCCTCCTCGACGAGGCGATCGCGCGACTTGCCGATATTCATCCATACGAGACCCCAGCCATCATGGGCTGGCCGTGCCGGGCGGGGGAGGCGACGGCGGCGTGGCTGCGCGAGCAGACCGGCGCACAAGGCTGACAGGTATTATTTTACCTCCGCCGTAAGGCCCGGTTTCACTTGACTTGCGGCACGTTGCGGCACAAATGCGCGCCTCTCGCGATCCCGGAAACGGCGATTCGCACACTACTCATTTCGTCAACGAATGGAAAAGCCATGAAGGCGCTGCACAAGCAGACCCGGTCGATCAAGCCGGCCGAGGTCGAAAAGAAATGGCACGTGATCGATGCCGACGGCCTCGTCGTCGGTCGTCTCGCCGCGATCGTCGCCAACCACCTGCGCGGCAAGCACAAGCCGAGCTACACTCCGCATGTCGATTGCGGCGACCACGTGATCATCCTCAACGCGGAAAAGGTGAAGTTCACCGGCCGCAAGATGACCGACAAGGTCTATTACAAGCACACCGGTCATCCGGGCGGCATCAAGGAAACGACGCCCGCCAAGGTGCTCGAGGGCCGTTTCCCCGAGCGCGTGATCGAAAAGGCTGTCGAGCGCATGATCCCGCGCGGCCCGCTCGGCCGTGCGCAGATGCGCGCTCTCCACGTCTACGCCGGTACGGATCATCCGCATGAGGGCCAGAAGCCCGAAACGCTCGATGTCGCCGGAATGAACCGCAAGAACAAGGTTACCGCCTGATGGCCGACGATAAGAAACCCGAAGAGACGCCCGAAACCGAAGCCCCCAAGGCCGAGGAAAAGGTCGAAGCGCAGACCGGAACCGGCGACACCGCCGAAGACGAGGCTGCCGAAAAGACGAACGAGAAGGCGGACGACAAGTCCGGCACCGTCACCGACTTCGCCGATCTCGGCAACATCGCCGGCGATGCGCCCGACGCGGACGCCGCGGCCATCGCCCAGCAGAGCGACACGCCGCTTCGCGAGCAGGAACTGGACCAGCACGGCCGCGCCTACGCGACCGGCCGCCGCAAGGACGCGGTCGCCCGCGTCTGGATCAAGCCCGGCAAGGGCACGATCACGGTTAACGGCAAGGAGCAGGAAACTTACTTCGCACGCCCGACCCTGCGCCTGATCATCAACCAGCCCTTCGCGATCACCGACCGCATGGGCCAGTACGACGTGATCGCCACCGTTCGCGGCGGCGGCCTCTCCGGTCAGGCCGGCGCGGTGAAGCACGGCATCAGCCAGGCTCTCGCCAAGTACGAACCCAAGCTGCGCAGCACCGTAAAGGCTGCCGGTTTCCTCACCCGCGACAGCCGCGTGGTGGAGCGCAAGAAGTACGGCCGGGCCAAAGCCCGCCGCAGCTTCCAGTTCTCGAAGCGCTAAGCGCGTTTCAACCGGATCACCAAGGAAGGGCGGCATCGCAAGGTGCCGCCCTTTTTCATGGTTCTCGCGAACAGGCTCTCTGTCAGGACACTCTCTTTCAGGACACGGGGGGATCGGTCCGCGGTATCTGGCGCACTGGTGCGACGGGATCGCCCGGATTGCGCGGCGGCATCGCGTCTTCCGGCACGTCGTCGATCATCATGTCCCGCGTGGCCACGTCGTCGAGGTTGCGGACCGTCACCTGCAGCTCAGCCCCGTCCCAGCGCAGTTCATTGAAACTGGGCGGAGTGGAGCGTGTGCGCTTGGACAGGGTCCCGGCGCCGATCATGCGCACAGGGCCGTTCCCGGTCTGCTCGACGATGTCGAAGGCGTCGTGGACATGGCCGCTGAGGACGGCAAGGACGGGCCGCTTCGCCAGTTCCTGCAAGGCCTTGGAGCCGTTCTTGGTCAGCGCGGTGCCTTCGGTCCCCACTTCGCGCAAGGGATGGTGAACCGCCACCAACGCCTTCGTCCCCGCCGGCAGGGCATCGATCAGTGCGAGGCACTTCTGCAGCGCATCGTCGGTCACCCAGCCTTTCGACCAGTTGAAGCGCGGTTGCGCCCGCACCGCCGTCTTGAGCGGCACGATCGCGAGGCCGGGCAGGTCGATCGCCTTTTCGACCAGATCCTGCATCCCCTGAAAGCGCCGATAGGGCGCGAAGAACCGCTCCAGCAGGTTGAAATAGGGCATGTCGTGATTGCCCACCTCCACCGTCACCGGAACGTCCAGCGTGGTGATCCAGTGAGTGGCGGCCTGGAATTCATGGTGGCGCGCACGCATCGTCAGGTCGCCGGTGATGGCGACCGCGTCGGGCTGGCGGGCGGCGATTTCCTGCTTCACCCAATCGAGGGCCTGGTTGTCCTCAAGCCCGAAATGGATGTCCGAGAGATGGAAAAGAAGCGTCTGATCAGAAGGCATGGCCGGTCGCTAACAGATCGACCCTGCATTCGGCGAGGGTGATGGTGGCAGGCGAGGCGAGCGAGGCGGGTTCCCCGTCGATCAGCAGGCCAAGGTCGCTGCCGTCCTCGCTTTCCAGCACGATCCGATTGAAGACGCCCAGCCGGTCGTGCGGTCCTTCGCGAAAACGCCGGCGCAGCAATGCCCAGCCCTGCGCGATGTAATCGCCCGCATCCTCCGCATGGAAACCATCCGCGCTGAGGCCGTTTTCGCCCGGCGTGATCTCAATTAGCGGATAAGGCCGGTTGGCCGCGATCTCCGGTTCCGCCAGACGCGCGCCCGGCCCTTCGGTCGTTTCCTGCATGGCGTCTGCAAACCCGCCGGTGGCCTTGGCAAGATCGAGATCCCGCATGGCTTCGCGGACCACGTTCCAGCGCGTCCCGGGTCCGGCCAGCAGTCCGGCCAGGGCTGATCCTTCCGGACAGCGCGCGATGCCGGGCCGTACCCGGCGCGCACCTCCGCCGAGGAAGCAGTGCAGGATTTCCGGCAATTCGAGATCGCCGTGCAGGCGCTTCGACAGCAGGTTCATCGTGCCGCCGGGGAGAACCAGCACCTGTCCGCCCCAGCCCGCCAGCGTGTTCACCAGCGCATTGATCGTGCCGTCGCCTGCGAACACCGCGCATGTGTCGACGCCTTCGGCATCGAGCTGTTCTGGCGAAGGCAGGTCGTCGTCCGGGAAACAGGCGAGCCTCGGGATCGCCCACCCGGCATCCGCAAGCTGTTTTCGCACATTGTCGATCGCGTCGCCGGTGTTGCTGCCACTCCTGGCATTGACGACCAGATGCATCTGTCGGCGCGTTCCCATACTTCCCAAGCCCGTCATGGCCGGTCCGGTTCCCGTCAGATGCGTCCCGTCGCGATAAGCCAGGCCGCGAGCCCGTTCAGGCAGGTGTAGATCGCGTATACCACCACGGACCCCGTCCAGCCGGCACTGGCAAGGCCCATGGCCGCGATCAGCAGCGCAAGCTCGACCAGCAGGGCCATCAGGCGCGCCGCGCACGAGGTGAGGAACGCCAGCCCAGGAACCTGCGCGGCGCGACTTTCGACGATCGCCTGATGCATGGCGAAATTCGCCATTCCGAGGACAAACAGGATCGCGAGGATCAGCATGGGCGTTTCGGGGCTCGCTATTCGGCGGATCGGATCGGCGTTCCGTCGGCAAAATCCGGCCATCTGTCCAGCGCCCGCATCGCCGGTCGACCGGCGAAATGCCGGCAACGATGCGCGCATGATCGCGCGGGGCGGTGGGGATATATCCGATCATGCGAGGCACCAGTCCCCCCGAAACCCTCGCAGATGGAGGAAGCCAATGTTGAGCAAGACCTTGATGGCGCTATCCATGGCAACCGCGCTCGTCGCCCCCGCCATGGCCGCGGACATGACAATCGAATTCCGCGATCTCGACCTTGCCACCGAGCAGGGACAGAAAACGCTGGAACGGCGGATCGACCGTGCCGCCCGCGAGATCTGCGGGCTGGACGATACCACTCTCGGCACCCGCATTCGCGACCGCGAATCCAGGCAATGCTACACGCGGGCGAAGGCCAGCGCGGAACGCCAAGTAACGGCCCTGATCGGTAAGTCGCGAGAAGCCTGAGCTCCCCACCAGGCATCCGGGGCGCTGCCCGACCAGCGCCTCGATCGGAACCCGGTCGCCGACAGTCCCCGGCGGCCGGGTTCTCTTTTGTCAGCGGCCCGCCATCGCCTTGACCTTGGCGAGGTAAGTCCGCCCGATGCGCAGCGCGTCCCCGTCCTGCAGCTCTGCCGACCAGACACCGAGCCCATCGTGGCGCAGGCCCCTGATATGGTCTTTACGCAGGATCGTGGACCGGTGGATGCGGATGAACTCGGCCGGGTCGAGCCGTTTCTCGAGGCCCGCAATGGTCTGCAGCAGGAGATAGTTGCGGCCATCGACATGCAGCCGCACGTAATCGCGTTCCGCGTCGATGCGGCTGATCTGCGCGACATCTACCCGCACCAGTTCGGACCGGTGGGGGACCCATAGTTCCTTCAGCCATTTGCCGCTGTCGCCGGACTTTTCGCCTCGCCGGGCCATCGCCCGTTCGACCGCGCGTTCCAGCCGTTCCGGCGCGACCGGTTTCAGAACGTAATCGATGGCATCGAGATCGAAGGCATCAACGGCGAAATGATCGTGCGCGGTCACGAAGATCACGGCCGGCGGCCGGTCGAGCTTCGCCAGCTTGCGCGCGACGGAGAGACCGTCGACTTCCGGCATGGTCATGTCGAGCAGGACGAGGTCGGGCCGCAGGTCGCCGATGAGCCGAAGGGCGCAGGCGCCGTCATTGGCCGTCCCGACCACGGAGAGGGCATCGATACGCGAGCAGATGACCTGCAGTCGCTCGACCGCCAGCGGCTCGTCGTCGACGATCATCGTTCTCAGCGGCGATTCATCCGTCTGTTCTGTCATCCGTTCTCCCCGGCACATGCAGTTCGGTTCGGTAGCCTGTCGGTGTCGCGCCATGTGTCACATGGGCGCGGTCCCCGAAGCGGGCGGAAAGGCGCTGGCGCACGTTCTCCAGCCCGATGCCGAAGCCGTGCTTCGGCGATGCCTGCTTCTCCCCGGGCCCGTCGTCCGCGACCACGACTTTCACCCGCCCCTCCCCGTCCGCTTCCGCGGCGAGGGTAATGGTGATCGGGCGATTGTTCGGCGCGACCGCGTATTTCACCGAATTCTCGACCAGCGGCTGGAGGATCATCCCTGGCACGCGCACGCCCTGCAATTCCGCCGGCAGTTCGTAACGCGCATGGACGCGGTTCGGGAAGCGGGCCGCCTCGATCTCGAGATAGTGGCGCTGGAGGGCGAATTCGTCTTCCAGGGCGACATCGCTGGTCGGATCCTCGGCCAGGCTGTGGCGATAGAAATTGGCCATCGCCTGCAGCATCTGTTCCGCCCGGTCGGACTTGCCGGTCATGATCAGGGAGGACAGCGAATTGAGCGTGTTGAACAGGAAATGCGGGTTCACCTGATAGCGCAGGCTGCGCAGCTCCGCCGCCTTCGCCGCCTCGCGAAACTCGCTTTCCCGGCGTTCGGCCATTCGCGCCTTCGCAGCGGCGAGCAGCGCAAGGTAGAGCGCGGCCCAGGCCAGCAGCAGGAAGTAGCGGCCGAGCGCGATGTCGGTCAGCTGGCGCAGCCGGTCGACCCCGGTAGGCGCAGGTGCTAGCACGATGGTCCGTCCGCCTTCTTCCGCATCAGGTTCCGCCT
Organism: Qipengyuania sp. JC766; assembly: GCF_040717445.1. Classification (NCBI taxonomy): domain Bacteria; kingdom Pseudomonadati; phylum Pseudomonadota; class Alphaproteobacteria; order Sphingomonadales; family Erythrobacteraceae; genus Qipengyuania; species Qipengyuania sp. JC766. The sequence goes on along the minus strand of NZ_JBFEFL010000001.1, from coordinate 2,186,898 downwards.
GCCCGCTCGGCAGCGGCGGGACTTCCAGCAGGAGGTTGCCCGTCTCGTCGCGCCGGATGACGACGCCCTGCTTCTCGCCTAGGTCGCGATAGACAGCCTCCTGGACGGAAGCGAACATCATCTGGTTGACCTGCGCCACAAGCAGCGCCGCCGGGAGCGCCAGCAGCAGTGCGGCAGTGATCCGCACGCCCAGCGCGCGGTTCTCCACCGTGCGCAGGATCAGCCACATGACCAGCGTAATGCCGATGCCCGCCAGAGTCACCGCACCGCGGCGCCACAGCAGCTCGGGCTGGAAATCGAGACCGACGAACGCGCCGCGAAGGGTCGTCAGCGCGAAATAGGTGACCCAGACCAGCGTCACCGACAGGACGACGATGCGCAGCGGAAGGCGCACCGCCTCGTCCGTCGTCGTTTGCTCGCTCGTCATCGTCCGGTGCCTACGCACAGGGCGCGGGCAAGGCCAGAACGCGCGTCGAACTGTCGCGGCGTTTGGTCGACGCGCGCGGTCCTCAGTCGCGCGGGCGGATCATGCTCGACGGGACGACCCACTGGGCGAACTGCTCTTCGGTCAGGAGGCCCAGATCGAGTGCCGCCGCCTTCAGCGTGGTGCCTTCCGCATGCGCCTTCTTGGCGATCTTCGCGGCGTTGTCGTAGCCGATATGAGGGTTCAGCGCGGTCACCAGCATCAGGCTCTCGTTCAGCAGCTGCTCGATCCGTGCCTCGTTCGCCTCGATCCCGGAAACGCAGTGGTCGGTGAAGCTGGCGCAGGCATCGCCGATCAGCCGGATCGACTGCAGCGTGTTGTAGATCATCACCGGCTTGAAGACGTTCAGTTCGAAATGCCCGTTCGATCCGGCAACCGTCACGGTGACGTGGTTGCCCATGACCTGCGCGCAGACCATCGTCAGCGCCTCGCACTGGGTCGGGTTGACCTTCCCCGGCATGATGGAAGATCCCGGCTCGTTCGCCGGCAGCGAAATCTCGCCGATCCCGCAGCGCGGGCCAGAGCCGAGCAGGCGGATGTCGTTGGCGATCTTCATCAGGCTCGCCGCGAGCACGTTCAGGACGCCCGACATCTCGACCAGCGCATCATGCGCGGCGAGCGCCTCGAACTTGTTCGGCGCAGTCTCGAAGGACAGGCCGGTGATGTCCGAAACCTTGGTCGCGAACAGTTCCGCGAAACCGCCCTTCGAATTGATTCCCGTGCCGACGGCAGTGCCGCCCTGTGCGAGCTGCGACAGCCGCGGAAGCGATCCTTCGACGCGTGCGATCCCGTATTCCACCTGCTTCGCGTAGCCGGAGAACTCCTGCCCCAGCGTGAGCGGCGTCGCATCCTGCAAGTGCGTGCGGCCGATCTTCACGATATCGGCGAATGCCTTGGCCTTCGCGTCCAGCGCCTCGTGCAGGCGGCGCAATTGCGGCAGCAGCACGCTGTTCACCTGTTCGACCGCGGCAATGTACATCGCCGTCGGGAACGTGTCGTTCGAGGATTGCCCCATGTTGCAGTGATCGTTGGGATGGACCGGCTCCTTGCCGCCACGCGTGCCCGCCAGCTGCTCGTTCGCGCGTCCCGCGATCACTTCGTTCGCGTTCATGTTCGACTGCGTGCCCGAACCCGTCTGCCAGACGGCAAGCGGGAATTCGGCGATCAGCGTCCCGTCGATCACTTCTTCCGCGGCCGCCACGATCGCCCGGCCAATTTTCTCGTCCAGGACGCCCAGCTCCATGTTGGCCAGCGCCGCCGCCTTCTTCTGTATGCCGAGCGCGCGGATGAGCGGTTCGGGCATCTTTTCCGTGCCGATGTCGAAATTGCCGAGGCTGCGCTGGGTCTGCGCGCCCCAGTACCGGTCGGCCGGGACGGCGATCTCGCCGAGGGAATCGCTTTCCTGCCGGGTCTCGGAAGCGGTGGACGAAGTCATGGCAATCTCCTGGTCGGGTACACGCCGGACGGGTGCCGTCGCTGGTCGAAGGCAAATTTCATCCGGTCGATTCGCGCGATGCTCTATGTCGGTGCCCCGTTACCGTCAAAGCGCTTGGCCGCAACTGCGCTTGCGCCTAAAGCGAGGATTGACCAGCTGTGTTATATGGGTAATGCACTAACCGTTATGAATTACGCTTCAGCCCGTCGTGCCATGATCGACAGCCAATTGCGGACGAGCGGCGTCAATGCCGAGTTCGTGCTGGCGCGCATGAATGCCGTCGCGCGGGAAGATTACGTGCCGGAAGAGGCCCGCAAGCTGGCCTATATCGACCGGTCGATCCCGCTGGCGAACGGGCGCAGGCTCGCCGCGCCGGTGTTTTACGGCCGCATGCTTGAAGAGGCACGGCCCACGCTCGGCGACACGGTGCTCGTCGTGGATTCTGGCAGCGGCTACCTGCCCGCGCTCGTCCAGCCGCTGGTCGAGAATGTCGAGACGATCTTGCCCGACGAGGCGGTGCAGACCGGCGACAAGCAGGAAGGGTTCACTCTCCTCCTGATCGACGGCGCCGTCGAAGCGATTCCCGACACGCTCGTGGAGCGGCTCGCCACCAATGGTCGGCTGGTCACCGGGCTGTGGAGCGGCGGCGTGACGCGCCTTGCCACGGGGCGCCGGTCCGACCGGGGCGCTGCCCTGCTGGCCCTGGCCGAGATGGGCATTCCGCACCTGCCGGAATTCGACAAACCGAAAGTCTGGAATTTCTGACCATGCGGCGGGGGGCTGTCATTACGGCTTTGATCGGGGTGCTGGCGGCCGCGCAGGCGCCCGCGCAGGCCGATACCCTTCGCGAAGCGCTGCTCGCGGCATACGAGAACAATCCGACTCTCGAAGGCGCACGGGCCCAGCAGCGTGCCGTCGACGAAAACGTGCCCATTGCGCGGGCCGACGGCCTGCCGACAGTCAACGCGAACGGCACGGCCACCGAATTCATCGAGCAGAGCTCCACGAGCTTCTTCACTCCCGACCGGGCGGTGAATGCCGGCCTCGACCTCAGCGTGCCGATCTATTCGGGCGGCGCGGTGAAGAACGCCGTGCGCGCCGCGGAGCAGCGCGTCGAAGCCGGGCGGGCCGATCTGAGAGCGACCGAATCCGCCCTCTTCAGCCAGGTCGTCGCGGCCTACATGGATGTGATCCGCGCAGAAGCGCTGGTGGGCCTCAACGCCAACCAGGTCGAAGTCCTCCGGATCAATCTGGAAGCGACTCAGGACCGGTTCGAGATCGGCGACCTCACGCGCACGGACATTGCGCAGTCGCAGTCCCGCCTCGCCCTCGCAGAAAGCGATTTGCGCAGCGCGCAGTCGAACCTCATCGGCGCGCGCGAGACCTATGTGCAGCTGGTGGGCGAAGCGCCCGACGACCTGCAACCGCCCCCGCCCCTGCCCGGCCTGCCCGCTTCCCCCGACATGGCCGTCGACGTCGCACTGGAAGAGAATCCGGACCTGATTGCCGCACGCGACCGGGCCGACGCTGCTGGTTTCGACATCGACGTTGCCGGCGCCGGCCGCTTGCCACGCGTGTCCGTTTTCACCGGCTACGATTACCAGAATTTCCTCGGCAGCGTTCCCGACGGTCTCCTGGACCCGGACGATCCGAACAGCCCGCTCATCGCCAGCCCGCAGACGTCCAACGCGGCGCAGGTGGGCGTGCAGGTCAGCATTCCGATCTTCCAGGGCGGTCGGCCCGCGGCGCTTGAGCGGCAAGCGCAGGCGCGCGCTTCGCAGGCGCTGGAGCAGGTCATCGCGGCCGAGCGCGACGTGATCGCGCAGGTGCGGGCCTCCTTCGCCAGCTACCGCGCGTCGCTGGCGATCATCGAAAGCTCGCAGGTCGCGGTGGAGGCGGCCGAGCTCGGGCTGGAAGGCGTGCGGGCCGAAAACTCCATCGGCAACCGCACGATCCTCGACGTTCTCAACGCGGAGCAGGAACTGCTGACCGCCCGGGTCCAGTTGGTGACCGCCCGTCGCAACGCCTATGTCGCCGGCTTCACCCTGCTGGCCGCAATGGGCAAGGCGGAAGCCCGCGATCTCGGCCTGACCGACGAGGGCGTGCTGTACGATCCGGTCGTCAATTACGACCGCGTGCGCAACAATATCTGGGACTGGTCGCGCGACCCGGACCCGGTTACCCAGTCCACGCGGACAGTTGACATTCCCGCGGCCACCGCGGATGTCGACGATCCAGACACGATCGATAGCATCGATCCGGATACCGATCTTCGCCGGGGGGACTGATCGCATGGGGCACGACGACGAAACTTCGGTCGAGGAAATCCTCGCTTCCATCAAGAAAGTGATCGCGCGCGACGACCGCGAGCGGATGCAGAACATGCGGCGTCGGCGCGAGTCGGCCGGCATGTCAGAATCGATCCCCGAGCCCGTGGACGAGGAAGAAGCGGAAGAAATCCTCGATCTCGGTTCGGCCGAACTGATCGAGGACTCTATCTCCGCTCCGTCGCTCGGATCGACCGAAAGCGACGCGGACGGGGATGAGGAGATCAGCCTGGTGACGGCGAAGACGCGCGATGCGATGCGCGAGAACCTGGCCGCGCTGGCGATGATTGCCGAGCCCGGCGCGCAGCCCAAGATCGTGCGCTCCGGCGAAACCTCGCTGGAAGGCCTCGTCAGGGACCTCCTGCGCCCGATGCTGTCCGAATGGCTGGACGAGAACCTGCCCGGCATCGTGGAGGAGCAGGTGCGGGCCGAAATCGCCCGGATTGCCGGCAAGCGTTCCTGACGGTTTCCGCTTGTATCGAATGCGCAAGGGCTTAGTCCTTGCGCGCATGAGAAAGACCGCCGGGCTTACCGCCACCATCGCCGCTGTCCTCGCCGCCATGCCGGCGTTCGCGCAATCCGAAACCGCCCGGCCGATGGAGGCGGAAGACCTCATCACCATGCCGCGCCTCGGCGCGCCGGTGGTGACTCGGGACGGCCGCTACGTCGTGTATGCGGTCACGAATACCGATCCGCAGAGCTACGACCGGACGCGCGCCTATTTCCTCCAGAACCTGAATGAGGCGGACAGCAAGCCCGTGCCGCTGGCCCTGCCGAGCGATGCGCGATCGCTTGAATTTGGTGCCGGCCTCGACCTCTATTTCCTGTCCAACGGCAGCACGCAGTCCGACGGTTCCGCCGGTCCCGTCCGCGTCTGGCGCGTGACGCCGAACGCCAGCGGCCGGATCGGCGCGCCGGTGCTCGTCGGGGCGCCGGGCGGATCGGTCGACGGTTTCAAGCTTTCGCCCTCGGGCGACAGGATCGCCCTGTTCGGCGAATTCCCGCGCGAATGCACGGATATCGCATGCGCTGGCGAGGACTCCGGCGACATGGAGACAGTGGGAACCGGCCGTCTCTACGATGCGGACGAAGGGTTCGTGCGGCATTGGGACCAGTGGAAGACGCCCGGCCATTACAACCGCGTTTTCGTTTACGACGTGACGCCCAACGGCCTTGCCAACCCCATGCCGGCGGATGCCCGGATCATGGGCGGCGCATTTTCCGGCGACACCCCGACGAAGCCCTTCGGTGGGCCGGAGGACATCGCGTGGTCGCCGTCAGGTCAGAACCTGTGGTTCGTCGCGCGGCAGAGCGGCGCGGACGAGCCGCTGTCGACCAATCTCGACATCTGGCAGCTCGATACGACCACGGGAATCGCTTCCAACGTCACCGAGGCGAACGCCGCGACGGATGCCGCGCCGACCCCTTCGCCCGACGGTCGTTACCTGGCCTATCTCGCCATGGCGCGGCCGGGATACGAAGCGGACCGGATGGTGGTCCAGTTGCGCGACCTGCAGACGGGCGAGGTCCGTCCCCTCACGCAGCGTTTCGACCGGTCCTTCGGTTCGCTCGCATGGACGCGGGACTCGCGCTACCTCATCGCCACCGCGCAGAGCGTGCTCGACACGCCGGCCTACCGGATCGATCCGCGCTCCGGCGAAGTGACCGAACTCGATCTCATGGCCGGCAACGAGGCGCATATCGGCAATGTCATGCCGCTTGCCGGCGACAGGCTGCTCTTCACGCAGGATTCTATCGGCGCACCGCCCGAGCTGTTCCTCTCGACCAATTTCGAACAGGCGATGCCCGTATCCATGATCGCCAAGTCGCGCGTGGGCGAACTCGCCTCCGTCGTGACGCGCCGCTTCTCGTTCGCGGGCGCGAATGGCGACACGGTCTGGGGCCAGATCACGAAGCTGGAGGATTTCGACGGCGAAATGCCGGCGATCCTGTACGTCCACGGCGGACCGCAGGGCTCCTTCAACGACGGGTGGTCCACCCGCTGGAATCCGCGCGTACTTGCCAGCCAGGGCTATGCCGTCATCTCGGTCGATTTCCACGGTTCGACCGGATACGGCCAAGCCTTCACGGACAGCATCAACCGCGACTGGGGCGGCAAGCCTTTGGAAGATCTTCAGAAGGGCCTGGCCGCGGCGCTGGCGCTCGACAGCCAGATCGACGGGGAGCGGGCCTGCGCGATGGGGGCGTCCTATGGCGGCTACATGATGAACTGGATCGCGGGCAACTGGCCCGACCGGTTCGACTGCCTGGTGCAGCATGACGGCCTGTTCGACATGCGCAGCTTCTACTACACGACCGAGGAATTGTGGTTTCCGCGCTGGGACTTCGGCGGCTCCTACGCCGCGCAGAAGGAAACCTACGAGAAGTGGAACCCGGTGAACCACGTCCACAAGTGGAAGACGCCGATGCTTGTCATCACGGGCGAGAAGGACTTCCGCGTTCCCTACACGCAGGGCCTCGCCAGCTTCACCGCGCTGCAGCAGCAGAGCGTTCCGGCGCAGCTCCTCGTCTTCCCGGATGAGAACCACTGGGTGCTGGGTGCCGAGAATTCGCTGCAATGGCACCGGACGGTGTTCGCCTGGCTCGACCGCTGGCTTAACCGGGATGGCGCGGCAGCGGTCGACGAATGAGCAAGCGATCCTCGCTGGAGAAAGCGCAGAAGGCCTACGCCAAGGTGGCGGGCCCGGACCTCGAGCGGCACATCTTCCTGTGTTCCGTTTCGGACAAGCAGAAATGCTGTTCGCGCGAGGAGGGCACGGCCGCCTGGAACTTCCTGAAGCGGCGGCTCAAGGAGCTCGGGCTCGCCGGCCCGAAGCGGGGAGACGGGACCGGCGGCGTGCAGCGGACCAAGGCGGACTGCCTGCAGATCTGCGCGATGGGTCCGGTCGCCGTCGTGTGGCCGGACAATGTCTGGTATCATTCGATGGACGAAGAAGCGCTCGAAACGGTGATCCAGGAGCACTTGATCGAGGGTAAGCCGGTCGAACGGTTCCGGCTGAAGAATCCCGAAGACACCTAGTAACGGCGCTTGCGCCTAGGCTTCTCGCTTTCGTCCCGGACCGCCTCGTCATGGCCGGTTCCGTTGGACAGGAACACCAGACCCATCAGTGCTGAGGCGACCAGCATCGTGAACCCGATGCCGAGCGCGGCCGCGATGTAATAGTGGACCGACGCCTCGCTCTGCCCGTCGTAGAGAACCGCCATCGCGAGCACGACCACGCCGATCGTCAGGATCAGCATGAATCGCATGATGCGACGATAGCGCGCCCATGCGTGGGCGGCCTTTTCCGGATCGTCGAGCGGGGAACCTTTGCTCATGCCTCTCCAATGGCGGCAGACCGCCCGCTGTTCAAGGGCGCCCGGGATTCGCATTCGGAAGGTTCGTGTGGCATCCTGCTTTCCGGGAAAGGAGATGAAAGCATGGATATCGGCAAACTGACGGGAAACCGGGCCAGCTCTGAAATCGTGGTGTGCAGCGTCGATTCGCCCGTGGGGGAAGCGATCGCGATCCTGGCCAAGCGGCGGATCGGGGCGATGCCGGTCACTCGCGCCGGCAAGGTCGTCGGCATCTTTTCCGAACGCGATGTCGTCTATCGCCTCGCGGAAGAAGGGACGGACTGCCTTGCGAAGAAGGTCGGCGGCGTCATGACCGCGCCCGCGATCACCGTGGACCGGCAGACCAGTGTCGATGACGCGCTGGGCCTGATGACACGTCGCAGGATCCGCCACCTGCCGGTGATGGAGGGGGAGCACATGGTCGGGTTCATTTCCATCGGCGACCTCGTCAAGTCGCGCATCGTCGAAGTCGAGCAGGAAGCAAAAGCGATGCGCGACTATATCGCCACCGCTTGAGGGCGCCCGCAAGGCCCCCTATCTCCAGCGCATGAGCGAAACACCCACCCTCACGCCGGCTGCGGCCAAGCGCATCGCCTGGATCGCGGAACGGCAGTCGAAGCCCGCGATCCTGCGGCTTTCGGTTGAGGGCGGCGGCTGTTCGGGATTCCAGTACAAGTTCGGCCTGGCCGACACGCCCAAGGCCGACGATGCCGTGTCCGAAACGGACGGCGTCCGCCTCGTGGTGGATCCCGTCAGCCTCGACCTCGTCGCCGGCAGCCAGGTCGATTTCGTGGATACGCTGGGCGGCTCGGCGTTCCGGGTCGAAAACCCGCAAGCCGCCGCCGGGTGCGGCTGCGGATCGAGTTTCGGGATTTGAATTAGACCTCCCGCGCGCGATCGGGCATCAGCGACGGATGCGCATTGCCAGCTTCAACATCAACGGGATCAAGGCGCGCCTGCCGCGCCTCAAGGAATGGCTCGAAGAGACGCGGCCGACAGTCGCGTGCCTGCAGGAAGTTAAATCGATGGACGAGGGATTTCCGGCCGAGGAATTCGAATCCATCGGCTACAAGGCGATCTGGCACGGGCAAAAGAGCTTCAACGGAGTCGCAATCCTCGCCGACGGGTTCGAACCGGTCGAGATCCGCAGGGGCCTCGAAGGCGAACCCGAGGACGATCATGCGCGGTACCTCGAAGCCGACGTAAACGGCGTACGCGTCGCTTCCATCTACCTGCCCAACGGCAATCCGCAGCCCGGTCCGAAGTTCGACTACAAGCTGCGCTGGATGGAACGGTTGCGCAAGCGCGCCGCGGAAATCTGGGCGGAAGAGGTCCCGGCCGCGCTGGTCGGGGACTTCAACGTCATTCCCGAAGACAAGGACGTCTGGTCGCCCAAGGCCATGGCGGACGATGCCCTGATGCAGCCGGCGTCACGTGACGCCTACCGGCGCATGTTGAACGACGGGTGGACCGACGCGATCGACACGCTGAACCCGCGCGGCGGGGTATGGACCTTCTGGGACTACCAGGCCGGCGCCTGGCAACGCGATCACGGCTTCCGGATCGACCACCTGCTGCTGTCGCCGGCACTGGCCGACAGGCTGGAAGCCGCCGGCGTCGACAAGGAGCGCAGGGGCCGCGAGAAGGCGAGCGATCACGCGCCCGTCTGGGTCCAGGTCAGGGACTGACCCGAAAGGACCGCCCGGGCCCGGTCGGCCCGCGTCAGCGATAGAAGATGTGGGTGTCGATTGCCGCCAGGCGGGTCTTGGTACGGCTCCAGCGCGGCGTGACGTAGCGCGCGTGGAAATAGAGGGAATCGCCGGCCTCGCTGTCCCAAAGCCCTTCGTGGGCGATCCGGGCGATGGCCTTGGCGCGCTGCCAGGCCGCGCTGCCCCGAACGATGCGGGGCATCTTCCCGCCGCGGACGAAGCTGAACTGCTTGCGCTGGTAGACGACGTCGCAATAGCTGTCGGGAAATACGTCGGAACTCGCGCGGTTCATCACCACCCGGGCCACGGCCAGCTGGCCGTCCACGGGTTCGCCGCGCGATTCGAAATACACGGCGCCGGCGAGGCACTCCATCTCGCGCGACAGGCGCGCCCCGGTATCGACGGTCCGGATGAGTTCCTGGAGGCTCGCCGCGCGCACGGTTTCCGGCGCGTCCACCTGTTCGTCAGGCTGCAATTCCTCGAGAGCGGCATCCTGGTCCGCGGCAAGCCCGTCCAGAGCCGGATCGACCGGCGGAACGACCGTGATCGTATCGAGGGTGGATTCGACGACGGCGCGTTCCGGCGTCCAGCTGTCTTCGGCGTGGGCGTCGGAAATTTCGGCACTGCCGAAAGCGACGAACGCCATGGTACCCAGGCCCAGAAGGCCCGTGAAACAAGTCTTACGCTTCATTGATCCCGCAAGTTACGGCGGTGGACGGTCCTGCGCAGGTCGGAACCCGGAAACGGTCCGGGCATTTGTAACGGTAGAAAACCTGTGGTCCGGCCCCCGTCTGCGTGCTCTCAGGACGGCCTCAGTGCCATCCGGATGCGTGCGCTAATCGGAAGTTGCGAGCCGCCAGATAGTTTCAACTGAAATCAGGTCAACCTATTTCTGCTGCATTGCGGCAAAACGTTCCGGACTCGCGACATCCAGTTCGACCACCCAGAGATCGGGGTCGGAAGCTGCGCGCCGGGATACATAGGCGTCGAATTCCCCTGCATTTTCAGTGTCCTGCTCGCGCGTGCAGGTGAAAATCCGGCTGCCGTCCAGCTGCGGCATACGCTCCATGAAGCGGGCGGGCCCGTGGCGATCGAGCAACACGAGGGCAATCGTGCCGGCATCCCGCTCTCCTTTCGAAAGGACGGTCGCAAACCCGCCGGCAGCCTGCACTGCGCGCACCAGCCCGCCAACTTCCAGATGCGCGGGCAGGCGATCGTCAGTCACGCGGGTGATCGGTCTGGTATCCCGGAAGGCCGGAAAGCGGGATGTGCGAACGCATGAACGTGCCGGTGCCGCGCCCGATCTCGTCCCCTTCCTCGTCCACGAGCCGCGCCTCGGCCACGAACACGCGCCTCTTGCCGCTGACCCAGCGACCTTCGGCGACGACCTGGCCGATCCTGACAGGCTTGGTGAAATGCAGGTTGAACGACGTGGTCAGCAGGAAACGGTCGCTGACGAGCGTGTTCGCAGCATAGAAGGCCGCATCGTCCAGCATCTTGAAATAGATGGTGCCATGGGCAGCGCCCGCCGCGTGGTAGGATTGCTCGGTCACGTCGAAGACCAGTCGGGCATGTCCGCGCGATTCGATCGCCAGCCTCGATGCGAACAGCGAGTTGACAGGGGCCGATGCGTAAAGCCGCTCCAGCGCCCGGAAATGGGCCTGTTCGCCGGAGTTCGGCTCAGGCGGCATCGCGATCGGCTGCATCGCTCAGCAAGGCGTAGAGCCCTTCCGGCGTGGTTTCGGCCAGCAGGCTTTCGAGGACACTGTCGTCGCGCACCAGCCGCGAGAGGGCGGCAAGTGCGTGCAAATGGGCCTGGCCCGCGCCTTCGGGCGAGACGAGGCCGAAGACCAGTTCCACCGGCAGGCCGTCCGCCGCTGCGAAATCGACCGGCTTTTCGAGCCGTACGACGATCGCGACCGGACGGTTGAGTTCCGCCAGACGGGCATGGGGTATCGCGACACCGCGGCCGAAGCCCGTGCTGCCGAGCGCTTCGCGATCCTGCAGCCCTTCGAGGACGGCATGCGGGGAAACGTCGTAGCAGTCGGCGAGAATGTTCGCGGTTTGCGAAAGGACGTCCGGCTTGCCGGATGCGCGCGCAAACGCGACCGCCTGCGGGACAAGTTTGAGATATGCGTCGAGCATTGGTCCAGGCAATTGTCCGGCGCCACCAGGCACCGGAAGGGTAAAGCGCCGTAATTGCGGCGGGGATGCCGGGTTAGCGGGGTTCTACCCACCCGATCGATCCGTCGTGGCGGCGATAGACCATATTGTGCCGTCCGGTTCCAGCATTTTTGAAGAACAGGGCGTTCGTATCGCGCAGGTCCAGCATCATAACGGCATCGGCAACGCTCGATTCGGGAATGTCGACACGCGTTTCGGCAATGATCGGCGGCGCGTCAGCCTCGATCTCCTCTTCCACGTCCTCGGATGCGAAGATCGTGTAGGCCGCCTCTTCCTCGCGCGCCGCGTGATCCGCCTGCGCGTGGCGGTCGGTCAGGCGCCGCTTGTACCGCCGCAACTGCTTGTCGATCTTCGTCGCGGCCTGGTCGACGGCCTGGTGGGCATCGTGCGCTTCCGCGTGGCCTTTCACGATCACGCCCTGCATCACATGGGTCACGATATCGCAGGTGAAGGCGCCGCCCGGCGCCTTGCCGAAGGTGACGTGGGAGGACAGCGCGCGCGGAAAATATTTCTCGACGATGCCCGTGAGGCGTTCTTCCGCATGGTCCTGCAGCGCTTCGCCGGTGTCCACCTGATGACCAGAAACCCGAATATCCATTGGCACCTCTTTCCCGTGAAAGCGTGACTGACGCTATCTGCTCCAGATGGGATTATCCATGGCCTTGATAAAGGCTTCGTGTCGCTGAAGTTCCGCAGCCGACGCGGCGTGCGGTCGCGGCGCCCTGTATGGCCGTGTGCTGCGCACGATCCGGGCCGGTGCCGCTTCGGCGGTCCGGGCGGCTTCGGCAGCCAGCGAGAGCCCCATCTGCCGCCCGCCGGTCAGTTCGATGTAGACCTGGGCCAGCAATTCCGCGTCCAGCAGCGCCCCGTGCTTGACGCGGTGGCTCCGGTCGATCCCGTAGCGCTTGCACAGGCCGTCGAGCGAGTTCTGCCCGCCCGGATGCCGCTTGCGCGCCATTTCCACGGTATCGATCATGCGCCCCAGATCAATCGCATCCCTCTCGCACAGCGCCAGTTCGGCGTTGAGAAAGCCCATGTCGAACCCGGCATTGTGCGCAACGAGCGGCGAATCCTCCAAGAATTCGAGGATCTCTTCGACCTGGTCGCGAAAAAGCGGCTTTTGCGCCAGGAACGTGTCGGACAGGCCATGCACGGCGAAGGCCCCCGGCGGCATGGCCCGTTCCGGATTGAAATAGAGCTGTAGCGTCTTGCCGGTGGGCAGGCGATTGACGAGCTCGACGCAGCCGATCTCGACCATCCGGTCGCCCGTCTTGGGATCGAAGCCGGTCGTCTCGGTATCGAATACTATCTCGCGCATGACCCCAATATCCGCCGATCGGCGGCGCCCTGCAAGGCCGGTATCCTGTTTGTCACAGTTCCTCTCGCAGTTGCGCAACGAGGGCGCGCACTTTGCGGCGGGTCTGCTCGAGCGGGACACCCGTATCGATGACGTGATCGGCCCGGGCGCGCTTGTCGGAATCCGGCATCTGCAGCTGCAGGATTTTCTCGAACCTGTCCGCCGTCATGCCGTCACGCGCGAGCACCCTTTCGCGCTGGACAGCGGAGGGGGCAGAGACGACCACGATCCTGTCGAGTCCCCGATCTCCGCCTTTCTCGAACAGGAGGGGGATATCGAACAGGACGAACGGCGCGTCTTCATTGTCCTTCAGGAAGGCCGACCGCCTCTCCGCGACCGCGGGGTGCACGATCGCCTCGAGCCGCGCGAGAGCTTCCGGATCGCCGAAGACACGGCTGCCCAGAACGTCGCGCATCACGCCGTTGCCGTCCGTGCTTCCGGGAAAGGCGGTCTCGATGGCCGGGACCAGCTCGCCCCCGGCACCCTGCATCGCGCGGACTTCGGCATCGGCGTCGAAGACCGGGACGCCCTCGTCGGCGAACATCGCGGCGACGGTGGACTTTCCCATGCCGATCGAGCCGGTCAGGCCGATAATCCGGGGGGCGCTCATCGGGCCAACATGTCCCTGAGTTCGGCGTCGCGATCGCGCGGCGGCTTCATGCCGAAGAACAATTCGAAAGCTCCGGCCGCCTGCCCGACCAGCATCGCAAGGCCATCGATCGTGGCGAGCCCTCGTGCCCGCGCCCCGTCAAGGAAGGGCGTGGCCACGGGATCTGTCACGATATCGTAGGCGATCGATCCGGGGGGTGCATGGCTCCAGTCGAACGCGAGCGCAGGCTGGCCGCGCATCCCGAGTGGAGAGGCATTGACCACGAGATCCAGGCACTGGGACCGATCGTCGAAGGCGAAATCCGTCGGACCGGCAAAATGATCCAGCTGCACGGCATAATGCTCCCCGGTCGGTGCGAGCGTATCGAGAATGCCTCGCGCCTTTTCCGGATCGCGTCCCGCAAGGACGATGGTGAACCCATGCTCGGCCAGCCCGGCGACGATGGCGCGCGCCGCACCGCCCGTCCCCAGCACCCGCGCCATGCGGAACAGGTGCCGGGAAGCGAGTTCGCCCATCACCGGCTCGAGAAAGCCGCTCATGTCGGTGTTGGTACCCACAAGCGTGCCGTTAGTCCGCCGGACGATGGTGTTCACCGCGCCGATCCGGGCCGCCACCGGGTCCACTTCGTCGAGAAAATCCAGCACCGCCTGCTTGTGCGGCATGGTCACGTTGCAGCCGCACCAGTCCGCATCGCCGCGTCGTGCGTCCAGATAGTCTGCCAGACCATCGGCATGCACGAGTCTTGCCTCGTACCGGGCATCCAGCCCGAGTTGCTCGATCCAGAACCCGTGAATCGCAGGAGATTTCGACTGCGTGATGGGATCCCCGATGACTTCTGCCCACGCCGTCACTCCAGCACGTCCCTTTCCCGCAGGGCGGCGAGAACCTGGATGAGGGGCATGCCCAGAATGGTGAAATGGTCGCCGACGATCCGGTCGAACAGGAGCACGCCGCGCGCCTCGATGCGGAATACGCCGACGCATCCCGCGACCTGCGGCCATTCGTGAGCGAGATAATCCTCGATGAAGGCGTCGCTCAGCTCCCGCACGCCGAGGCTGGCCATGTCGCTGCCAATCCAGTCGATCCGGCCGCCTGTCGCGAGGGCGGCAGCGCTGTGCAGCCGGAGGGTCCTTCCCGAGAAATAGCGCAAGTGACGTGCAGCATCTTCCCGGCTGGCTGGCTTGTCGAACCGCTCGCCTTCGACAGTCACGAGGCTGTCGCTCCCCAGCACCAGATCGTCCGGGCGCATGGCCGACACTGCCGCGGCCTTGGCGGCGGCGAGAGCCTGCGCGATCTCCGTCGGATCGGCGCCCTCCATCTCACGCTCCAGCGCCCGCTCGTCGACCTCGGCCGGCACCGCCTCGAACGCGATACCCGCCGCCTGCAACATCGCCGATCGCGACTGGCTCTGGGATGCAAGGACCAGCATTAGATCGGCCGGGTCCCGCTCTTGCGGCTACCGTCGCCCGATCCTCGTTCGTTATGCAGGCGGATGACAGCGGCCGCGGTTTCCTCGATCGACCGGCGAGTCACGTCGATCACCGGCCAGCCATTATCCGCGAACAGGCGGCGTGCGTACTGCACCTCGTTGCGCACGCGCTCCGAATCGACATAGGAAGTTTGCGTTCCCTCGTTCAGGCTGAGAAGCCGGTTGCGCCGGATCTGGACCAGCCGTTCGGGCGCCGTGGTGAGGCCAACGATCATCGGCTTGCGCAATTCGAACAGGAGCGGGGGCGGCGGGCTTTCCACCACGAGGGGGATGTTGGCCGTTTTGTATCCGCGATTGGCGAGATAGATGCTGGTCGGGGTCTTGGACGAGCGCGACACGCCGGCAAGGATGATGTCGGCCTCGCCCCAGTTTTCCCACCCGACACCGTCGTCATGGGCGATGGTATAGTGGATCGCCTCGACCCGCCGGAAATAGGCATCGTCCATCAGGTGCTGGCGGCCGGGCTTGCCGTGCGCTTCCTGGCCTAGCTGGGCCTCGAGCGCGTCGGTCACTGCATCGAGTGCCGGCACCATGGGCAGGCTGAGCCGGCGGCAGTGGTCCTCCAGCAGGCGCCGCGTCTCAGCATTCACCAGCGTGAAGAGCACCAGCCCGGGATGGCTGGCGAGTTCCGGGACGATCCGCTCCAGGTGCTGGCGCGAGCGGACCATCGGCCAGAAATGACGGGTAACCTCCGCGTTTTCGAACTGGGCGAGCGCCGCCTTTGCGACCATCTCCAGCGTCTCGCCGGTCGAATCGGATACGAGATGGAGGTGAAGGCGGTTCATGCGTGGCGACGCTCGTTCGGCGGCTTGTGGACAGCACGGGCATAAACCACGGCATGACTCTGGCGACAAGTTCGGGGACGGTTTTCCTCCTCGCTATGCCGAATAAATTCCGGGTGCTTATCGACCGTCGCACCGGTTCCCAACAGGGTGTGGGTAAGCGGGAAAACGAGTCTTTGACTCAAGCAGCCCCGCGATTCGGATCGGCCGGGACGGGTGGCAAAGGCGGGAGAATTGCGGCAGGGGCGGTTTGTCCCCGTATTCCACAGGGCCAACAGACTCCTACATCCTCTTTATAAATTTCATTTATTTTGGAATGACCTGATCCATGCCCGGTCCGATCCTCGATACGCTGCGCGGAAAGCGATGCGAAATCCCGCCCGTCTGGCTCATGCGCCAGGCGGGGCGCTACCTGTCCGAATATCGTGCCTTGCGGGCGGAAAAGGGCGGTTTCCTGGACCTCGTCTACGATAGCGAGGCGGCTGCCGAAGTGACCCTGCAGCCGATCCGGCGGTTCGGTTTCGACGGCGCGATCCTGTTTTCGGACATCCTGATCGTCCCCCATGCGATGGGCCAGGACCTGGAATTCCTGGCCGGCGAGGGGCCCAGATTGTGTCCGCGACTTGTCGATGAACCGCTCGATGCGCTGACCGAACATCCCGAACGGTTCGATCCGGTCTACCAGACCGTCCGCCTGTGTCGCCAGCGCCTGCCGGACGATGTGACGATGCTGGGGTTCGCCGGCAGTCCGTGGACAGTTGCGACCTACATGATCGCTGGCGAGGGCAGCCGGGACCAGCACGATGCGCGCTCGCTCGCCTATCGCGACCCCGCTGCGATGCAGGCGATCATCGACCGGATCGCGGATCGCACGATCGGCTACCTGCGGGGCCAGATCGATGCGGGCGCGGAAGCGGTGCAGCTGTTCGACAGCTGGGCCGGGAGCCTCGCGCCCGATGAGTTCGCGCGCTGGGTGATCGCACCCACGCGGCGCATCGTGTCGGAAATCCGCGCGAGCCATCCGGACGTCCCGGTGATCGGTTTCCCGAAAGGTGCGGGCGAGAAATTGCCGCTCTACGCGCTGGAAACGGGAGTCGATGCGCTCGGGATAGACGAGACGATCGATCCCGAATGGGCCGCGGCGATCCTGCCGCCCGACCTGCCGGTGCAGGGCAATCTCGATCCGCTTCTGCTGCTGGCGGGCGGCGAGGCGCTGGACCGGCGGGCGCGCCATATCCTGGCGGCGTTTTCCAGGCGGCCGCATGTCCTCAACCTGGGCCACGGGATCGACCGGCGCACACCTGTCGCGCATGTCGAGCAGCTTTTGCGGATCGTCCGGCAGGAGGAGGGGTGACGCGGGCCCTCGCGTTTCCTAGATCGGCACCATGCAGGACGCTCTCTTCCAGATCTACGCCGCAGGCTGGCTGACCGCCGGGCACATCATCTTTGTGATCTTCTGGATGGCGGGCCTGTTCATGCTCCCGCGCCAGCTGGTCTACATGCATCCCAGCGCGCCCGGGTCCGAGGAAGAGGCGCTCTGGGCCGGGCGCAGCGCCCTGCTGCGCAAGATGATCCTGACGCCCAGCCTCATCATCGTCTGGACGTTCGGCCTGCTGATGATGGTCGCGATCGGCGCCTACACCATGGGCTGGTTCCATGCGAAGCTGCTGCTGGTGCTGGCGCTGAGCGGGTATCACGGCTGGATGGTCGTGCAGGCCAAGAAGATGGCGCGGGGCGAACGTCCGCTGACGGACCGGCAGCTGCGGCTGTGGGGCGAAGTCCCGGCCGTCGCCGCGGCGCTGATCGTCATCCTGGCGGTGGTGAAGCCCTTCTGACCCCGAGGCGGCCCCCGCGCAAACCATCGTGGCCCGCCGAGGTCGATTGACGGCCCTTCGCCAAGCGAGTATCTGCAACCCCGTATCCGGAACCGGCGCCCTTCCAAGTCCTGCGCCTCGATCCGCTTTCTCCAAGCCCATCGATCGATCCGGCCGTCCTACCTATCGGAAAATTACCTGAATCATGCATCTCAAAGAACTCAAAGCGAAAGCGCCCGCCGAACTGGTCTCCATGGCCGAGGAACTCGGGGTCGAAGCGGCCGGCACCATGCGGCGGCAGGACCTGATGTTCTGCATCCTTCGCGAACTGGCGGAGGACGAGGAATACGAAGAGAAGATCATGGGCATCGGCACCATCGAGGTGCTGCAGGACGGCTTCGGCTTCCTGCGCAGCCCGGAAGCGAACTACCTCGCCGGACCGGACGACATCTACGTGTCGCCCAACCAGGTCCGCAAATGGGGCCTCAGGACCGGTGACACGGTCGAAGGCGAGATCCGCGCCCCGCGCGAAGGGGAGCGCTATTTCGCGCTGACCAGCCTTGCCACGGTCAATTACGAGGATCCGCAGCAGGTGCGCATGCGCACCAATTTCGACAACCTCACGCCGCTCTACCCGGAATCGAAGCTCAACCTCGACACGCTCGATCCGACGGTGAAGGACAAGTCGGCCCGCGTGATCGACCTCATCAGCCCGCAGGGCAAGGGCCAGCGCGCACTGATCGTCGCGCCGCCGCGAACCGGTAAGACCGTGCTGCTGCAGAACATCGCCAAGGCGATCACGGACAACCATCCGGAAGTCTTCCTGCTGGTCCTGCTGGTCGACGAACGGCCGGAAGAAGTGACCGACATGCAGCGTTCCGTGAACGGTGAAGTCATTTCCTCCACCTTCGACGAGCCGGCGCAGCGCCACGTGCAGGTCGCCGAAATGGTGATCGAAAAGGCCAAGCGCCTGGTCGAGCACAAGAAGGACGTCGTGATCCTGCTCGATTCGATCACGCGTCTCGGCCGCGCCTACAACACCGTGGTGCCGTCCTCGGGCAAGGTGCTGACGGGCGGTGTCGACGCGAACGCGCTGCAGCGTCCCAAGCGCTTCTTCGGTGCGGCACGCAATATCGAGGAAGGCGGATCGCTGTCCATCATCGCGACCGCGCTGATCGATACCGGCAGCCGCATGGACGAAGTCATCTTCGAGGAATTCAAGGGCACGGGTAACTCCGAAATCGTGCTCGACCGCAAGGTCGCCGACAAGCGCATCTTCCCGGCGCTGGATGTCGGCAAGTCCGGCACCCGCAAGGAGGAGCTGCTGGTCGAGAAAGACAAGCTGTCCAAGATGTGGGTCCTTCGCCGCATCCTCATGCAGATGGGCACGATCGACGCGATGGAATTCCTCCTCGACAAGATGAAGGATTCCAAGACCAACGAAGATTTCTTCGACACGATGAACCAGTAGGGCGCTCAGTCGGGTTCAGTCGCAATGATCAGGATTGCCTACATCAGCACGGCCGAGGCGCTGGAGGAAGCGAATGTGGACGCTATCCTCCAGTCGGCCATGCGCAGAAACGCCCATGTTGGGATCACCGGTTTCCTCCTCTACAACGGCCGCAATTTCCTGCAGGTCCTCGAGGGGGCGAGCGAGGATCTCAACGCGCTCATGCGACGTATCGGGTCCGATCCGCGCCACAGCGGGATCGTGAAGATCGACGATGCCCGAGTCGAGGATCGCACCTTTCCCGACTGGGCGATGAAGCGCATCTCGTTGAACCACGACCGCGACCGGCGGCGCGAGGAAATCGCAGGACTGCTGCCGGAACGCTTCGACGGGCACCTGCGCCAGTCGGTGCTGAATTTCGCCGTCCTGAACTGACCCCAGTCCGGCTCAGCTCATTCGCTTGAAGGTATCGGCCCGCGCGCCGTGCCAGTGATGCGCGAAGGCGAGCGAATCGGGGTCTTCGAGCAGCTGGTTCGGCTCCGCAAAGGTGTAGATCGCATTCATCGCGTCGCTGCGCGCCCCGTTGAGCCGTTCGCGCAAGTCGCGCGGTTCGATTTCCCATGGTGACGAAAGACCCATCGCGACCACGATTTCGCGCAGCGACTTGAGCGTCTGCTGCTGGAAGCGCGCCACGCGCGGTCCCTTGTCCTCCACCACCAGGCCCTTCTGGCGCCAGGCCTGCTGGGTGGCGACTCCGGTGGGGCAATGATCCGTATGGCACTGCATGGACTGCACGCAGCCCAGCGCAAACATGAAGGGACGCGCCGCATTGCACCAGTCCGCCCCCAGCGCGTAGGCTGCGGCCATCTGAGCGCCGGAATAGATCTTGCCCGAAGCGGCGAGGTGGACCCTGTCCTTCAGTCCCGTGCCGACGAGTGCGTTGCGCACGTAGATCTGCCCTTCGCGCAGCGGCATGCCGACCCTGTTCGACAGTTCCAGCGGTGCGGCACCGGTTCCGCCTTCCGCGCCGTCCACCGTGATGAAATCGGGCGTGATGCCGGTTTCCAGCATGGCCTTGGCGAGAGCGAACACCTCGTGCGGCTTGCCCACGCACAGCTTGAGGCCGACCGGCTTGCCGTCCGACAGTTCACGCAGGCGTGCCAGCCATTCGAGCAATTCGATCGGGGTGGCGAAGGTGGAGAAGGCCGCGGGCGAGGTGACTGTCTTGCCTTCGGGCACGCCGCGCGCCCGGGCGATTTCGGCCGTCACCTTTTCCCCCGGCAGGACGCCGCCATGCCCCGGCTTGGCACCCTGGCTCAGCTTGATCTCGATCATCTTCACCACGTCGCGCGTAGCGTTGGACGCGAACCGGCCCGCATCGAAACCGCCATCGTCCGTGCGGCACCCGAAGAAGCCCGACCCGATTTCCCAGATCAGGTCGCCGCCATGGGCCAGGTGGTACTTGCTGATGCTGCCTTCGCCCGTATTGTGCGCGAAATCGCCCATCGCGGCGCCCAGGTTGAGCGCCTCGATCGCACGGGCGGAAAGCGAGCCGAAGCTCATCGCCGAAATGTTCAGCAGGGCGGAATTGTAGGGCTTGCGCGTATCGGGCCCGCCGATCGTGGTCCGCCAGGTATCGGGTGCGCGATCGTTCGGCACGATGGAGTGGCTGAGCCATTCGTACTCGTCCGAATAGACGTCCAGCTCCGTCCCCATCGGGTGCTTGTCCAGCTCCCCCTTGGCGCGGGCGTAGATCAGGCTGCGCTCCTGGTGGTTGAAGGGACGCCCGTCGAGGTCGTCTTCCACCACATAGGCCTGCGCGAAGGGCCGCAGGTCCTCCATCAGCCAACGAACCCGGGAGATCAGCGGGAAATTGCGTCGCAAGGTATGGCGCCGCTGCACGAAATCCCACAGCGCCAGCGCGGTGAGGGCGCCGAGGACGACTGCGAGCCAGACCGGCCCCAGCCAGATTGCCAGGGCCGTCAGGACCAGCAGGCCCGACGGGATGATGAACCGCCAGGGCGTCAGCGCGCGCATGGGACGGGTATCAGCCCAGATGCTTTGCGAAGAACTCGGCCGTGCGCTTGTCCGCCAGCTGCGCCGCTTCCTCGCTGCGCCGCTCCCCGAACTCGGTCGCGAAGCCGTGGTCGAGCCCTTCGTAATCGTACAGCGTCACCTTGGGGTGGTCGTCCAGCCCTTCGTGCATCGCTTTCTGCGTGTCCTTGTCGACGAAGCCGTCCTCCGTCGGGATATGCAGCATCAGCGGATTGGCGATCGCGTCCTTTTCGCGCAGCAGTTCGTCGATGCCGACGCCATAGTAACCGACGGTTGCATCCGAACCGGTCCGTGCGGCGGTCATGTAGGCGAGCCGCCCGCCGAGGCAGTAGCCGACCGCGCCGACCTTGCCCTCTTCCATGTCGTCGCGCGCCCATTCGATGGCGGCCTCGATATCGCGGACGCCCATGTCCTGGTCGAACTTGCCCATCAGGTCGAGCGCGCGCTGGAATTCCGGTTCGATGTCCGGATCGAGCTCGATGCCCGGCTCGAGACGCCAGAACAGGTCGGGTGCGACGGCGAGATAGCCGTCTTCCGCCAGCAGGTCGCACTTGCGACGGATGCCGGCGTTGATGCCGAAGATCTCCTGTATCACGACGATCGCCGCGCGCGGCTTGCTTTCGGGGCGAGCGACATAGGCGGCGAACTCGCCGTCTTGGTCGAGCGTGGAAATCTGCGTGTTGGCGGTCATCGGGGGTTCTCTCCTTGGTCGGTCGTGCTTGCGGGCAGGGAAATTCGTGCCCAAATGCGGTCATGGACACCACGATAACGGAGAAAACGCCATGAAGGTCCAAGTGGAAATCGATTGCACGCCCGAAGAGGCGCGCGCCTTCATGGGTCTGCCGGACGTTGGCAAGGCGAACGACGTCTACATGGATGCCGTGACCAATGCGATGAAGGGGGCGGCCAACCCCGAACAGATGCAGCAGTTCGCGCGCCAGCTCGCCCCCATGGGGCAGGTGGGCTTCAAGCTGTTCCAGACCTTCCTGGATGCGGCGACCGGACCTGCCACCGGGGACAAGCCGGCCAGGTCGAAGGACTGATTGCGCACCCGCGTTACCCGCGCCTGACGATGGACACGATCTTCGCCCTGTCGAGCGGCAGCCCCCCGGCCGCGATCGCCGTCATGCGCATTACGGGGCCTGACGCCGGCTCCGCCGTGAAAGCGCTCGCCGGCAGTCTGCCGCAGCCGCGCCACGCATCGCTCAGGACGCTGGCGGGAGCGGACGGTCAGGTCCTCGACCGCGCGCTGGTCCTGTGGTTTCCCGGTCCGGCCTCGGCAACGGGTGAGGATTGCGCGGAGCTGCATTTGCACGGGGGTAGGGCGGTCGTAACCGTCGTGGAACAGGCGCTCGCGACACTACCGGGCCTTCGGAAGGCGGAGCCAGGGGAATTCACCCGCCGCGCGTTCGCCAACGGCCGGCTGGACTTGGCCGAAGCGGAAGGGCTGGCCGACCTGCTCGAAGCGGAAACCGAATTGCAGCACCGCGCGGCGATGTCGGCGGTCGGCGGGGTCATCTCCCGGAAGGTCCACGGCTGGCGCGAACGGGCGTTGACCCTGTCCGCAACAGTCGAAAGCATCCTCGACTTTTCGGACGAGGACGATGTGAGCGAGCTGCCGCAATCCTTCCGCGAAGATGTGTCGGCTCTTGCGGGCGAAATAGCGGCAGAACTGGACGCGCCGAGGGCGGAGCGTATGCGCGACGGTTACCGCGTGGTCCTCGCCGGCCCGCCAAATGCCGGAAAGTCCAGCCTCTTCAATGCTTTGATAGGCGAAGACGTCGCTATCGCACTGGCGAGCCCGGGCACTACAAGGGACGTCCTGGAGCGACCGGTCAGTATCCGCGGCGTACCGGTGGTCTTCTCCGACACGGCGGGCCTGCGCGACGACGTGGCCGACGAGGCGGAAGGCATCGGCATTTCCAAGGCGCGCGATCAACTGGCCAAGGCGGATCTTGTTCTGTGGCTCGGTCCGGAAGGCGAGGGTCCGACGGGCGCATGGGAGGTAGAGCCGAAGGCCGATCTCCCCGATACGCCGCGAAAGTCGGCCGCGGATGTCGTCGTGTCGGCCAGGACCGGACGGGGCGTCGAGGATCTTCTCCTTCGGATCGCCGAGCAAGCCGGAAGCTCGCTCGTCCCGGCACAGGGACGTAATGCGTGGAACGAAAGACAACGCGCGCATCTCGTTGTGGCGCGGGGTGCGCTGGAGCGAGCGGAGGACGGTAGCGACCTTCTGCTGGTTGCCGAGAACCTGCGCGAGTGTCTTTCGGCATGCGACGCGATCCTCGGGCTCAAGTCTACCGAGGCGATGCTGGACCATCTGTTCGGGCGGTTCTGCATCGGCAAGTAGGTGTTTCACGTGAAACGTCCGACAGTCTTTGACCGCTTAAACCAACAGGCGTAAATGGCGCCCATGAACGAATTTCAGGTCCTTGTTGTCGGCGGCGGCCACGCCGGCGTCGAAGCCGCACGTGCGGCGGCGCGCATGGGCGCGGCGACAGCGTTGGTCACGTTCGACAAAGACACCGTCGGCGCGATGAGCTGCAATCCGGCCATCGGCGGGCTCGGAAAGGGCCATCTTGTGCGCGAGGTCGATGCGCTGGACGGCGTGATCGGCCGGGCGGCCGACGCAGCGGCGATACACTACCGAATGCTCAACCGCTCGAAGGGAAGCGCCGTATGGGGCCCCCGCATCCAGGCGGATCGGCGCCTCTTTCGCGAAAGCGTTCAGTCCTTCGTCGCGACGCAGGAGGGACTCGTGGTCGTCGAGGGTGAGGTTGCGGCTCTCCGGCTCGAAGGCGGCCGGGTCGGCGGCCTGGAGCTTTCCGACGGCACGCTCCTCTCCGCGCCGCGTGTCATCCTCTGCACAGGCACATTTTTGGGCGGCAAGCTGTTCCGCGGCGAAGAGCGTTTCGAAGGCGGGCGGATCGGCGAAGCGGCTGCATCGCGCCTAGGGCTGCAAATGCGCGAGGCGGATTTGCCGCTCGCCCGGCTAAAGACCGGTACCCCGCCACGCCTCGACGGGCGGACAATCGAATGGGCGCAACTGGATGTTCAGCCGTCCGAGGCCAATGACTGGACCATGTCGCCGCTGACGAAGCGGCGGAAGAATCCGGAACTGTTTTGCGCGATCACCAGAACGACCGAAGCGGCGCACGAGATCATCCGGAAGAACCTCGATCGTTCGCCATTGTTTTCGGGTGCGATCGGGGCGGCGGGCCCGCGCTATTGCCCGTCGATCGAAGACAAGATCCATCGTTTCGGAGATCGGGACGGGCACCAGATTTTCCTGGAGCCCGAAGCGCTGGATAGCCCACTGATATATCCCAATGGCATCAGTACATCGCTGCCAGTCGATGTGCAGCATGACATGCTTCGCGCCATGCCGGGGCTCGAACACGTGGAAATGGCGGTCCCGGGCTATGCGGTCGAGTACGATCACATCGATCCGAGAGCGCTCGACAGTTCCCTTCAGGTGGAAGCCATACCCGGCCTATATTGTGCGGGTCAGATTAACGGCACAACCGGGTACGAGGAAGCGGCTGCGCAAGGGCTCGTCGCGGGACTCGCGGCAGCCGCGGCTGAATGCGATACCCAAGCGCCGGCCCTCGACCGGAGCAACTCCTATATCGCAGTCATGATCGACGATCTCACGCTTCATGGGGTGAGCGAACCCTATCGCATGCTCACCGCTCGGGCGGAGTATCGCCTCCGGCTGAGAGCGAACAATGCGCATACTAGGCTCACGCCGCTTGGCATCGGAGCGGGATGCATTGGCGACGAACGCAGGCGCTGGTTCGAGCGGCGTGCCGAGGCGACAGCGACATTGCGGAAAGGGCTGGCACGTACCGCCACGGCCAAGGAACTGAAGGACGCGGAAATCGACGTGCGCCTCGATCAGCCGGGACGAAGCCTGAAGGATTGGTTGCGGCTCGAAAGTGTGACGCCCGAATCGATTGCACCCCTGCTCGGGGATATTAATTTGGACAGTTCGGTCATGGAGGAGCTGGCAGAGGACGCTCTTTATGAGCCATATCTGGTTCGACAGGACGCCGAACTGCGCGACCTCCAATCGGGCATGGCCGTGTCTTTGGGACGCCATTTCGACTATACGACCGTCCCGGGGCTTTCCAACGAGATGGTCGAACGGCTTTCGAACGCAAGGCCGCAAGACATGGCCGCAGCGAGCCGGGTCGCCGGGATCACGCCATCCGCACTCGCCGCGATCCTGGTGCAGGCCCGCCGGCGAAACGACCAGGCGGCGTGAGTACCATCCAATCCGAAGAACAGGCGCGCGACTACGTTCGCGCTCTCTGCAACGTATCGGCTTTTGCCAATCTGGGAAGGTTGGTTGACGGTCTGATAGCGGAGAACCGGAACCAGAACCTGATCGCGGAACCTACCGTCGAAATCATCTGGCAACGCCATATCGCCGATAGCGCGCAGCTTTTGGAGCATGTTTCACGTGGAACATCCCCTTGGCTGGATCTCGGCTCGGGTCCGGGCCTGCCCGGATTGGTACTCGCGGTCATGCGACCTGAACTAAAATTCGTTCTGATCGAGGAGCGACAAAAGCGCACCAACTGGCTGGTCCAAATGGTCGCCCGCCTGCAACTGCCGAATGTATCCATTGAGGCATCAAGGCTCCAGACCGTCCCACGGCAGGACGCCGGAGTGATATCCGCAAGGGCATTCGCACCGCTCGCAAAATTGCTCAAGTTGTCCGCTCGCTTCTCCACATCCGAAACGGCTTGGGTGTTGCCCAAGGGGCGATCTGCGGAGCAAGAAATCAGAGCTCTTCCCGAGCGACTTCAGCAAGTGTTTCACGTGAAACAGTCGTTGACCTCGGCGGACGCCGGAATCATTGTGGGTAGAGGCCAGATTCGAGCCGGAGAATTACCATGATCACCATTGCGATTGCGAACCAGAAGGGCGGGGTGGGCAAGACGACGACCGCCGTGAACCTCGCGACCGCGCTGGCGGCAACGGGTTGGCGGACACTCCTTGTCGACTGTGACCCCCAAGGCAACGCATCCACCGGGCTTGGCGTATCGTCCGGCGAGCGCAAGCTTTCCAGCTACGACGTGCTGGTTGATGATGCTTCGATTGCCAGTGCCATTCATTCGACCGGTATTCCCAAGCTCGATCTGGTTCCGGCGACAGTCGATTTGAGTGGCGCCGAAGTGGAACTGGTCGATGTCCCCCACCGCACCGGACGGATGCGACAAGCCTTGTCTACGCATTCCGGTCACGACATCTGTTTTATCGATTGTCCGCCGTCGCTAGGACTGCTTACCCTGAACGCCCTTTGTGCTGCGAACACGCTGCTCGTTCCGCTGCAATGTGAGTTCTTTGCCCTGGAGGGGCTGAGCCAGCTTCTCCAGACTGTCGAACAGGTGCGGGAGCGCTTCAACCCCTCGCTCGGCATCATCGGGGTGGCTCTGACCATGTTCGACAAGCGCAACCGGTTGACCGATCAGGTTTCCGACGATGTCCGGGATTGCCTCGGCGATCTGGTGTTCGAGTCGGTCATTCCGCGCAATGTCCGCCTATCGGAAGCACCGAGTCACGGAGTTCCCGCCCTGATTTACGATCATAGCTGTCGTGGCAGCCGGGCTTACATGGCGCTGGCAAGAGAACTGATAGGCCGTCTTCCGGCAGAAAGGGCCGCCGCATGAGCGCGCAGAATGCACCCGACCAGGCGTCGCCAGCCGGCAAGGGCACCGATCGCAAGAAGAAACTGGGCAGAGGCCTCGGGGCGCTCATGGGCGAGACCCGTACGGAAGCGAAGGTGGACCTGTCGTCGGAGGGCGGAACGATTGCCTCCGCGGATGCGGCAAAGGGC